>SLHA01000010.1 GCA_007136405.1 Candidatus Latescibacterota bacterium
CGCCCATGACGGCAGCTACGTTGACGGCAAGATCCAGACCGGGCCTCTGGGAGAAGGAGTCATCGACCACGCCACACCGCTCGAGCTGCTGGCGGACGCAGGCTTCGACGGCTGCTTCTCGGTGGAGGTGATCCACAAGCCGGGAAGCGACCATGATGCGGACAGGGTATTAGGGCAATACGCGGCGAAATTCCGTCAGTTCACCGGTCAGTAGGCCGGCGCATTGCAGCTCACCGCCTCGTGTGTGCCAGATCCGGCGCCACCGCCCCGCATCCCGACCCTCATGTCGCTAGCGCGTCACCTTACCTCCCACTGCGACATCGCTTCCGGCGAGCGGAACCGGTAGGTATAGGCGTCGGTCAGCGGCAGAGGATGCGCCCGCGCGACGGCCTCGTCCAGGTCCAGACCGAGTCCCGGACCGTCGGGCAGGCGGATGGCGCCATCTTTTTCCAGCACGGCTCCCGGTGCCACTTCATACCGCCACGGAACATCGCTGACCTTGTGTTCCAGCAGGAAGGCGTTGGGCAGCGTGGCCAGCACGTGCACATTGGCCATCTCCACGATGGGGCCCACCGAACCGTCATGGGGCGACACCTTGACCGACTGGGCCTCGGCCATGGCGCCCAGTTTCTTGAGTTCGGTAATGCCGCCCAGACGGGTGGTCTCGGGCTGGACGATATCGACCAGGTTGCGGGCCAGCAGCTCGCTGAAGGCCCACTTGGTAGCCAGGCGTTCACCGGTGGCCAGGGGGATGGCTATTTTGTCGACCACCTTGGCCAGGGCCTCGATGTTTTCAGGGACCACAGGATCCTCCAGAAACATGGGCCGGAAGGGTTCGCAGGCCCGGGCCAGTTGCACGGCAGCTGCCGGCGTGAACTGGGCATGGCAATGCACCCCGATGTTCGGTTCATCGCCCAGGGCCTGACGCAGGGTTTCCAGGGTGCGGGCGCTGGGGCCGCACTTGAATGCGGTGTAGCCCCGGTCCAGCAGCTTGCGGGCGGCATCCGGGGTGCTGGCGTGGCCGTACACCGGGATACTGTCCCTCACCTTGCCGCCGAGTAGTTCGTACACCGGCACGTCGAGGGCCTTGCCCTTGATATCCCACAAAGCCATGTCGATGGCGCTCAAGGCGCCGCCACGCACCGCGCCGGTGACCCCATGTCCGTGCAGGACATCATACAGCTTGAGCCACAGTCGTTCGATCTCGAAGGGGTTTTCCCCCAGGAGGAAATAGGCGAGCTCGCGTATGGCTTTGTCGACGACGACCGGCCACCCGCCGCCTTCGCCGACGCCGCTGATACCTGCATCCGTGAGTACTTTGACGAACAACCAGTTGCGTCCTCGCGGACGTTCGGCGCTGGTGCCTTCATCCGCATTCACCAGATAGGTCTGCACGGCGGTGATTTTCATCGTATTCTCCCGTTCAGGTGTGTTGCTGCATCATGTCCACGAGATCGGCGTAGCGGATGCTGCTGCCGCCGAAGATATCCAGGGCGCTGCCCACGGTGAAATCCAGGCGTCCGCGTCCCAGTCTGCGGATCGTGTTCACGTCTTCCATGCTGCGGACGCCGCCGGCGTAGGTGGTGGGAACGGGGGTGTTGTCCCCCAGCAGCTCCACGAGCCGCGTGTCGATGCCTTGCTGGCGGCCTTCGACCGCAGTGGCATGGACCAGAAACTCGGCACAGGAGGCAGACAGCCGGAACAGCGTGCCGGCGTCGATCGTCAGGTTACTGGCACGCTGCCAGCGGTCCGTCATCACCACATACCGACCGTCGTGCCAGGCGCAGCTGAGGTCCAGTACCAGCCGTTCACGGCCCACGGCCTCAACCACTGCGGCCAGGCGATCCTCCTGCAGACATCCCCCATCGAAGACGAACGAGGTGAGTATCACGTGGGAAGCTCCCTGCGCCAACCAGGAAGTGGCCGTCGACGCGGTGATGCCGCCGCCGATCTGCAGTCCGCCGGGGAAGGCGGCCAGGGCGGCGGCAGCGGCCGGCGCGTTGCCGGGACCCAGCATGATGACATGGCCGCCGTGCAGACCGTCCCGGCGGTACATGGCGGCATAATGGGCCGGGTCTGCCGCGCCGGTGAAGTTGGTCAGCGGTTCGGCGCCATCGCGCCAGGTGGAACCGACGATCTGCTTGACCTGGCCGTTATGAAGATCGATGCAGGGACGAAAGCGCATGATGCGGGACTCTCCGGGGAAGAGGGTTGGACAGAGGGCTCAGCTGGCCGGCCGGGGAGTGATGCAGTGGAATATCGTCAACATGGTGGAGCCGTAGGTGCGCTGCCGTCCCCGCTGCAGCATACCGCTGGCCGGCGGTAAATCCAGGTCTGCCTGATGCTGGACCAGGGCGACGGCGCCGGATTGCAGGATGTCCGTGTTCCCCAACTGCGTCAGCAGCCTGGCGGCCAGCGCCTGGCCGCTGCTCCGGGCGTGATAGGGAGGGTCGAGGTATACGACATCGAACCGGTATCCAACCGCCTGCAGGCGGGGCATCAGGTTCTCGGCGCGGGTGCTGTGCAGTTCGACATCGTCCAGCTGCCACTGCGCCACTAGCCGCCGTATCTGCGCGTACCGCCGTCTATCCGGTTCATTCAGTACGATCCGTGCCCCCCGGCTGTACGCTTCCAGACCGATCTGACCGGACCCGGCACACAGGTCCAGAAACAACAGACGCTGCAAGTCGCTTCCCAACATGGAAAAAACGGCCTCTTTGGTGCGGGCGGAGGTGAGACGCACCGATCCGAGGCACGGGTGCGACGGTATTTGTCTGCCTCGAAGGCTGCCGGCGACGATCCGCATGCTAGCCGGCCGGCTCAGTCATGGGGGGCCCAGTGAATTTCGCCCTCTTCGACGCGAAAGACCACGCCGGAGAGCTCGCTGGCTGGCACATCCGTTGCGGCAATATCGCCCCTGAAATCACGCAGCTCCAGGCGCAAAATGTCCGGCTGAGATCCCTGTTTGACGACCAGCGAGGCAGTCTGGTGGTTCACATCGATGTCGGTCGCCTCCCGCCGCATCACGCTGGGGCAAACGAATTCGATGCGGTTTTCCGGACCCAGATCACCACCCACATGAAGCTCCGGATGCTGGTTCTGCAGGGCGTCGATCAGGAGGTCGATCTGCGTCTGGTGCTGCTGGATACGAGCGATGATTTGATCCCGTTCAAACACCTGCAGAACAAGGCCACGCAATGCCTTCAGCAGTTGCATGAAGACCTTTTCGCGAGCCGGGTTGCCGGCGATGTACTTGCGGTTGGTCTTGGCCAGGAAACCTATTATCCCTTTGGTGAAAAACACGTCGAGAGCCTTCTTGAGTTTGTCCGGCGGTTTGTCTCCTATGGAGGAGTATACGGTGCTCAAGTTGACCCGGATGCGTTGCTGTTCCTGGATCACGATGCGGCTGACGTTGAAGTTGAGGGGGACACGCGTTGCCTTGCAGGAGCGATCCAGGCGCTTCTCGTCCTGGTTGATGCTGCGATCGAGACCCGCACGCTGTTCCTGCATTCGGGAAATATCGTGGCGATGCTCATCGATGCGCCTCTTGCTGGCCTCGAATGCTCCGAGCATCAAATGCGAACGCCGCATGTCGCCACCGACGACCACTTTCCCCGAGACCTGGATCTGGGCGTTGCGGACGTTGCCGGCAACATGCAGACTCCCGGCCGAAACACGGGCATGGCGCATGTCTCCCGTGACCAGGAGGCTCCTGGTTGCATGGAGCGAACAGGCACTGCCGGCAGTACCCACCGCGTTGCCGTCCACCAGCAACGACTCCTCGCCGGACAGGGTGGCGCCCGCCGGGACGGTGCCCTCGAAGATGCCGTTACTGTCGCCTGCATCGAACCGGTTGGTGCCTGGTGGCAGACCGCGTGACTTGACGACGTCCGTGCCCTGGATCAGGGCCTGGACGGCGGGCTGAATGTCGAATATGGCGGACATGATGCGGATGCCGGCCTGTCTCAACCCGACATACGCGCCGATGGATCTATGCCTACGCCACGCAAACTGGAAATGGCGTCACAAATCTGCTGGGCGCAGTCGAGCAATGTGTTGAAGGTGTCGATGTCGACCGGCTTGGGAAGCATGATGTCCGCACATTCGGCCACTTCGCTGGATATGCGGTCCGGAATGAACCCGGAGATGATGGCGATGATCGCGTGGGGGCTCATGTTGCGCAGCATGGCGATGATTTCCAGGCCGCTCAAGCCGGGCATCCGGATGTCCAGGGTGATGAGGTCATAGCGGTTGTTCATCACCCGGCTGATCGCTTCTTGGCCGGAACCGACCGTCTCGATGTCGGTGTATCCGCGGATCTTGGCCAGCTGGCAGAAGAAATCGCCGACGACCAGTTCGTCGTCTACGATCATGATCTTCACGTTCCTACCTCCGGCTTGGTGTGTTCGGCATGAGGGACGAGGGTGGCCAGGGGAAGGCTGCCCGCAGGGCCGAGGCGGTCCGGCCTGCTGCCAGGGGTTGATCGGGCGACCGGCACGAGACACGAATCTATGCCAGCCCGGCGGTCCTGTAAAGCGGTACCGGGAGGCCGCAGGCGAACGGCCGTGGCCTGGTTTGACGCCCATTCGAGCTGGTGATATTCTACAGGATACGGCCATGGCGCCATGGGTTGCGCAGTCACGGTGCCGCGGCGGCCGCATCCTGAGGTTGACCACGTTGTCATGATACACATTCCGGGCCTGTGACAGAGGCCCAGCCACGGAGTCGATGGCCCATAGGGGAGTCTGATATGAATCGGGGTGTTGAGGACCATATCGTCACGCATTCTCGTCCCTCTGAACTGGAAATCACCGATCTGCGCGTGGCCACCCTGCGCCGCCCGCCGTTTCATTCCACGCTGATTCGCCTGGATACCAACCAGGGAATCTCCGGTTACGGCGAGGTCCGCGACGGCGGCAGCAGAACCTATGCGCTGATGCTCAGAAGCCGGCTGCTGGGAGAGAATCCGTGTAACGTGGACCGGATTTTCCGCAAGATCAAGCAATTCGGTCACCATGCCCGGCAGGCGGGTGGCGTGTGTGCCGTGGAGATGGCGCTGATGGATCTGGCCGGCAAGGCGTACGGTGTTCCGGCCTACATGCTGGCCGGCGGCAAGTTCCGCGATCGGATCCTGTGTTATTGCGACACGCCCAATGAAGCCGATGGCAAAGCCATGGGAGAGAAGCTGCGGCAACGGCGCGATATGGGCTTCGGTTTCTTCAAGATGGACATCGGCATCGGCCAGCTGCGGGGCGTGGAAGCGGCGGTAAGCGCGCCGCCGGGCATGCTGGCCACCAATCAGGTGATGCACCCGTTCACCGGTATCCAGATCACGGACCGCGGCATCGATGCGTTGTGCCAATACGTGTCGGATGTGCGTTCCATCCTGGGCTACGACGTGCCCCTGGCCGCCGACCATTTCGGGCATATGGGTATGGAGTCCTGTATCCGGTTGGGCAAGGCGCTGGACCGGTTCAACCTGGCCTGGTACGAGGACATGATCCCATGGCAGTTCACGGACCAGTATGTGCGTCTGTCGGAGGCCGTGGATACGCCCATCTGCACCGGCGAGGATATCTACCTCAAAGAAGGCTTCGCCGACCTTTTCGGACGCCGGGCCATCGCCGTGGTGCATCCGGATCTGGCTTCTTCAGGAGGAATTCTGGAGACGAAAAAAATCGGCGATCTGGCCCAGGAGCGCGGCATAGCCATGGCCCTGCACATGGCCATGTCGCCGGTCGCAGCCCTGGCGGCCGTGCATTGCGCCGCCGCGACGGAGAACTTCCTGGCTCTGGAAAACCACTCGGTGGACGCGCTGGAGGTCTGGAGCAGCCTGGTGGAGGGACTGCCGCAACCGCTGATTCAGGACGGCCACATCCAGGTTCCGGAAACCCCGGGGCTGGGCTTCAGCGGACTGGATGAGGACGTGCTCAACCGTCACCTGGATCCGGACGGCCCGGGTTGCTTCGCGCCCGTCACCGGGTGGGACGAGGACCGGGTGAACGACCGGCTGTGGAGTTGAGGCATGCGCGGGCGCGAATATGTCATCGCGGTACTGCCGGGAGACGGTATCGGGCCGGAGGTGGTCGTCGAGACGCTGAAAGCACTGAACGCTGCTGCGGCGGCAGACGGTCTGCGTCTGCAGTTTTCCGAATACCCCTGCGGTGCCGGCTGCTACCTGAAATGCGGCACACCTCTACCGCAAAAAACCCTGGCGGCCTGCCGGCAGGCGGATGCCGTGCTGCTGGGGGCTATGGGACTGCCGGACGTGCGCTGGCCCGATGGCACGGAGATGCGGCCTCAGGTGGATCTGCGCTTTGAGCTGGATCTGTACGCCGGCGTGCGTCCGATCTACCTGTTCGATGCCCGGCATACGCCGCTCAAGGGTATGGAGAGAGGTTCCATTGACCTGGTCATTCTGCGCGAGAATGTGGAGGGCCTCTTCGCTTCCATGAATGCGGGGATCCGCCTGCGCGACGAAGTGGCGGTGGATTCCATGGTCATCACTCGATCGGGCACGGAACGGGTGGTGCGCTACGCCTTTGAACTGGCGCTGCGCCGCGGCCGGCAGCCGATGAAGGTCACCTGCGTGGACAAGGCCAACATCTTCAAGTCCATGGCGTTTTTCCGGAGTATCTTCGACCGAATCGGCGCGCAGTACCCCCAGGTGGAGCGTGAATACGCCTATATCGATGCGCTCGCCCTGCATATGGTGCGCCGTCCGGCAAGCTTCGACGTCATGGTCATGGAGAACATGTACGGCGACATCATCTCGGATCTGGCCGCCGGGCTGGTGGGGGGTATGGGCATGGCTCCGTCCGGAGACATCGGCGATGACGCCGCCGTGTTTCAACCGTCTCACGGGACGGCTCCGGATATCGTTGGACAAGGCACCAGCAACCCGGTAGCCACCATACTCTCCGGGGCCATGATGCTGGACTGGCTGGGCAACCGTCATCAGGATCCGGCCGCCTGTCAGGCCGGCCAGCGCATCCGCGCCGCGGTGCGCACGGTATTGGCTGTGGCCGGTAGCGGCACGCCCGATCTGCGCGGCAATATGTCCACCGGCCAGATGGGCGATGCGGTTGCGGCTGCCGTCCGGGCTGCCGCCGGTGGCCACAATGACGCTTAGCTCGGTACAGGAGAGTCTCCGTGGGGCACGAACAGGATCCACTGCTGGACAATCCCGCTGCACTGACGGCTTTCCGTGCCGCGCTGCTGGGCTGGTACCGGAAACACCGGCGCCCCCTGGCCTGGCGCGACAGCCGTGATCCATACCACGTATGGCTGTCCGAAATCATGCTGCAGCAGACGCGCGTGGAACAGATGGAGCCGTACTATAGTCGTTTTATCAGGCGTTTCCCATCCATCGCCGCGCTGGCCGACGCGGACGAAAGTGACGTGCTGAAAATGTGGGAGGGGCTCGGTTATTACAGCAGGGCACGCAATCTGCACCGTGCCGCGCGCCTGATCGTCAACCGGCATGGCGGTCGTATACCGGACACCAGGGAGGCATTGCGCAACCTTCCGGGCGTGGGTGAATATACCAGTGCGGCCGTGGCCAGCATCGCTTTTGACCGGGACCACCCGGTGCTGGACGGCAACGTGATGCGGGTGTTGTGCCGCCTGCTGGTGGTGGAAACGGATCCGCGTTCCGGCGCTGGGCGCCAGTGCCTGCTGGGCGCGGCCGAGCGGTTACTGGCGCGAGGTCAGGCCGGTGACTACAATCAGGCGCTCATGGAGCTGGGCGGACGGATCTGCACGCCACGCCGTCCGCGCTGCGCGGTGTGTCCGGTTGCGACGCACTGTCGCATGTACGCTTCCGGTGCGGATCCGTCCAGGCTGCCGTTGAAGAGCCGGCGGGCGCCCAAACCGCACTACCAGGTTGCCGCGGGCGTCATCTGGCGGGATGACAAACTGCTGATCGCCCAGCGTCCGGCCGGCGGTATGCTCGGGGGATTGTGGGAATTCCCCGGCGGCAAGCAGGAACCTGGAGAGAGTCTGCAGGAGTGTCTGGTGCGCGAGATCGTCGAGGAACTGGATTTCAGTATCATCGTAGGCGAGCACCTCATCAGCATAGACCACTCCTATACTCACTTCAGCATCACGCTGCATGCTTTCAGCGCCACCTATGCCGGTGGCGCGCCGCGCGCCGTCGGCTGCGCTGACTGGCGCTGGGTTGTGCCGGCCGAACTGGACCATTACGCCTTCGCCCGGACGGACAGCCGCATCATCGAACACCTGCGTCGGTGCTGGGAATGACCTCAAGGTACCGAACATCGTCGCCGGGCGGGTGCAGCCAGTCGCGACGGCACTGCAGCCGCAGACCGGGCGCGGCGCGCCGGTACCGCACTCCGATATGATAATGCCTAACGCGAGAGCACTTACGAAGAGGTATCATTGAAAGCATTCTGGCTCTGGATAAGCCGGCAGGGGCGACGCGGACCTGGATTGGTGCTGCGGGGTCTCTGCATGGGGGCAGCCAATATGGTACCCGGCGTCTCCGGCGGTACCATCGCTCTGATTACTGGCATCTACGACGAACTGGTGCGCACGGTCGCGGGCATCGACATGGAGGTGGGCAGACTGCTGCTGCGCGGACGACTGACCGCGGCACTGGAACGGGCCAACGCCGGTTTCGTCTTGCCGTTGCTGGGCGGTATCATGGTGGCCATCGTCAGCCTGGCCCGGTTGATCAGTCTCCTGCTGGAGCACTATCCCCAGCCGGTGTTCGGCTTCTTCACCGGATTGATCGTGGCCAGCGCGCTTTTCGTCGGGCGCCAGGTGTACCGGTGGAATGCGGCACGGGCGATCTGCCTTGCCACCGGGGTGGGCTTCGGCCTGGCTGCGGGTTCACTGGTACCGGTCGAAACCGGAGCGAACCTGCCGCAGTTCTTCCTGGCCGGCATGGTGGCTGTCATGGCCATGATCCTGCCCGGTCTCAGCGGGTCGTTTCTGCTGGTGATCATGGGCAAATACCAGCAGGCTCTGATCGCCGTGCATGAACGGCATGTGGATCTGCTGGCGGCATTCGGTGCGGGCGGATTGCTCGGTGTGCTGCTGTTCTCCCGTCTGCTGAAGGTATTGCTGGCCAGGTATCACGCCGGTACCATGGCGTTCCTCGTAGGTCTGATGCTGGGATCGGTGCGCAAGGTATGGCCCTTCCGCCAGGTACTCGAAATCCAGGAGTTGGGAGACCGGGTGGTCATATTGCGGGACCGCTGGGTCTGGCCCGCGGAATATACCCCGGAGGCTATAGCCACCTTCGCCATGATGGTGGTGGGCGTGTTACTCGTTCCCGTGCTGGAACGTCTGGGCCGGCGGGTCTGGAGGCACCAGCCGCAAGCAGCAATACCCGGCCTGTGACTGTGAAGCGTCTGAACAGGATTCAGCCATCATTTCAGGTCTTCCCGGCTCTGGCTGAAGCGTTTGATACGCCGGAAAAATATCACCACCAGCCCCACCAGGGCTACATACATGGCAAACTCGAAGAACGGGTGCCGCCAGCGCAGGATCACGGGCCAAATGGTGAATATGGAGAGGATGATGTACAAATCCTCCAGCCGGCGTATCCGCTTCTCCGTACGGGAATCGGGATGAGATTCAGGCATCGCTCAAAGCCCTGTATATGGTATAATTCCTCAAAACCAGCTTGACGTAGCGGCGCGTCTCAAGGAATGGAATGCGTTCAACGAAGGTGTCGATATCCAGATCCGGCATGCGTTCCAACCAGCGACGCGCGTTGTGAGGGCCGGCATTGTATGCGGCAAGACCCAGTTCCAACTGCATGTCATCACCGTTGTGGCCGGCGAATTGCCGTATCTGATCTCCCAGGAAATGGGTGCCCAGGCGGATGGAGGTGTCCGGATCCAGCAGGTGGTCGCGTTCGATGGGCTGCAGACCCAGGGTGCGCCCCAGTTTGCGGCCGGTCTGAGGCATGACCTGCATCAGGCCCAGAGCCCCCGCGCGGGATTCCGCCCGCGGGTTGAAGGCGCTTTCCTGACGCATCACCGAGAGAACGAGCAGCGGATCCACATTCGCTTCTGCTGCAGCAGCAGACACCTGGTCCCAGAAATACTGCGGGTATATGTGATGGATTTCCCGTTCAGAGCCCGCGCCAACATAAACCTGGACGGACAGTCGCATGGCCCGGTCAGGCATACCGTAGGCTGCGTACCGGTCACGTATGGCCTGCAGGGCGGATGGGTTGCCCTGGTTGCGCGTTTCCACCCATTGCAGCTCACGGCCGGCCAGATCGCGCCGCCCCAGGGCGGCCAGCGCGTCAGCGCGCTGGATGTACTCCTCACCGTGCATACGGGCCGGTACCGTTGGATTGATCGTGGTCGCCGCGGCATGCGGCCGGGGCTGGAGTGCAGGAGCTGGCGCCAATCCCAGGGCCACGACACGGGACGAATAATAGGAGCGCGGAAAAGCTGCTGCCGCCTGGTGGTAATGCTGACGGGCCACGTCCTTCTGCCCCAGTTCCTCCGCGCTCTTGCCAGCCCAGAACAGGCTTTGATCGACGATGTGGGGCTTGGTGGCCACACGGCTCAGGTGCTGAAAGACCGGCAGAGCCTTGTGGTATTCCTGCTGCAGGTAATACATGAACCCGATGTTCCACTCCGCTTCGTCGCGCAGGTCGCTGTTCGGGCACTCCTCCACCAGGCGACGGTAGAACACAGCGGCAGTGCCGAAGTCGTCGCGCCGTTCGGCCGCCTTGGCCATCTGCCACAGGGCCTGGTCAGCCAACGCATGATTCGGGTACATCCGCACGAACCGCTCAAAGGTGCGAGTTGCCTCCCGGCTCCGGCCCATGCGGATCTTCAGGGCGCCCATGCGGTACCAGGCTGCTGGCATGGAGCCGTCGGCTGCCAGCGCACGGTAGGTCTCCAGCGCCTCGTCGTACCGCCCCTGGGCAGCCAGGACCCGGCCCAGCTGATACCGGGTGTGCGCCGGCTGCTGCCGCGGATACGCGCGCAGGAGCGTCCTGAGCAGACGGACAGCGTCCGCATGACGCCGGTGATCGGTGTATACCTGGGTCCGGATACGCAGCTCGTTCTCTTCCTCCCGGACAGGCAGTTCGTCGATGGCCCGAAGGGCCCAGCTCGAGCCTGGGAAACGGCGGGCCAATTCCAGCCATACGTGCCGCTGGGCCAACGTGTCAGCCTGCTGTCCGTGAATGCTGCCCGTGCGGTACAATACCTCCGGTTCGAACCCGGTGAAGCCCGCCAGGATCTGTTGACCCAGCAGCAGAGCCTCGTCGTGGTTCCCGCTCTGTCCGTACAGGGCCATCAGGTGCAGGCGGCCGCGATCAGTCAGCTCCGGATGCTGACTGCGGGTCAGCAACTCGAGGTAAGCCGCTACGGCGGCTTCCGGGTGCTCCATGTGTTCCAGGGAGCGAGCTATCCAGTACAACCGATAGTCTTCCAGAACCGGCAGCGCCTGCTCGAGATGTTGCAGCCGGGCAGAAGCCTGGGCATGCTTGTCCAGCAGTCTTTCACAGATGGCCAGCTGGTATTCGAGCTGGCCGCGTTCCCCCGGTGTCAGCGCGCTGACCTCGACAAGCAGCAACTGGTGATAGGCCTCGGCGTGGCGACCGGTGGCAATGAGTTCGGCGGTGGCCGGGTACTGGTACGGTTCCGGGACCTCGGGCGTCCGCAGGAGGTGCATAGCAAACAGGGCGGCGGTCAGCAGAATGAGCGCGGCGCTCTTGGCGATCATGGAGAATCGGACTTTCATCGGAGATCAGTCGGCGATGGATGGCAGGCACGCGACGTCATACGGAGGCGTGCGAGCGGCAGTGAGGTGCAGAACGGTATCTGCAGCGCAAGTCTCGTGACCAGCAGGGGGAGGCCTACTGCGCTAATATACACAGCTGACCCGCTGTCCCACAATACCGGTGCCACCAAAGAGCGGGCCGGGAACTGGTCCGGGTGGAGTGATCGGCGTAGTTCGGTTCGGGTATGGCGCCAGTGATGGCGCGCGAGCCTGGGCGGAGGGCCTTGCCCCGCACGCATCCGCAGCCGGCAATACTCCGTAGCTGCCAAACTGTCCGGCCATTGCCGTGGTACACTGGGGCGCGCTGGCGGTTCACCGGCGCTGACGGTTCACCGGCGCTGGCGGTTCACCGGCGCTCACGGTTCCGCGTCCCCCGGCTTGGGTCCGATACCCGCGCGCAGCGGCGGGTCATGGCGCGGATGCGCCCGGAGGAACGCTCAAGGGCTGCAGGGAGGCGCGCAACAGTGCCGCAAAATCAGGCGTGGCCAGCGGCGAGAGCTGGCTCGCTTCCAGCTGCTCCAACGCCTGTCGGTGGCGTCTGACCTGGGCCAGGTTAGCGTGAATGTCACGATCGAGCTGCTCCAGCTGGCGACCAAGCCGGCATGTCAGAGGTATGCTGTCCATATCTGGTGATCGATCCGCTTCCGTGCGTTCGAGGTGCGGATCAGGCCGCACCGTGCAAGGTTGTCAGCAAATATCGTGCCCTGGATGAGGGTGCAAGGATCCGTGCATCACTGGCCCGGCATGGCCGCGGGATCAGCCGCTTGCCCGACAGACAGAAGGCGGCTGCCCGAGTGCCTCACGACAGATGACCTGGAGGAAAAAAATGCCGCCGCCGGCCCCTCGCAGTCCGGGTGACCGGCAGGATTTTCCCAGGGATTGCCCGGGACCTGCACCGGGCATGGCCCGGACATGGCATGTGAGCCGCTCCCCCCTCGGATACGCTCTCAGGGACGGCTCCAAGGAGGGGCGCGCTCAGGGACAGCCCCAGGGAGGGCTCAGGGAAGGGCTCAGGGACGGCCCAGATACGGCCCAGATACGGCCCGGTTCAGCGCCGTTTGGGAACATGCAGATGGGGGCTGTGGCCGAAGAACACTTCCGCGGCTTCCATGACGGTCTCGGAGAGCGTGGGATGGGGATGAATGCTCATGGCCAGATCAGCGGCGCGGGCCGCCATCTCCACCGCCAGCACTCCTTCAGCGATCAGCTCGCCGGCGCCGGCGCCGACCACACCCATACCCAGGACGCGTTCGGATTCCGGGTCGATCACCAGTTTGGTCAGGCCCTCGTTGCGTCCCAGCGTGGTGGCGCGTCCGGATGCTGCCCAGGGGAAACGGGACACCGAAACCTTGCGGCCCTGTGCCTTGGCCTCCTGTTCGGTAAGGCCGCACCAGGCGATCTCCGGATCCGTGAACACGACGGCAGGAATGGCATTGGGGGCGAAACCGGCCTTCTGGCCGGCGATGACCTGGGCGGCTACCGTTCCCTGGTGGGACGCCGTGTGCGCCAGTCCGGCACCGGCGACATCGCCGATGGCGAAGATGGAGGACTCCCGCGTGCGTTGCTGGTCGTCGACGCGGACAAAACCGTTGTCATCGAGTTCCACCTGGGTATTTTCCAACCCCAGGTCATCGCTGTTGGGGCGGCGGCCCACGGCAACGAGGACCTTATCATACTGCCTGGAAAAACTTTCCTCAGCCGGCAACGACTGCATATGGACCTCGAGACCCTCGTCCGCGACTTCGACACCGGTCACGCGGGTCTGCAACATGATCTCCTCGAAGGCCTTGTCCAGATGCGCCTGCAACGGTTTGATGAGGTCGCGATCTGCCGGCGGAATGAGTCCGTCCGTCATCTCGACGACGGAGACGCGGGTGCCGAGGCTGGCATACACGCTGCCCAGTTCGAGACCGATGTATCCCCCTCCCACTACCAGCAGGGATGCGGGAATATCGTTCAGTGCCAGCGCTGCGGTGGAGTCCATGATGCGGTCACTGTCCGCCTGCAGCATGGGCAGGACGACCGGACGCGAGCCGGAGGCCAGGATGGCATGATCGAAGCGCAGGTTCCGGGTGGTGTTGTCCGGAGTCTCGATCCGCAATGTATGGGCGTCCGTAAACCGAGCCGTGCCCTGGATAGGGTCTATGCCGCGGGATTTGACCAGTTGAACCAGACCGCCGGTCATTCGGGCCACCACCCGGTCTTTCCACCGGTTGAGTTTCTTGTGATCGATTTCAGGCTCGGCGAAGGTAATCCCCCATGACGCCGCTTCACGGGTTTCCCGAATGAGCCGGGCCACGTGCAGCAGGGCCTTGGACGGGATGCAACCGCGGTGCAGGCAGACGCCGCCGGGTTTGGCCTCCTGGTCTACCAGAGTCACCTGCAGGCCCAGGTCAGCGGCGCGGAATGCGGCTACATAACCACCGGGACCGCCCCCGATCACGGCGAGCTGAGTGGATTCCATGGTGTTAACCCTCCAGGGCCAGAATCAATGGGTTGGCCAGCGCGTCGGCGATCCAGTGCAGGAAACGGGCGCCGTCGGCGCCGTCGATGACGCGGTGGTCATAGGTCAGCATGAGCGGCAGCATGAAACGGGGCTGGAAAGCACCGTCGATGTATACGGGTTCCCAGTTGCTGCGGGCGACGCCGAGGATGGCGACTTCAGGCGGATTGATGATAGGCGTGAATCCCGTACCGCCGATGGCGCCGACGTTACTGATGGTCATGGAGCCACCCTGCATCTCTTCCGGTGTCACCTTGCGGTCCCGGGTCTTGGCGGCGATACCGACCAGTTCGATGGCCAGCTCGGTGATGTTTTTCCGGTCCACATCACGCAACACCGGCACCAGCAGACCGTGAGGCGTGTCGACCGCCACGCCGATGTTGACGTAGTGCTTCTGGATGATTTCACCGCGTCCGGCATCGAAGCTGGTGTTGAACTGGGGGAATGCCTTCAGAGCGGCGCCCAGGACCTTGATCAGGATGGCGGTGGGCGTGAGTTTGCCGCCGGCCTTTTCCACGCGCGGGCCGAGTTCCTTGCGCCACTGCTCCAGGTTTGTGATATCCGCTTTGTCGAACTGGGTGACCAGGGGACTGTGCCAGGCGCCCTGCAGACGGTTGGCGGTCAACCGGCGTACCTTGCTGATCGGTTTGCGTTCGACTTCGCCCCACTGGCTGAAATCCGGCAGCTCGATGGCGGGTGCCTGCATGCCCGGAGCGCCGCTGCCGGTGGGCTGCCCGGAACCCGCGTGCAGTTGCCGGGCGTGGGCTTTGACGTCGGCCTCGGAGATGCGCCCGCCGGGACCGGACCCGGACACCTGGGCAATGTCGATGCCGATCTCCCGCGCCAACCGGCGCACAGAGGGCGCAGCCGGAACGATGGGGCGCGGGCCGGTGGCGTCGGCAGGATAGGTGGTCCGGCCGGTTTCGGGTTCCGGGGCAGACGGCTGTGCCTGTTCGGAGCCCGCCTCTGCAGCGGCAACGGTACGAGCATCGGTCGATGCGGAGGCCGGTGCCGTGCGGGTAGTGTCAGCCGCAGGCCCGGGCTCCGCATCGACGGACGGCGTACTGTCAGGCGCCGCTGCGGCCGCCGGCTGGTCCGGAGACTCTGCGGCCGCCGGCTGGTCCGCTTCCGGTTCGGCAGCCGCTGACGCGTCCGTTTCCGTGGCCAGAGTCAGCAGCGTCTGGCCCACCGACACCGTGTCACCGGCCTTGACGCTGATGCTCTCGATGGTGCCGTTGGCAGGACAGGGAACCTCGATCACCGCCTTGTCCGTCTCCAGTTCCACCAGGGGCTGGTCTTCGGTGACGGTATCCCCCACGGCAACGAGGACGTTGATGACGTCGCCGCTCTCTATGTTTTCACCCAGATCGGGTAGTTTGAATTCGATAGCCATAGCCTCCAGCTCTGAGCCAATGCGCGTGCCGCACCGGGGCGGATGAGCGCGGTGATGATGCCGCTGCCGGCCCTGCTGTCCACCATGGCGCCGACAGCGAGCTTTACAGGCGGGTCAGCAGGTGACGGGATCCACCTTGTCCGGATCGATCTCCAGTTCCTTCATGGCATTGGCCACCATCTGCCAGTCAATCCGGCCTTCCTGCGCCAGACCGCTCAGCGCACCTAGCGTGATGAAGCGCGCGTCCACCTCGAAAAAGTCCCGCAGCGCTTCACGGCTTTCACTGCGGCCGAAGCCATCCGTGCCCAGCGCCACAGGCGGGCGCGGGAACCATCGGGATATGGAGTTGGGCAGTGCCTTGACGTAATCAGAAGCGATGACGCAGACCCCCTCCTCCTGGTGGAGACACTGTTCGATGTAAGACTGCCGGTGGGGCTCCAGGGGATGCATGCGGTTCCAGCGGTCGGTGGCGCAGCCGTCGCGATGCAGTTCCTTGAAGCTGGTGATGCTCCAGACGTCCGTGGCGACGCCGAACTGCTCCTCCAGCATCTCCCGGGCGAGCAATGCCTGATTGACGATGGCGCCGCTGGCGAACAGCTGGGCCTGTAGTCCGTCGCGTTTGCGGCTGGATGCCTGGAACTTGTACATGCCGCGCAGGATGCCCTCTTCCACTCCGTCCGGAGCCGGCGGCATGGGATACTGCTCATTCTCCACGGTGAGATAGTAGAACAAGTCCTCCTGCTGCTCATACATGCGCCGTATGCCGTCGCGGACGATCACGCCGATCTCGAAGGCGAAGGCCGGATCATAGGCCATGAGATTGGGCACGGGGTAGGCGAGCAGATGACTGTTGCCGTCTTCGTGCTGCAGACCCTCGCCATTCAGGGTGGTGCGACCGGCGGTGCCGCCTACCAGAAAACCCTTGCAGCGATTGTCGCCGGCCAGCCAGATGAGATCCCCGATGCGCTGGAAGCCGAACATGGAGTAGTAGACGAAGAACGGAATCATGTTGAGGCCGTGGGTGGCGTATGCCGTGCCGGCGGCGACGAATGATGACATGGAGCCTGCTTCGGTGATGCCTTCTTCCAGAATCTGGCCGTCGCGGGCCTCTTTGTAATAGGAGATGACATCCCGGTCCACGGGTTCATAGAGTTGTCCTGAGTGCGCGTAGATGCCGAACTGCCTGAACAGGGGATCCATGCCAAAGGTTCTGGCCTCGTCCGGAATGATGGGTACGATGTACCGGCCGATCTCTTCATTCTGCAGCAACTTGGCCAGGATGCGCACGAACGCCATGGTGGTGGCCACGGGGCGGTCGCCCGAACCCTGGTCGAATTCGGCGAACAGCTTGCGAGGCGGCGTGGAAAGCGGTTCGGCGCGCGCGGTACGTTGTGGCAGGTAGCCACCCAGCGCCTGCCGGTGTTCCTGCAAATATTGCATCTCCGGACTGTCATCCGGTGGCCGGTACAGGGGTATCTGGTCTATTTCCGCGTCCGATACCGGTATGCCGAAACGGGTCCGGAAGGAACGGACTTCGACCTCGTTGAGTTTCTTCTGCTGATGGGTGATATTCTTGCCCTCGCCAGCTTCACCCAGACCGTAGCCCTTGACGGTCTTGGCCAGGATCACGGTGGGCGCACCGGTATGGCTGACGGCGGCGGCATAGGCCGCGTACACCTTTTCCGGGTCATGGCCGCCGCGCCGCATCTTCCGCAACTGTTCATCCGAGAGGGACTCCACCATCTTCAGGAGACGCTCGTCCGTGCCGAAGAAATCCTGGCGGATGGCGGCGCCGTCCGTCACGCTGTAGCGCTGGTACTGCCCATCCACGACCTCGCCCATGCGGCGCACCAGGGTGCCGTCATGGTCCTTTTCCAGCAAGGCGTCCCAGTCCCCGCCCCAGATGACCTTGATGACGTTCCAGCCGGCGCCGCGGAACGCCGCCTCCAGCTCCTGGATGATCTTGCCGTTGCCGCGCACCGGCCCATCCAGGCGCTGAAGGTTGCAGTTGACGACCCAGATGAGATTGTCCAGGCATTCCCGCGAGGCCAGCGTTATCGCGCCCAGGGTTTCCGGTTCATCGCATTCGCCGTCCCCCAGAAAGGCCCAGACTTTATCGTTACCCGGTTCCTTGAGGCTACGGTCCTCGAGGTAGCGGTTGAAACGGGCCTGGTAGATGGAGAGTATGGGCGCCAGCCCCATGGACACGGTGGGGAACTGCCAGAAATCAGGCATCAACCAGGGATGGGGGTACGACGACAAGCCGCCTTCCGGCTGCAGTTCCCGGCGAAAATTGAGCAACTGTGCCTCCGTCAGGCGCCCTTCCAGAAAGGCTCTGGCGTATATGCCCGGTGTAGCGTGACCCTGAAAATAGACCAGGTCGCCGTTGAATTCGTCCGTGCGGCCGCGGAAAAAGTGGTTGAACCCCACTTCGTACAGGGTTGCGGCGGAGGCGTAGGTGGAGATGTGGCCGCCGATGCCGTCGCTCCGTTTGTTGGCCCGCACGACCATGGCCATGGCGTTCCAGCGCACGATGCTCTTGATGCGGCGTTCGATCTCGCGACTGCCGGGATACGGCGGTTGCTCGGCCGTTCCGATGGTATTGGTGTACGGCGTATTGGCTGTGAAAGGGAGTTTTACCCCTGCCCGCCCGGCGTGTACCTGGAGGTGCCGCAACAGGTCCTGGACTTGCTCGGCGGTCCGGTTGGCCAGCACGTAGTCCAGCGATTCCAGCCATTCGCGCCGCTCGGTCTCTAAAGTCGAGTCGATATCACTCATAATATTCCGCTTATTCAGCACGCCGTGGTTTGCATGGTGGCGAGTACCGGCATATGCCGCACCGGTCGATGCGGACGCCCATGGACACGCCGCACGGAATCCGGCCGGGTGAACCAGCAAATAGCGGCTATAATATAGACATCATCACGCCGACGCCAAGGCGGGGAGCGGTCGTTCCTCCGCAGGACAGCCGGAGCCGGCTGGTAAACTTTGCGATTTTTCGTGCGTCTGCATATTCAGAGGTGAAGCACGATACTCTTGAAGCCTGTTGGCAGGAAACGGAATTGCATGCCCTTTAACACTTCTCCAATAACACCACGCTCCCACCGGCATGGAGCCTTGTGGATCAGTCTGGCGGTTTCCGCCGCGATCCATCTGGTCGTGCTGCTGGCCATGCACGATGCGGTGATCGAACCGAGTGAACCCGAACAATTCAGGACGCGGCTGGCTCGGATACCGCGTTTCCAGCCCAGACGTTTCGCGGTCACGGAGCAACCTGCGGCTCCTGGAACCGAGATGCAATATCTGGCAACCGAGGCGTTGCCGCAGGAGATGGAGGAATTGTCGCTGGGAGCGTTGATGGAGCTCCTGCTCGAGATCGAGGCGCCACTGCAGCCGCTGGCCTTGCGGGAGTTCTTCGCCGGGGAGAAGGCGGATGAACCCGTACTGCCCTCGGTGTTCATGCCGCGCCCGGGAGAGCGGGTGCCGCCTGACAGCCTCGTCGCTCCCGCGATGGACCTGCTGCGTTTCGTGGACATGGCGCAGGCCGGCCGCGATCCCGCCCTGGTGATGCTGGATCCTGCCAGCCGGCGCGACATGCTGGGATATCTCAATCTGACCCGGCTGCGTCTGGACGGCGCGGGTTCCAGTATACCCGGACTGTATGCACTGGCCCGGTACGTGCGCGACCACTCCAACCTGCTGATCAGAATGCAGGACAACGCGCGCGACCACTTCATCTCCGAAGAGCTGCTGAAGGACCCGATCCTGTTTCTGGTGCAGGGAGGCGGATTTCCGCCATCGCGTAGCGACCGGCTGGTTCATCTGAGCGCCGAGGAAGAGGAGCGCATGGGCGAGTACCTGCGATCCGGCGGGACGCTGTTCATCGAGGGATCGAACCGGTTCCTGCGGGAGATGGTCGCTCACCTGCAAGCGGTCTTCGGGCACGACGCCTATCTCTTTCCTCTTCCCGCGGATCATTCGGTGTACGATTCTTTTTACTCCTTCGAGGACGGTTTCCCGGGCGAGCAGGGCAAGCACACCGCCTATGGCATGGCTTCCGGCTACGGCTGGCGGTATCCTGCGGAGGCTCCGCCTTCGGAGGCGGAATCCGCGGCTGCGGCTCACACGCAGCAGGCCGGCCAGACGGAATTGCCGGAGGGGATTCGAGGCTTGTGGGGTGTGGCATGGGAAGGTCAGACCGTGGCGTTGCTGAGCGACATCGGTCTGGCGGCGCAGTGGACTGCGAGTTTCGACACGCAACAGTCCAGTGTTACGCCCCAGGCCTCGGCACCGGCGCTGCAGGCCGGGATGAACATCATCTTCCATGCATTGACCCGGGATGGCACGTTGACGCCGCAACGGGAGCGACCCGGATGGATGCAAACCCGTCCCATGGTGGCCCTGACCCGGGACAATCCGGAAGAAGAGGAGGTGCTGGAGCCGGATGCCGAGATGCTGTCCCAGATGGATGCGAGTGTGGCCGTGATGCGGGCGCCGCCCGGGACTGACATGGACGGCGCATCTTTGACCATACGGTTCAATGGCGCCTACCGGATGGACTTTCCGTCTGTGGACGGGCACGGGGTCTTGGTCCACAACCTGCCTGCCGGTTCCCACTGGCTGGATATCGGCTATGACGGCAAGACGCAACAGGTAGCGCTGGAGCTGACGGGCGGGCATGTGACCACCGTCACCTTTCGCATGGAACGGCTGGCCTTTGTGCGCCAGTTGAAGGCCAGTGTGCAGAAACGCGAGGTGTGGTTGCCGCAATGGCGTTCCACGTTCTCCGACCTGCAGGTCGAGGATGTATATCTGGGGCCGGATCGCGATTTGATCGAGGCGAGCAGACTGTCGCATCCTTGAGGATGCCGTGCCGGCGGCTGCGGGGCGCATCCGGTTACGGGGCCTCGGCTAATCGCGTGGAGGGAGCGTTGCCTGAGCGCGATCCTGCAGCAGCGCCTGGAATGAGGCCAGCTGGTCGGGCTCCATATGCTGCAAGTGTTCCTCACCCGGGAAACGCCTGGCTTCCACGTCCTCTCGGTACGCCCGGAAGGCATCGGCGGCTGTCTGCCTGAACCCGGCATATGCGCGCGCCAGGCGCAGTTGCAGGCCGCTGTATCCCAGGACATCCGTGCAGGTCAACACCTGCCCGTCGCAATAGCGGCCCGCGCCGATGCCGATGACCGGTATGGACAGTCGCTCGGCGACGGCCCGAGCCGCTTCCTCGGTGACCAGCTCCAGAACCAGGGCGAACGCACCACTCTGCTCCACCCGCAGCGCTTCGTCCAGGATGCTGGCGGCGCTTTGGCCATCCCGGCCCTGGTACCGGGGTACCGTGCCGCGCCTGTCGCTGTACACATAGTTCGGGCTGGAGCCGGATTGCGGGGTGAAACCCAGATGCCCCATGACGGGTATCCCGCATCTGGCGATGGCACGGATCTGGGGCAGTATTTCCCGTCCACCCTCCAGCTTGACGGCCTCGGCGCCTGCCTGTTGAACCAGCCGGCCGGCATTGTGCACGGCTTTCTGGACGGATATCTGGTACGACATGAAGGGCATGTCCACCACGAACAGCGCGCGTTCGACGCCGCGACGAACGGCCCGGGCGTGATGCAGCATATCCTCCATGGTGACCTGCTGAGGGCTGGCGTAACCCAGCAGATTGGTGCCCACCGAATCTCCAACGAAGACGATGTGGATGCCGGCACGGTCCTGCAGCACGGCGGTCGGGTGATCGTAGGCGGTCAGCATGGTGATCGGCTGTCCGCGGCGCTTGCGGGCGCGCAGATAGGGCAGTGACACCTTGTCAGGAACGGTTGCACCAGTCATGAAAGCCCTCCTGAAAGCGATCCGGCACCCGCGGGAGACGGCTGTGCGGAGTGATGCCGAAGTCTGAATATTACCCGGCATCACCAGGTCCGGCAAGTGGGGCGCGCGCCGATGGCTTGACACCTGATCAGTGCCCCCCTAATTAATACCCTGCATCTGACAACCTTCATGGGCTGCAGAACGCCGTCTGTCCGGGTAACGGATTCCGGGGGCAGGGGGCAACTGTACCAAGGCGGCGGAACCATGGCAACGCATATCCTCATCAAGAAGGGGCTGGACCTGCCCATCGCCGGGGAGCCGGAGCAAATCGTCGAGGAATCACCACCGGTTCGCCATGTGGCCGTCACCGGGCTCGATTTTCCCGGCATGCGCCCCACCCTGGCCGTCGCCGAAGGCGACGCGGTTACCCTGGGTCAACCGCTGTTCCACGACAAGAGACAGCCCGGTGTGAGCCACACCGCGCCCGGCAGCGGCATCGTGGTAGCCATCAACCGGGGAGCCCGGCGGGTGCTGCAGTCCGTCGTCATCCAGCTGTCGGATGAGCAAACGGAGGTCGGCAAGCTGGATATCGACGTTGCGCCGGCCGAGTTGACGCGGAGCCAGGTGCGCGACAAACTGGTGCAGTCCGGTCTATGGGTGAGCCTGCGCACGCGGCCTTTCAGCCGGACACCGCCGGTGGACGACACCCCTGCAGCTCTGTTCGTCAACGCCATGGACACCAATCCGCTGGCGGCGGATCCGCAGGTGGTGCTGGCCGGCCGGGAAAGAGCTTTCGTGGCCGGTCTGGAGGCCCTGGCTCACCTCACGGACGGTCCGGTGTATCTATGCCGCGCATGGGGCGCGAGCATCCCCGGAGACCAGGTGGATCGGCTGCAGGTGGCCGAGTTTTCCGGACCTCATCCGGCCGGGCTCAGTGGTACCCATATCCATTTCATACAGCCCGTGGGTCCTCAGCGGAGCGTCTGGACCATCGGCTACCAGGACGTCGTCGCTGTCGGCCACCTCATGACCACGGGGCGGTTGGCGGTGGAACGCGTGGTGGCCGTGGGCGGGCCCGGCGTGTCGCGCCCCCGTCTGCTGCGGACACGTCTGGGCGCCTGCGTCTCGGAACTGGTGGCCGGTCGGCTGCACGCCGGTGACTTGCGTCTGGTGTCCGGCTCGGTGCTGCACGGACGCACGGCAACCGGGCCTCTGGACTTTCTCGGCCGGTACCATATGCAGGTGACGGCGTTACCCGAGGGGCGTCAACGCGAGCTACTGAGCTGGCAGATGCCCGGTTTCGACAAGTTTTCCGTCAAGAGAGTCTTCGCGTCCCGGGTGTTGCCCGGCAAGCGCTTTTCGATGCACACCAGCCTGGGCGGCAGTGCCCGGGCCATGGTGCCCATCGGCTCTTACGAAGCCGTCATGCCCCTGGACATGCTCGCTACGCCGCTGTTGCGGGCTCTGGTGGTAGATGACACGGAGCAGGCACAAGCCCTGGGCTGTCTGGAGCTGGACGAGGAGGATCTGGCGCTGTGCACCTTCGTGTCTCCGGGCAAGGTCGATTTCGGGCCTGTTCTGCGCCGCAATTTGGATACGATCGAGCAGGAAGGATAGCTGCCCATGAAGCTGTTGCGGGATCTGCTGGACCGCACCGGGGGCTTTTTCGCGGCAGGAAAGCCGCTGGCCAAGCTGCATCCGGTGTACGAAGCCCTGGACACGTTCCTGTATTCACCGGATACGGTAACCAGCGGTTCCACCCATGTACGGGACCAGATCGATCTCAAGCGCATCATGGGGCTGGTCGTGGTCGCCCTGATTCCGTGTATCTACATGGCGATGTGGAACACGGGGTACCAGGCCAATCTGGCCCTCGCTCAGGCGGGTGCGGGCGGTGCGGCTGCGGGCAGCGCCACGGGCTGGCGATATGCCGTAGTCGCCTTTTTGGGTGTTGGCCATGATCCTGCCAGCATCCTGGCCAATCTGGTGCTGGGGGCGTTGTACTTCCTGCCCGTATACGTCGTCTGCATGGCGGCGGGGGGTTTGTGGGAGGTCCTGTTCGCGGTGGTGCGCAAGCACGAGATCAACGAGGGTTTCCTGGTCACGGGAATGCTCTTTCCCCTGACGCTGCCACCCCTCATCCCCTTGTGGCAGGTGGCGCTGGGTATCAGTTTCGGGGTGGTTATCGGCAAGGAGGTTTTCGGCGGCACGGGGAGGAATTTCCTCAACCCGGCTTTGACAGCCCGGGCCTTTCTGTATTTCGCCTATCCCGCGGAGATCACCGGCGATGCCGTATGGGTCGCAGTGGATGGCTACACCTTCGCAACCCCGCTGGCCGCCGGTGCCCTGGAAGGCCTCCAGGGCGTCACCGGACAGATAGGCTGGATGGAAGCCTTCATGGGCACCATGCCCGGCTCCATGGGCGAAACCTCAGCGCTGGCCTGCCTGCTGGGCGCCGCGGTGCTGGTCCTCACCGGGGTGGGATCATGGCGCATCATGGCCGCCATGAGTCTTGGGGCGGTGGCGCTGGCCCAGTTGCTCTTCTTCGTCGGCAGCGGCACCAATCCCATGTTCGAACTGGACGCGACCTGGCACCTGGTGCTGGGAGGGTTTGCCTTTGGCGCGGTTTTCATGGCGACGGATCCCGTGTCTGCGTCCATCACCCATACCGGGCAGTGGATCTACGGTATCCTGATCGGGGTGATGACAGTCCTCATCCGGGTCGTCAATCCGGCGTTTCCCGAGGGGGTCATGCTGGCCATACTCTTCGGCAACGTGTTTGCCCCGGTGATCGATCATTTCGTCATCCAAGCCAACATCAAACGGCGGCTGGCGCGGACCGCTGCATGACGGCGGCGCCGGAGCAGTTGGTTTTCGAGGAGCGGTAACGTGGCACCTAACGAGTCGGCAGGACGTACCCTGGGCGTGGCTCTCGGCGTTTGTCTGGTCTGCTCGCTGCTGGTCAGCGCGGCAGCCGTTTCGCTGCGTCCGCGGCAGATGCGTAACATGCTCCTCGACAGGAGAACCAACGTCGTCCGGGCAGCCGGCCTGATGCACCCGGACCGGAGTATCGAGGAACAATACGAACGGATTCGCGCCCGCGTGGTGGATCTGGCCACGGGTGAGTATGTGGATGTGGATCCGGCGGATTTCGACCAGCGGTCAGCGGCGCGGGATCCGGACCGGAGCGTGACTATTCCGGGCGACAGGGACGTGGCGGATATCCGGCGACGCGCCCAACAAGCTACGGTATACCTGGTGGAGGAGGACGGCCGTGTTGACCGTATCGTCTTTCCCGTGCATGGACTGGGCCTGTGGTCCGTCATGTACGGCTTCGTGGCGCTGGATGCGTCGGACTTGAACACCATTCGCGGGCTGGTGTTCTATGAGCACGGAGAGACGCCGGGGCTGGGCGGCGAAATCGACAATCCGCGATGGCAGGCCCAGTGGGAAGGCAAGAAAGTGTTCGGGCCGGAAGGCGATCTGCGCATCAGTGTGGTCAAGGGACCGGTGGATCCTGAGCGGGAAGGAGCGGAATACCGGGTGGATGGTCTGTCGGGTGCCACTCTGACCTCGCGCGGCGTCGAGCGCATGCTGCACTACTGGCTGAGCGAGAATGGCTTCGGGGAGTATATCGATCGAATTCGGCAGCGGGGAGTCTGATCATCATGGCATCCAAAGCCTTGCGCATTCTGTTCGATCCGCTGTTCAACAACAATCCCATCGCCTTGCAGATACTCGGCATCTGCTCGGCCCTTGCCGTCACCACCATGCTCTCCACATCGGCCACCATGTGCATTGCCGTGATCTTCGTGATTACGTGTTCGAACGGAGCGGTCAGTCTGATCCGTCACCACATCCCCGGCAGCATCCGCATCATCGTCCAGATGACCATCATCGCCTCTCTGGTGATCATCGTGGATCAGTTCATCAAAGCCTACGCCTACGACATCAGCAAGCAGCTGTCGGTCTTTGTGGGGCTCATCATCACCAATTGCATCGTCATGGGCCGGGCGGAAGTCTATGCCATGAAGAATGGTGTCGGCGCCAGCCTGCTGGACGGTCTGGGCAACGGCCTGGGCTACAGCCTGATCCTTCTCGTCGTGGGCACGGTACGCGAACTGACCGGCTCCGGTTCGCTGTTCGGTCGTCAGGTAATGACGCTGGCCACGGAGGGAGGCTGGTACGTGCCCAACGGTCTCATGCTGTTGCCCCCCAGTGCTTTTTTTATCATCGGGCTGTTCATCTGGGTGCTGCGTACATGGAAGAGCGAGCAGGTGGAGGAGGAAGGCTGACATGCTGGAAGCCTATCTGAATATTTTCCTGAGGGCCGTGTTCGTGGAAAACATGGCGCTGGCCTTCTTTCTGGGCATGTGCACCTTCCTGGCCGTCTCCAGGCGTGTTCAGACAGCCATCGGCCTGGGCATAGCCGTGGTCGTGGTGCAGACGATCACCGTGCCGGTCAACAATGTGGTGTACCAGCATTTGTTGCGCGCAGACGCCCTGGCATGGGCCGGGCTGGGGGGATTGGACCTGACCTTCGTGGGGCTGATCAGCTACATCGGGGTGATCGCCGCCATGGTGCAGATTCTGGAGATGTTCCTGGACCGGTATGTTCCGGCGCTGTACAACGCGCTGGGCATTTTTCTGCCCCTCATCACCGTGAATTGTGCCATCCTGGGAGGCTCGCTGTTCATGGTGGAAAGGGACTACAACTTCGGCGAAAGTGTCGTCTTTGGGTTCGGCTCGGGCCTGGGCTGGGCCTTGGCCCTGGTGGCGTTGGCCGGTATCCGCGAAAAGATGAAATACAGCAATGTTCCCGCCGGCCTGCGTGGCCTGGGCATCACCTTCATTACGGTAGGGCTGATGGCCCTGGCCTTCATGTCCTTCTCTGGCATACAACTGTGATGCGCTCCTGTTGCCCTTTACGGTTAAGCGGAGCGGTACACTTCGCCACTGGGCCTGATTCCTCATGAGTGAACTGACGATCATCCTCTCCGGCGTGGGGATGTTCACCTTGGTGGTCCTGTTGCTGGTAACGATCATTCTGCTGGCGCGTTCATGGCTGGTGCCCACGGGGACGGCGACGATCACAGTGAACGAGGATGCAGACCAGGCCCTGAGCGTCCCTGTGGGAGGCAAACTGCTCAATGTGCTGGCGGATCGGGAGGTCTTCCTTTCGTCCGCCTGTGGCGGGCAGGGCACCTGTGCCCAGTGTAAAGTCACCATCGTGCAGGGCGGAGGCGAGATTCTGCCGACGGAGCTCACTCAGCTGACCCGCCGGGAGGCGCGCTCCGGTGTGCGCCTTTCCTGTCAGGTCGCCGTCAAGCAGGATATGGAGGTGCTGGTACCGCCGGAAGCCTTCTCGGTAAAGAAATATGAATGCGAAGTGATATCCAACCGCAACGTCTCCACGTTCATCAAGGAATTCGTCGTCCGGCTGCCTGAAGGTGAAATGATGGACTTTCAGCCCGGCGGGTTCATCCAGCTCGATGTTCCCCCCTTCGAATGCCATTTCGCCGACATGGACGTGGAGGAACCTTTCCGGAGCGAATGGGATCGTTTCGGCATGTGGGATTTGAAGGTGGTGAACCGGGAGCCGGTTGTCCGCGCCTATTCCATGGCCAACCATCCGGCTGAAGGCAGCATCGTCATGCTCAACATCCGCATCTCCACGCCACCCATGGACCGGAACAAAGGCCGCTGGATGGATGTTCCTCCGGGAATTGCCTCGTCGTACGTGTTCAGTCGCAAGCCTGGCGATCAGGTCACCATCGCCGGAGCCTTCGGTGAGTTCTATATCCAGGAAACCCAGCGGGAGATGGTGTACATCGGCGGCGGAGCGGGTATGGCACCGCTGCGATCTCACGTCCTGCACTTGTTCGAGACCCTGCACACGGACCGCAAGGTCAGTTACTGGTACGGCGCCCGGTCGCTGAAGGAATTGTTCTACGAGGAGGATTTTCGGGCCATAGAGCAGCGGTACGCCAACTTCTCCTTTCACGTAGCTTTGTCGGATCCGCAGCCGGAGGATGAATGGACCGGCCATACCGGTTTTATCCACCAGGTGGTCCTGGATGATTATCTGGCCGGTCATCCGGCCCCCGAGGACGTGGAGTACTACCTCTGCGGTCCGCCGCTGATGCTGCAGGCCGCGCTGAGGATGTTGGATGACCTGGGGGTGGAACGCGAGATGATCCGGTACGACGACTTCGGCAGCTGAACGGGAGACGGATTTATATGGCTCATTTTCTACCAGTGCTGGCCGTGTTCATACTCTCGATGACCGGTATGGCGGTGGGCGTGATCTGCCGCCACCGAGCCTTGGAAAAAGCCTGTGGCGGCGGCGGGCAGGCTGCATCGGGAGAGGGCCGGAAGCCGTGCTTGTGCACTGACCGGGGGAACCAGCGCAGACCGTGCCGGGTGGAAATCCAGGCCTTGCCGCCTGTTGCTGCGCCGACGGAACCGGTAGGCGCCGGTCTGCCGGCGGTTAGCATGCAGACCGGCCGTAGCACCGCGAAACACGCCTGAACGACCGCATCTTTGACCGTCACCGTCGCCGCCGGCGGCGGTGACGTGGGCCTGATCGTGCTGTTGAGGCTGTGCCGGAAGCGGCGCTGCCGGCCGGTGGATACCACCGGCGACCAGCTGCTGTACGGCAGCCTGCCGCCGGTGTCCACCGGCGCCGATGCATGCCGATTGGTCCTGTTGTCACCGCCATGTTGTCGTTGTCATGATGTCATCGTCATGCTGCCATTGTCATATTGTCATCGCCGGGTTGATGGATCGCGGGCACGGTTGCCGGGGTACGGCCGATACCGCTGATTCTGTGCGGTCTAACGGCGTCGATACCGGGGGGTACCGCCATTCACTGGAAACTGGGGAGCGGATGATGGCAGACATGCCGCAGGCACTTGGCGAATTTCTGTACCGACATATTCCCACCATCGAGGCGGACATGTTCGAGTTCCTGCCCTTGCAGGAACCGGAGGACCTGCTGTACGCGCCCATGCGGGACTATCCGAAGCGTGGCGGCAAACGTTTCCGACCGGCCCTCGTGTTGCTGGCCTGTCAGGCTCTGGGGGGAGATCCTCATCTGGCGGTGCGCACGGCGGCGGCATTCGAGATGTTCCAGTCGTTTGCCGTGGTGCATGACGACATAGAGGACAATTCGGAGATGCGCCGTGGCCGACCCTGTCTTCACAAGCTGTACGGCGTTCCCCTGAGCATCAATATCGGAGATGCCCTGTACGCCACGGTATTCCAGATTCTCGAATCCAACCGCCCCCTGCTGGGAGCGGACAAGACACTGGATCTGATCGAGGAGATGATACGCGGATCACGCGAGACCTTTGAGGGTCAGGCCTACGATGTCGGCTGGATACGGCAGCATTACATGCCTACCGAAGACGAGTTCATGGTCATGCTGCGCAAGAAGACCGGCTGGTACACAGGCCGCGGGCCCTGCACGGCCGGCGCCATCATCGCCTCGGCACCGGAACGCGAGCGGGCCATCATCGGTGATTACGGCGAAAACATGGCCGTTGCCTTCCAGATCTGGGACGATCTGCTGAATATCCGCACCACGGATGCCGCGGCCGGCCAGCCTCCGGGGATCACGTCCGGGGCTTACGGCAAGGAGCGTGGCGGCGACATCGCGGAAGGCAAGCGGACGCTGATCGTCATCGATCTGCTGAGGAAATGCACCAAGGTCGAACGCGGCCTGGTGCTGCAGACTCTTGAACAGGATCGGGACATCACCAGCCGGCAGGACGTGGAGACGGTAATTGGCCTGATCGAACACTACGGTGCCGACAAGTATGCAGAGACCGTATGCCAGACCAAGGCGTTGGAAAGCCTGGAGTTACTACAGCAGTTGCCTCCCGGCATCGAACGGGACATGCTGGCCGAGATGCTCCAGTTTCTGATTCGGCGTGCTTTCTGATCAGCGGCAAGGACCTGCCATATGCCGGCAACACCGGCGGCAGCACGGCCACAGCCGGGTATCAGGCTGTTGCCGACAGTCCGCCGATCACTTCTTCGGCCAGGTTGTGCAACATTTTCTGCAGGCGGATTCGTCCCCTGTTGACGCGGGATTTCACCGTGCCGACGGGACAATCGATGATCTTGGCGATCTCGTCATAGGAGAGTCCGTTGAGGTCGCGCAGCAAGACGGCCTCACGAAACTCTTCCGGAAGATCCTGGATGGCGTCGGCCACCGACTGGTGCACCCGCACGGTATCCGTCTTCTCACCGGGCAACTGGCCCTTGTCGACGGGCTCATAGAAGCTGGAGCGTTCCTCGTCCTCATTGGGGCCGATGGGTATCCAGTGCCACCGTTTGCGCCGCCGCAGTTCGGTTTTGGCCAGGTTGCCGGCAATGGTATACAGCCAGGTAGATACCTGTTCTATGGCCGGATACTGGTGGCTGTGCCGCAGACAGCGCAGAAACGTCTCCTGCACGATGTCCTCGGCGGTCTCCCGGTCCGACACAAAACGATAGACGAAATTGTACAGGGGAGTCCGGTATCGCTGAACCAGCAAAGCCAGGCTATCCTGGTCCTTGGTTGCCTGCATCAATATCTGCTTGTCCGAGAGTTCGGATGGTCGCATCATATCTCGTCATCCCTTGTCTGGGGGCCAGGTCGGCCTCCCGGAAATTGCGCTGGTCTCGCTGATCTTGCGCGTATCTCTCTTATGTCGCACACTGTTGTTTCCATGAAATGATAAAGCAATATTTGTACCCTGGTTCCAGGCAGGCTCGATTCGCCGAATTAGTCCCAAAACAGGCCACACGAGGCCCATTGAAGCCCTGCGGGACCCAGGAATCCTCAGAATCCTGATGATGTGCGCCAGAATTCTGACATCCTGGCAGCCGCGGTTACGACTGTGGCCTGAAGGTCACCGAACACTTTGAATATAACTGATATGACGAGGTAACACGTTATGGCACTGCAAGAACGGCTGGAGCGGATGTGCGCCGAGCGCGGCATCGATCGTTTCGAGCCGGAAGAGATCATGGAGCTGCTGGAAGATGGTGAATCGGTAGATTGGCTTCTCGCGCAGCTGTTGCCTGCTGCCGAACCGGACCAGACCGGGGAGCTGCGGGAGCTTCTGACCGAGATCGCCGCTGAGGTCGGACCTGAACCGGCCGCGGAGACCGAACCGGCGGCCGCAACAGATGCGGCAGCGGAGCCGGACACGGACACGCTTGATCCTGCCGGCGATGAGGCCGTATCCGGGTTTGATCTGGAGCAGCTGGCCGGGATGCCGCTGCCGGAAGGCGTCGATCCGGAGCAGATGCAGGCACTGCTGCAATCGCCGCGGGGAGCGATGCTGGCCGATTTCGGTGCCTTTTGCCAGGAACGGAACATCGACGTCGAAGCCGGCCAGGAGGGTGCCGAGGATCTGTTGCGCGAAGCGCACGAGGAATGGCTCCAGACCCCACGCGAGGCGCTGGACGGTAGAACACCGTCGGCGGCGCTGGATGGAGGCAGCCTTTTTCCCCGGAAGATCGAGACCTATCGCCGCGAAGCGCCGAAGATCGGTCGCAACGATCCGTGTCCGTGCGGGAGCGGCAGGAAGTACAAACGTTGCTGCGGCAGAGGGGGCTGATATGGCCCGTATACGCGACAGTGATCACATCGAGGGCGTCCGGATCGTCGACCCGGAGGCGCATGCCGATGCGCGCGGGCGCTTCGCCGAGATTTTCCGCAAGGAGTGGTTCCCGCAGCGTGCCTGGACGGAGGTGCAATGGAGCCGCTCCGAATCCAGGGCCGGAACCCTGCGCGGACTCCACTACCATCACCGGCAGGTTGACTACTGGCACTGCGCCGGTGGACAGATGCGGGTGGGACTGGTGGATCTGCGCCGGAACTCGCCGACCCGCGGCGTGGCCGAGATCGTCTGCCTGGATCAGGACACCCTGGGAGCAGTGCTCATACCCGCGGGCGTTGCCCACGGATTCTACGCGGTCACGGACACCACCCTCTTCTACCTGGTAGATAACTATTACGACGGAACGGATGAACTGGGTGTGGCCTGGAACGATCCGGCGCTCGGGCTGGACTGGGGTGTCTGCGACCAGCCGCTACTGTCCGAGCGGGACCGCCGCAATCCGCTCATTGCCGACATTCCTCCCGCACAACTTCCGGAGTAGGAAGCCATGACTGTCGATCTGGTCGATGCGCTGATTCGGACCCGGGCGCTGGAGATCGCGCCACCCGGGCAGATGTTCTGGTACACCTCCGGGACGGTCGGGCCGTATTACATCAACACCCATTTCCTGTGCGGCGGGCCTGTCGTGGCCGCTGAACTGCTGGCCTGTATCGACCTGGAGAAAGAAACGCCGGCCCGCCTGCCGGGCCAGCTGCGCCGGTTGTTTCGCCGCAAATACGACACGGATACCACATACCGCGGGGTCATCGATCTGCTGGTGGAGACGATCCGGGCGTCCGATGTCGCCGTGCCGGACTGCGTCTCCGGCGGAGAACGTCGTGACTGGTTCTTTTCCACGGCGGTGGCGCTGGAGCTGGACCGTCCGCATCTGCTTCTCTACAAGGATCGTGGCATGGTACTCGATGCAGACGGGGCAGGCGGCTCGGTGGGTGGGCTCACCACCGTCCACGTCGCCGACCTGGTGACCGAGGCATCCAGCTACACCGGAGCCTGGATACCGGCTGTACAGGCCTGTAGCGCCCGCATGGCACTGAGTGTGAACGTGGTGGACCGCGGTCAGGGCGGAATCGAAACCATACAGCGGGCCGGCGTGCCGGCGCAAGCGCTGATCCGGATAGATGCCGCTCTGTTCGGCCGGCTGCTCGATCAGCGCGCCATTCAGCCTGAGCAGCACCGGTTGCTGACCGCTTACCTGGTGGATCCGCGCGGGGCCATGAAATCTTTCCTGGAAGAGCACCCTGGCTTTTTGCGGGAGGCGCTGAGCAGCGATGATCCCAGGACACGGGAGCGAGCCAGCCGCCTGATCGCGGAGAATCCTTACGATCTGCATCCCGAGCTACTCCAGGGCGTCGCCCCGGAACCTGGGCGGAACCCCTGATTTCAGCCGGCAGCCTCCTCCATGGAGGTGTCTTCGTCCAGACGTACGGAGACCAGCTGCGAGACGCCCTCCTCCGGCATGGTGACCCCATGCAGCGTATCGGCGGCGGCCATGGAGATCTTGTTGTGGGTCACCATGATGAACTGCGTGGAGCGGGCGAATTCCCGGAGGACGTTGATGAAGCGGCCAATATTGGCGTCGTCCAGCGGGGCATCCACCTCGTCCAGGATGCAGAACGGGCTGGGCTTGACCAGGTAGATCGCGAACAGCAGCGAAATGGCGGTCAGGGCGCGCTCACCGCCGGATAACAGCGAGATGGACTGCAGACGCTTGCCGCGCGGTCTGGCGATGATCTCGATCGCCGCCTCCAGGGGATCGACATCGGCTTCCAATTTGAGGTCTGCCTCGCCGCCGACGAAGAAGCGCGCGAACGTTTCGCGGAATTTGCTGCGGATCTGCTCGAAGGTGTCGGTGAATATGCGACGCGCGGTGCGGTCGATGAGGCGCAGCGTCTTGGTCAGGTCTTCGGCGGCAACCACCAGGTCATCCCGCTGCTGGCACAGGAAGTCGAACCGTTCCTTCTGCTCTTCATACTCCTCCAGCACGCCCAGGTGGACCGAGCCCAGGCGGGTCAGCGACTGGCGCAATGCGCCGATCCGCTGCTCCACGGCTTCCTGGTCCACCGCTTCCTCCACGGGCCCCAGTGCCTCCACATCCGTGTTCGCCTCTTCCTGCAACCGTGACCGGATGTGGGTAGCCTGACTCTGCAGTTCGGCCACCTGCATCTCCACCTGGTGGTGCCGTTCGCGCTGCGCATTGAGTTCGCGCTGCATGCGGCTGATCTCCCCTTCCAGCTGGCGGGTACGCGCGTTGAGGCCGGCCCAATGCTGCTGGCGCCGATCCCGCTCGGCTTCCAGTTTATCCCTTTCGGCGTGCAGATCCTCCAGCTCAGTCTCGATCTGCTGGCGTTCGTCCACGAGCTGACGGTGCTGCGCCGAAGCCTGTTCGCTTTCCTGGTCCAACCGCTGGATGGTCAGCTCCAGGCTGCGCTGGAGCTGCTCCAGGCGTTCCGCATCCCGGTCCAGGCTATGCACCGTCTCCGCCAGCCTGGCCCGCTCGACCCGGATGGCAGCCAGCTGGCTCTGTTGTTCCTGCCTGACCGTTTCCTTCTGCTGCAGGCGCTGCGCGCCCGACTGCAGCGCTGTTTCCAGTTCCCGGGTCGCTGCCTCCCGGGCGTCCAGCTCGCTCTCCACGAGGTCCACAGACCGCTGGAGTTCGGCGCGGCGATCGTCCAGTTGCCGGCGTTCGGCTTGCAGTTGCTCCATCCTTCGCTGGTGGTAGGCGGTGGTCTGCAAGGCGCGTTCCTGGCGCTGGCTCAGGGTCCTCTTCTGCTCATCTGCCACCGTCATCCGTTCCGACAGTCCAGCGGCACGCTGCGCGAGCACCGCCTGGCGTAGCGTTCCGGCCTGTAGCGATCCAGCTACAGCAGCCGCACGGGCGCGCTGCTGGGCGTGCACGCGGCGCCAGGCACGGATTTCCTGCCTGCGACCGAGCAGAGAGGCTTCTTCGCTGGTGCGCGGTCCGCCCACGACACGGCCGTACAGGTCCAGCGCATCTCCTGAGGGCGTTACGAAACGCAGGCTGACCTCCTGCCGTCGCAGGCGCAGAGCCGTATCCAGATCCTCCACCAGGAAGGTGTTGTGCAGCAGGCAGTCGATCAACGGGACGATCTCGGGGTCAGCATTCACGAAGCTGCGCATGGGTCCGATGACACCGGGCATGGCCGGCAGCTGCACCGGGGACGACTGGGGTGGCAGCTGGGCGCACAGGGCATACATGCCGGCACGACCGGCCTTCTGTTGGTGCAGGAAGTCCAGGGCGCCGCCGACAGGGGTGTCATCGCGTGCGACCAGCGCCTCCAGCGCTTCACCCAGAGCCGCCTCGACGGCTGGCGCGTAGGGTTGCTGGACATCCAGCAGATCCCCCAACACGCCGTGGAACACCCCGGTGAACGGCGAGTCCAGCATGAGCGTGCGCACGCCGCTGGAATAGCCTTCGTACCGTGCGCGGACGTTCTCCATGGCTTGCAGGCGGGCCTGGCTGGTGTCGCCGTCGCGCTCCACGCGGCTGTGCTGGCGCTGGAGCCGCTCCACCGCGGCAGCCGCAGACCGAACGGCGCCGTCCGTACGCTGCACCAGTGCATCCAGTATCTCCCGTTGTCGACGCGCTTGCAGCAGGTCTGCCGCCACCTGTTCGGTTTCGTCACGGGCCGTGGACAACTCGGCGGACAGCTCCTCCAGTTCCGCGGCCACGGTGCGGGAGCGCTGGTCCTGGGCTTCGTGGTCGGCGCGCAGACGCTCGAGTTGCCGGCTCTGACCGGCCTGCTGCCGCAGCACCTCCATCTGTTCGCGCTGCCGGTCTTCCTGTTCGGCCCGCAAGGTGGCGTATTCCTCCTCGACCTGACCAGCCAGTTCCTCGCTGGATTCCAGCCGTTCATCCAGTTCCTCGAGCCGGGTCCGGGTTCGGGTCAGGGTTGCGGTCGCTTCCTGGTGCTGCGCGCGGGCGGTTTCCTGCTGTCCGGCCTGCTCGCGGCGTTCCCGGGCGGCACGCTCGATCACGTCCGCGGCGGACTGCAGACGTTCCCGCACGGCTACCAGGCGACGGTCACGGGTGTGTATTTCCTCCGCCTTGGTCTGGACCAGCCCGCCCATTTCCTGCAAATGCCGCTCCGCCTCGGTTTCCTCCAAACGCAGCTGTTCCAGCGTGGCTTCGTTACCGGCCAGACGGGTCTGGCCCTCACGGATCGTCCGGTCCAGTTGCTCGAGCTCCGCCTGCAGCGGGACCGCGGCATCGCGCCGGGCGAAAAAACGCACCCGGCCGAGGCGCAGTTCCAGCTCGTCAAATTCCTGCTTCAGATTCTGGTATCGCCGGGCCCGCCCAACCTGACGGCTCAGGTAATCTACCTGGCGTTTGACCTCGGCGATGATGTCTTCAATGCGGGTGAGATCGGCGCGGGTGGATTCCAGTTTGTTCCAGGTGGCCCGCCGCCGGCTCTTGTACTTGGTGATGCCGGCAGCCTCCTCCAGAATCCGCCGCCGGTTCTCCGTGCGCTCGCTGACGATCTCGTCCACCATGCCCTGCTCCATCACGGCATAGGCTCCCTGTCCCAGACCGGTGTCCATGAGCATATTGGCGATGTCGAGCAGACGGCACGGCACCTTGTTCAGCAGGTAGTCGCTTTCTCCGGAGCGAAACAGGCGGCGCGTGAGGGTGATCTCCCGGTATTCGACCGACAACATGCCATCGGAATTGTCGATCACCAGGCCGACTTCGGACAGCCCCAGCGGTTTACGGTTGCGGGTACCCGAGAAGATGACGTCTTCCATCCGGTGCCCCCGGAAGGTGCTGGCCCGCTGTTCACCCAGCACCCAGCGGATGGCTTCGACCACGTTGGATTTGCCGCACCCATTGGGGCCGACGATGGCTGTGATGCCGGGTCCAAAGGGAATGCTCACCTTCTGGGCGAATGACTTGAAACCGAGGATGTCGAGCTGCGTCAGACGCAAGGGTGCACTCCTGGTGGGGAACGGATCGATGCGCCGCGGACAGGGCCGCGCGCCCGGTGTATGGTGGCGCGAGCGCAGTCCAACCCATGCGATGCCGGGGAGATGCCTGGATTCACGGGCCCTGCGGGTTGCAGCTCCGGGGGCTGCCGGTTTCTGTCATCTGCCGGGGAGTGGGCAGCGCCGGCACGATCACGACCGTACCGTGCCGGCATGGAGTTCCGGAAAGACCGGCAGCTGACCGCGAAGAACCCGATCAGGCATCCCAGATTGTACGTTGTGCCCGAAGGCGGGTCAAGCCATTTTTTTCAAGGGGGCGAATGGCAGGGGAGCCGGCCCGGTTTGGGCCCCGGGGTTTCTGCGCGCCGGCCCCTGACTCGCCGGGCGGCTCACAAGGAACCCCGGACGTCGAACATGAGGAACACACCGTGGAATTGACCGAGCTGTACGACGATGTTGTCCGCCAACTCGCCGATGAGCGCCGGCAGCTGGTGGAGACGACGGTCGAGGAGTATGGCGCCAGCGCGACGTTCCGTTTTCTGCTGGCCGTGATCGCCGGAGCCACACCGCGCGAGCGCCAGGTGATCCGGGTCCTCTTGCGCCAACTCGACCAGTACGAGCGGGAGGCGGCAGCGGGGGAACAACCGGAGTAAATGGCCGACAGGATGGCGCTCCGGGGAGCGAGACACCCGGCCACGGCCTCGTTCACCGGCGTCGAGACTTCGCCTGAATGCCATTCGCCGCATCGACGCAGATCGACCCTCAGCGGGGTTGGTTCCTGCGGCAGGGTGCATTCTTGCGCCCCGATGATCGCCGGCGCATATTACCACCCATCCGGCGGCTTCCTTTACCTGTTTCGGACTCTGACCAGGTCATCGATATATCATGCCAGTTGAGTTGAAAGATGTGCGCGCCGTGGCCGAACTGGCCCGGCTGGCTCTGACTGCAGAGGAGGAGACCCGGCTCGTCAGTCAGCTGAACGAGATCCTGGGGTTCATGGAGACGCTGAACGAGCTGGACACGCGCGGCGTTGAACCCACCTCCCACCCTGTGCCCATGGAAAACGTCACCCGCAAGGACCAGATCGAGCCGTTTGCGGCCCGCGGAGACCTGATGGCCGCTGCTCCGGAGGTGGCGGGGGATTACTACAGAGTCCCCCGTATCATGGACTGACATGGACTGCATGGAAACACGGCGGCCGCTAGCGGTCGCCGTTTTCGGTTGACAATCGGAACCGGCGCGGCCCGGACGGGGTGCCATGGATGGCCTGCCGGTCACGCCGCACAGCGTGAAATTCGAGAGGAGGACCGCAGTGGGGACAGCATACACGGGACCCCGGTACGTGGTGGTTACGGGCGGCGTCATGAGTGGGGTGGGCAAGGGGCTGACCACGGCGTCCCTGGGCAAGATCCTGCAGCAGTACGGTTACCGGGCCACGGCGGTCAAGATCGATCCGTACATCAACTATGACGCCGGCACCCTTCGTCCTACGGAGCACGGTGAGGTATGGGTCACCGACGACGGTGGCGAGATCGATCAGGATCTGGGCAACTATGAACGCTTCCTCGGCCTGGATCTGCCGCGCGCCAACAACCTCACCACGGGGCAGATTTACCAGACCGTCATCGAACGCGAGCGTCGCGGTGAGTACCTGGGCCAGACCGTGCAACCCATTCCGCACATCACGGATGAGATCTGTGCCCGTATTCAGGCCGCCGGGAAGGGGTTCGACGTCGTGCTGGTGGAGATCGGCGGTACGGTGGGCGACCACGAGAACGAGATCTTCCTGTTCGCCATGAAAAGCCTCGAACGCGAACTGGGCGAAGAATATTTCGTGCATGTGCTGATCACGTACCTGCCGGTGCCGCCGCACGTGGGTGAGATGAAAACCAAGCCCACCCAGCAGGCCATACGTCTGTTGAGCGAACACGGCATTTTCCCGGATTTCATCGTCTGCCGGGCTGAACACGATATCGACACGGTGCGCAAGCGCAAGATCCAGATCAACGCCAACGTGCCCATGGACCACATCATCTCCGAGCCTGACATGAAGACGGTCTATGATATTCCCCTGGCGCTGGAGGCGGAAGGCATGGGCCTGAAGGTGCTGACCAAGCTCGGACTGGAACCTCGCGCCGAACCGGACTGGGCGCACTGGGAACAACTGGTGCGCCGCAGTCGTCAGCCCAGCAATCGGGTGCGGATTGCCATGGTGGGCAAGTACATCGACATCGGTGACTTCCAGCTGGCAGACTCCTACATTTCGGTGAACCAGTCGCTGATGCACGCGGGTACGGCTGCGGATACCGCGGTGGACATCACCTGGATCGACGGTCATGCCTTCGAACAGGGCGAACGTCAGCCGCAGGAGCTGGACGACTTCGACGGCGTGGTGGTGCCCGGAGCCTTCGGCCGCGGTGGCGCAGAGGGGGTGATTGCCGCCATTCGTCATGTCCGCGAAAACGGCATTCCCTTTCTTGGGCTGTGTTACGGACTGCAGCTTGCCGTGATCGAATTCGCCCGCAACGTGGCCGGGATCGAAGAGGCCACATCGGAGGAGTTCACTGAGGATTCGGATAGCCATGTCGTCTGCGTGCAGGAGAGCCAGAAAGCGGTGCTCGAAGGCCAGCGGTACGGTGGCAGCATGCGGTTGGGCGCCTACGCCGCGGTTCTCAAGAAGGACAGCCGGGTCCTGAGGCTGTACCAGACCACTGGTCGTCTGGAGGAAGATCAGGGTAGGATTCAGCAGCTGCTGGATATTCCGGAACAGTCCTTCCGGATCGGTCAGGTCATGCTGGCGCGGGACAAGGTCGTTCTGGAGCGGCATCGTCACCGGTACGAGATTTCGGCGCGCTTCGTCGAACTGCTCGAAGAGGAGGGATTGGTTTTCTCCGGGTATCATCGGCGCGTCGATGGTACGCGGCTGATGGAGTTCATCGAACTCACCGAGCATCCTTTCTTCGTGGCCACGCAGGCGCATCCGGAGTTCAAGTCGCGCATGGACAGTCCGGCGCCGCTGTTCCTCGGATTCACGCAGGCTGCACTCGAGCGTCATGCGACCGGCGTAACCCAGCGCGCTTCCTGAAGCCGGCAGCCGTGTGACCACGGATCCATGCCGTCTTCACAGTGGTGCGGCGGTGCCGACGGGCGCTTGCCGGCTGCTGTCTTCCACTACCTCGGAGTGCATGCCGCCGCTTGTTGCGTTGCTGCTGGCTTTCATCTCATTCGTTGTCGGTGGCTGTTCCCCGTCCTCGGATTCGGACCGCGAGACGATCGAGTCTCCCCGGGCGGACAGGGAATCCTGGGATGTCCGCGTGGAACTGCGCCAGCCCGGCCTGCATGTGTACATCGAAGCTCCCTACATGGCGGACTTCATCGACGCCCAGCAGACCCGCGCGGACAGCGGTGCGAGCATCGTGATCACTCAAGGCGCCACGGCTAAGGGGTGCAGCATCAGCGCTGAACGGTTGACGCTGTATCACGCGGACCGGACCTTCGCCTGCGGTGGTCAGGTCCGGCTCGCGGCCCGGGACAGTCTGACGCTGGAAGCAGACACGCTGGTATGGTACGGTGAATCGGAGCTTCTGCGCGTCCCCGGGTCACTGCGCATCGACCTGCGCTCCGGATGGGAGCGGGGTTACAACCTGACCACGGATGCGGACGTGACAAGCTGGACCATGGAGCGGGTCACCGGCATGTGGTACGGCTCGAGGGGAGACCAGGACTATCAGGTCAGGGTGCAGGCGGCACAGGTGCGCGGTGAACGGCAGAATGGATACCAGGTCGAATACGACAGCGTGGAAGTGGTGCAGGACGGCATCAGGGCCAGTGGTCCATTAGCGCTTTACCTGGAGCGGGACGCCACGCTGATCTTTCCGCTGGGGGTCCAGGGGAGCGACCGGGACACCCGCTTCGCGGCGGAACACGCCCGCATCGATCTGGCCGGGAACCGGATGCAGGCCGAGGGTGAAGTGCACTTCAGTGTGCCTGACAGCGCCGCCTCGGCGGGATTCCAGCTGCGCGCCGACCGCCTGGAGCATGATCGCACGGATGACCATCTGGCCGTAGCGGGCGGGCCGGTGCATTTCGAACAGGAACTCCGCCGGATCCAGGCGGACAGCCTGCATTACCGGCGTCCGGAAGAACACCTGACCGCTCTGGGCAGCGTGATATATCAGGACAGCCTGGCCCGGCTGGAGGCCGATACCCTGGCATACGACCAGGTGGCCATGGAGATCGAAGCGCGGGGATCCATCCGTCTGCGTTCGCCGCGCCTGGAGGGGCAGTTTGCCTGTCGGCATCTGGTCTACCGGACCGACACCCGGATCGCCAGACTCATCGGAGACCCGAGCTTCGAACGCAGCGGCAATGAGGACGGTGCCAAGACATTCCGGTCCAGCGCCATGGTGATCGACCTGGATCGGCGCTTGCTGCAGGGGATCGGGAACGTCGTTCTGCGCACTCCGGATGCCGAAGCACGGGCTCTGCGCGGCTGGTTCGATGACGAGGCGGACATGCTTGAACTGGGAGGAGGCAGCACCTTCGTGCAGGCGCGCGACAACGGAGACTGGCTTCGGCACATACAGGCGGATTCCATGCGGGTGGAACTGGAGGAGGGGGAGGTGGTCGCGGTGTGGCTGCCCGGAGCCCTGAACGGCAAAATTCGCTCCGGCGACGGCAGTACCGACTGGCTCAGCGGTGGCGACGGCCATATGGAGATGCGCGCGGGACAGCTGGAACGCTTCCACATCGGCAACACGGCCGAAGTCGTGCACCATGCGGCCCGCAGTGACGAGGTGACGAGTATCAGCGGGGCGCGGATGGTCCTGGATTTCGACGCGGAGGGACTGCGACGGGCACGGGTGGACGGTGATGCGGTAGTGGTGTCCCGCATCACCGAAGACGACGGCCGTGACGAGGTGCTGACCCGGGCCGCCGGTGAAGAGCTGGAGGTGCACTTCGGTGCCAGCGGCCTGGAAGTGCATATCGGGCCCCGGGTGGACGGCTGGTTCATCCGTGAAAAGCGGGATTGAGGAGTGCGCGGATGGCGCTGAAGGCATCAGGGCTGAGCAAAGTGTACGGCCGGCGGACGGTGGTAGCGGACGTGGACCTGGAGCTGACCCAGGGTAGCATCGTGGGTCTTCTGGGGCCTAACGGCGCGGGCAAGACCACCACCTTCTACAGTATCGTCGGTTTCGTGCGGCCGGATTCCGGTGCCATCTGCCTGGACGATACAGATATTACGGATCTGCCGATGTTTCGCCGTGCCCGTCTGGGTATCGGCTACCTGCCCCAGGAGACGTCGATTTTCCGCAAGCTGACCGTCGAACAGAACATCATGGCCGTGCTGGAGACGCGCCGGCTCGACGCCGCGGCGCGGCGGGACCGCTGTGATCAGCTGCTGACCGAACTGGATCTGACCGATCGCGCCCGTCAGCTCGCGTCGACGCTTTCCGGCGGCGAGACCCGCCGGGTCGAAATCGCCCGGGCTCTGGCGGTGGAACCCCGGTACATGCTGCTGGACGAACCCTTCGCCGGCATCGATCCGCGCACCGTCGAGGACATACAGACTATTGTCGCCACGCTGCGCGATCGTGGTCTGGGCGTCCTCATCACGGACCACAACGTGCGCGAAACCCTGGCCATCACCGACCATTCCTACATCATGGTCGACGGCCGCATTCTGACCGCCGGAGACGGCGCTACACTGGCCGCGGACGAACGCGTTCGCAGGCTGTACCTGGGCGATCGTTTCCGTCTGCATTAGACCCGCAAGCCGACGCTTTCAGCCCCCTATAGCAATACCCGTACCCGCTTGACTTTGACTAGGGACCGGTCTATAATTACAGCGACAACCGGTCAGCCGCGGCGGTTCCCGCGGAGACCCGGCCTCGACCGTCTCTCACCTTACCTGGCTGTGGGTCTTTATGCTTCGCATCGCGCAGAATCTCAGCCTTCAGCAGAAGATGGCGCCGCAGCTCATCCAGTCGCTGCAGTTGCTGCAGATGTCCACGCTGGAGCTGGAGCTGGAGATCAAACAGCAGCTGGAACTGAATCCACTGCTGGAGGAGAATCTGGAGCAGGAGGAAGATGCCGCCGGGGATGAGGAGGACGTGGTCGAGGACGCCCTCAAGGAGGAAGAGGAAGTTCCGGAAGTCATCGAGGACGTAAACTGGGATGAGCTGCTGGAGGATCAGTTCGAGCAGAGTTCGTACAACAGTGAGCGCACGGAGTACGATCCCAACTGGGAGGTGGATCGGGAGCCGCAGGAAAACCGGATCACCAGCGTGCCGCCGCTGCTGCAGCAGGTATACGAGCAGCTTGCCCTGACGGATATAGATGAACAAGACCGGGCCATTGGCGAATTCATCATCGGCAACCTGAACGATAGAGGCTACCTGGGATGCTCCCTGGAAGAGGTGGCGGAGCCGCTTCAGGTGGCGGTGGAGGACGTGGAACGAGTGCTGCGCGTCATTCAGGGTTTCGAGCCTCCTGGCATCGCGGCACAGAATCTGCAGGAGTGTCTGGCCATACAACTCAGGCAACTCGAGGATCCGCACCGCGACCACGCCTTGCAGATCGTGCAGCGGCACATGGAAGATCTGACTCGGCGCCGGTATATGCGCATCACGCGAGACCTGGATATATCCCAGGAGCAGTTGCGGGATGCGCTGGCGCTGATACAGAGATTGCAGCCGTATCCCGGTTCGCGGTCCACCAGTGACTACAACGGTTTATTGACGCTGGACACGGAGGCCGGGTATGTGATACCGGATCTGCTGGTGGAGAAAGTCGGCGATGAATGGGTGGTTTCGCTCACGGACGGGGCACTGCCGGCGCTCAGGATCAACCCGGAGTACTCGCAACTGCTCAAGGATCCGCGCCACCACAACGGCAAAGACAACGTCAAGCACTATGTGGCCAAGAAAATGAATGATGCGCGCTGGCTCATCAACGCCATCAATCAACGCCGGGCCACCATGCTCAAGGTGGCGGAGTTCCTCGTCCGGGCTCAGATCGGTTTCTTCGAGCACGGGCCGGCCCATCTACGCCCCATGGTCCTGCAGGATGTGGCGGATGCCGTCGAAATGCATGTGTCCACCATCAGCCGGGTAAGCAACGGCAAGTACATGCAGACCCCCCACGGCGTGTTCGAACTCAAGTACTTCTTTGACAGCCGGGTGGGGACAGACAGTGGCGAAGACGTGTCCTCGCGCAGCGTCAAGGAACGGATTGCCAGTCTGGTGGCCGACGAAGACAAGTCGGAACCGCTCAGTGACCAGCAGATCGCCGATATCCTGGCTGAGGACGGTCTCAAGATCGCCCGCCGAACGGTAGCCAAATACCGGGACCAGCTGCAAATCCCCTCACAGCGGTACCGCAAGGAATTCTGATTCGGATTCTGGTTCGATTCCACTGATGCTATGGTGTGACCCGGTCGCTCTGCTCAGGCAGACGCTGCGGCCCCAGGCAGACGCTGCGGCCCTGTGTAGAGAACGCGACGGCGCCCAAGCCATACGGCCAGCAAGCGCCCATTCGGTGGGGCGGTGGAAGGTCGCTACACCAGCGTTCCCCCGGCGTCAAAGGTCAGTTCCTGCGGATCTTCCAACCGGGTCAGGTTCGGGTTGGTCGCTGCAGCTGCGTACAGGGGCTCCGAAAGCTGAATATGACCCAGTTCCAGGGTGTTCTTGATGCGGGCGATGCGGGCCTGACGCGAATCTTCCAGGTGCAGTAGTCCGAGTGCCGCCTCCACCGCCTTCTGGTCCGTCTCCATGATCACCGGGATGTTGGCGCGGTTGAGGAAGGTGGTGGTGAACACGTTGGCGTAGGTTGCCTGGAAGTTGATGCGCTCGTAGAGCTTTCGGGTGATGATATCCGCCAGGCCGACGCCGTTGGCATTACCGTGAGTCTTGTCGGTCAGATCCAGACAGATGATGCGCTGTACACCGGGTTCTTCCGGCTCCGGGACCCCCGGCAGCAGCATGCGCCCGATCACATTGGTGTCCATGCCGGTACCGGAGATGTCCTTGCCTATCCTTTCCACGATCAGCAAGTCTATGTCGCGGACCAGAAGACGGGCCATGGTATTCCGGGCTTCCTGCAGCAGCTCGGGTTCGCGCCATTCGAATTGGTCCGGGGTCAGCGCTTCTATGCGACCGAGCTGGTCATAGGCGTTCTCCAGCAGGGCCACACCCAGAAGCACCGGCGCCTGCTGCATGATGACACTGCCCCATGCTGGAATGAGACTGGCAAGGCCGTCTTTGTGCGAGTGGGCGATGGTGGCGCCCTTGTGGCTGCCCAGGCCGATGGTCATCATCTTCATCAACCCGCTTTCGAAGCGGCCGCGGAAGGACGTGTGCGGTTTGACGCGGTTGATGACGATGATGCCGTCGGATTCCAGCGCCAGGCGGTTGACCAGGACGGGTGTGCCATCATCCAGACTGCCCACCTGTCTGACGTCCATGGAGGCTTCCACGGGGCAACCCATGCTCTCCGGGGTGATATTGTAGCCGGCCAGGACCTGCTTCTGGCCGGCCGTCGTGGCCCCTCCGTGGCTGCCCATGGCTGGCAGGATGAAGGGTCTGCCGCCCGCCTGTAATACGGCATCGACCACGGTGCGCGTCACCTGAGTGATGTCCGCTATCCCGCGGCTGCCCGCGCACACGGCTATACGGGCACCGGGACGGACGCAGGCCGTGATGCCCGCCTGTTCCAACTGGGCGCGTACGGCGGCCGGTACATCCTCTATGGTATGGGCCGGGAAGCGCTGACCCACGGTTACCATCCGAGGTAGCTGCATGGCAGTCCCCATTTTGCGTTTACCTGCCTTGAGCGGTGCTCCGCGCGGCGCTGCTGTCCGGCGATCTGCCGCCGGTTGAGCTGCGGGAACAGCGCCGCGCCAGACTGCCGGCCCGCGGCAAGGGCCGGCACGACAGGTGCAGTCCGTCTCAGGCTACGAAGATGGACCGGTTGGTGATACCGCAGGTGTGGCCCTGGCGCTGGAAACCGCCCATGAACTGGGCCGTGCGCGAACAAGGAGCCACGCCTTCATAGTAGGCATTGTAGGCGGTATTGAAGGGGCCGATACCCGCGCGCCCGGATTCCGAGCCGTCGGCAGCCACGATATAGGCGTTGTTGAAGACGCCGTCTTCCTTGAGCCCCCGTCCTCCAGCCTCCTTGACGCGCGTGTCGATGGTCTGCAGCAGCGTGCCTGCGTCCGTGCCGCCCACGCCGCTGACCATGGCTTCACCGATGCCGTTGTACCGGAGCGCGGTCCAGGTGCTGAAGCCATCTTCCAGTTGTCCGGAACGAACGATCTCCACGTCTCCCGATACCACCCGGGGTTGCGGTTCCACGATGCCGTCCAGGTTGGGTATCCGCGAGACCGGATAGATCACGCCGGCGGGACGGTGTTCGCCGAAATAGGCTTCGAACACCTTGCGGACCGTTTCCATCCGTTCCCACGTCTGTTCAGGCGCGTCGTCCACGGCCACGAGGATCTCCATCCACACGGTCTGCTTGCGGAAGTCCACTCCCTCGGCGGCGAACTTCCGGGCATATTGTTCTTCCAGAACGAACTCCATCTCTTTGGCCAGATCCGGTCCCAGCGTGGTGATCGTCTGGTCGCCCTGGCGGTGCATGACCGAGGCGCCGCTGGGTTGATGATCCGTCCAGGTGCCGTATTCGATTTTACCGCTGCCGATACTGGCCCCTTTGATGGCCTTGATCTGCACCTCGAAGAGGGCCTTGGGATCCGGATACCCCGCGGGATGCGTGAAACGCGCCATACGGTTGGACCGCAGCGGTCCACCCGTGCAGGCTTCGATCATGGGGCCGTATACACTGTTGAACGCGTTCTTGCGTTCATCGCAAGGTTCGCGGTCAGGAGAGGGTGTGGTCCACAGAACATCCGTCTTGTACACGTCCGACCAGCGAGCCTGTCCCAGCGCCAGAGACTGCTGGAGGTTCAGAATGGTGCCGAACCACTGAGAGCCGACATCAGCGACGAACTGGGTGCCGACATTGCCGCTGGGTTCGATCAGGCGCGCGACGCTGCCATCCTTGCCGGCCAGAATGACCTCTGTGGTCTGACAGAAAACCGCTCCTGGATTGTGGCGTACGATACTAACCTGTGTCATCATTTACCGCCCTTGGTGGTGTAGGTTGAACAGTACCAGATAGTCGGTCATTATAACGAGTCAGGGCGCCGCCGACAACCGCGCCCCGGCAGTAACGGGTGGGAACGGGATGCCGCTCATCACGCAACCGGCTCAAACGCCTCCACCCGCCCCGTGCCGGCGGTTGCGGAACAACTGCTCCCAGGCATCCACTTCCTCCGGTGCCAGCGTCAGCTCCGGGTCCAGTTCCGGCGGCGGCGCCGGAACCGTTGACTGTGAGCGCCGTGGGGCCTCCTCCAGTTCCTGGGCGAACTGCGGTGCGGTTGTGGAGGCAATTTTGTGCTGCCGGGCAAAGCGCCGAATCTCACGATCCGAGGTGATCACCCGCAGATAGCGTGCCCCATGCCGGCCCTGAACGAAGCGCTTGATCAGGTCGTCCGCCGTCTCTGGAGCGCGAGCAAAACGGATGTATACCCTTTCGCTGCTGGCGTCCTGCGCTGGTTGAATGTCCCGCGTGCCGTCATAGAAGACGCTGACGCTGACCCCGGTACGCCGGACATAACGGCGCAGGGAACGCTCCAGGGCCCGGCGTGCCGCGAGCAGGCTGCTCTCCTCATGCTGCCGCAGCACCGGATCCGCCTTGATCAGGTTGTATCCGTCTATGAGCAGGTGCTCCTGATGCTCTTCAGCGCAGTTGCTCACGGCGATCGGTCTCAGCAGGAAAGCTGGATGCCGTTGCTGTCCAGTTGGTACGCCACGACGCCGCTTTTGGCGAATGATGCTTTCTGGCGCAGCCGGCTGAGCCGCGCGCGCAGCTCCTCACCGCATCCGTCGCGGGCGATGAGCAGGGCGAACCCGCCGCCGCCGGCGCCGGTGATCAGGCCGCCTTCACTGACTTCCGTAAAATCCTCGCTTTCGAACAGCAGCTGCAGGCTGGGGGTGGTGGCATCCGGGTCCAGTATGCAACGTAACTGCCAGTACCGTGTGGCCAGCTTGCCGAGAGCGGCGTAGTCTCCCTCCTTCAGCGCCTGAACCATGCCGGAGTGGATGTCCATGGATTCGCGGATGGCGGGATAACGGGCCGGATCACGCGAGAGGTAGGCGTCCAGAACCACGTTGAGGCCGCGGGTGGCGGCGCGTGCGATGCCGGTGTCGAACAGCACCACCCGATCCGTGAAGGTGGCTTCGTTCACCGTGGTCAGGTAGTCCCGCTCCGGCGCGGGCAGACCGTCCGTTGGCGCCGCGTAAAAATCCTTGATGGCCGATGGACCTCCGCATGCACCGCGGGCATCCTGCCAGCCGCTGTTCAACCCGATGCTCTGCTCCAGCAGCAGGCTCTGGTCATACAGCTCCGGGTATTCCCGCTCCGCAGTGGAATACGGATGCCGGTACAGCCGGTACAGCGCCTTGAGGATGACTGCGGCCAGAATGCTGCTGGTTCCCAGGCCGGACCCCTGCTGCACCTTGCTTTCCGTGGCGATCTCCAGCCCGCCCCCACCGGTGAACGCGGCGATGTCGCGAACCACGTCCGCCGAGTTGTCGCGCACGATACCGGTGTGCACCAATGCCTGTTTGATCAGGCGCAGAGCCTCGTCTCCGCCGCGGCGGTAGGCGAAGAACAACTCGCTCTGGGTGCCGGCATCGCCGCGATTGGTGGCTTCGAAGTCCGCCTTGAAGTCCATGGACAGGGAGCGGAGCAGCAGCTTGGGCTCCGCGAGCCGCCGTGCCGTCAGGCGCAGCGGTGGCACGGCGCAGCTCTCGCCCTGCATCTGCAGGTCTATACCCGCGTTCAGCGTATGCGCTCCCTGCTCCTTACTGCGCAGGTGGTTGTCCGACGCATTGGCACTGGAGATGCCCAGGCGCAGCGGGGCCTGAACGACGAAGTGTCTGCCGTAGTCCTCTTCATGCATCTGCGGTGTGGTGGACGGCGCCCCGCTCAGGTCCGCCAGGTTGCGGCGCAGATCGATGCGCTGCAGCTGGTTGATGCGGGCCTCGTAGGCGGCGGCCAGGGCCTCGATGTTCTTCTGTTCCTTGAGTGCGGTGATACGGTCTCCGTCGATGCAGCACGGTGGCGGCGTGCGTCTCTTCCAGACACTGGGCGTCTGGGCCAGGGTGGTGTAGATATCCTGCATGATCCGGGCGACGCGCATGCCGCGCAGACGGCGCGGTGAGCCTGTCAAACCTTCCAGATAGGTGTTCAGAGCCTTGAGGACGGCAAAGAGCGTCTTGGGGGCATGGTCAGGGAGATACCGCAGCAGCTGGGTGTGGCTGACGTCGGTCAGACCGTCTACCAGGTCCACCATGAGCTGTGGCAGCTCCTTCCCTACGGCGCTGCCCATGAGCTTGGCCCAGGCATCTGCCCCCAGGCGCTGAAACAGATGGTCCAGCGCTTCCGGCGTACGTTGGGAGGCGATGAGCGTCGGTTGAAAGGCCAGGCTGCGCAGGAAGCTCCGCCTTTGGTCCATCTGGCTCTGGCCCGCCCGGACCCGATCCATGAAGCTGTCGATGAGGTGGGTTATTTCCGGCAGCTCTTCAGCGCGGTCGAGTCTGTCGAGGAGTTCTCTCATGGGGAGCTTTCTCACCGTTGGCGGGGACGGGACCTGCCTGCCTGGCCCGCCCGTCTGTTGCATTGGCGTCAAGTTCCCACTTGAGCCGCTTGTACAGGTCTGGACGGTCTGAGGCGAAGCCTCGCTAGGAAATAGCGCCGCAGCCTTTGAAAATAGCCTCGATCTGCTCGACGGACAAGAGAGCCGGCTCCGGAGGCCGATGCCGACTGGGGTATGACCACGGCCAGGTCGGGGTTCCGGTATCCCGGCGCACTAGGAGCATCCCGGCGCGGAGACGGATCCGGCCAGGCGGGACAGTGTCCTCCACAGAGGGGCGCCGATTCCTGCGGTGTCCTCGTTCAGCAGATTGGCATGGAGCAGTCCGGCGGGACGCGGGTTGACGTCCAGAACGCTGCAGCAAGGCCCCTGGCCCTCCTGGTCGAACTTGAGATCCACCCCTGCCAGCGTTAGGGGGCCGATGGCGCTGACGGCGCGTTCGGCCATCCTGGCTGCCTGAGCGAGCTGTGCTGGTGACCAGGGCAGCGGCGGGGCGCCAGGATCGAGCAGATCGTGCAGATAGCGGCCTTGCAGCCAGCGGGTGGGCGCCGCCTGCCCTCCGGCTTCTACCGAGGTGACCGGATTGTCCCTGGAGGCCGCCAGCAGCAGACAGGCACTGGTGGCGCGGTGCGCCTGGCCGTCCAGACACACGTTGATGCGAAGATCCCAGGCGAGCGGGCCATCATCGCCGGCGAGACCCAGCAGGCCGACCCGGGGGCGCAGGATGGCGTCTCCGCTTTCGGCCAGGTGGCGCCAGGCTGTCAGCAGGGCCGGCACGCAGTCTTCGTCGGCCGCGATCCAGGTGACGCCGCGGCCTTCGGTGCCATGACGCGGTTGCACGAACCAGCCGCCCGGAGCGGGGCTGGTACGCTCCAGGAGCAGGCGCGACTGGGTCTCCATGGCCGCCGCCGGCGTGGCGGCAGGCAGCAACTCGGTTACCGGCGTGCGAACGTCCTGATCGCGCCAGCGTTGCCAGCATGTCCACTTGTCGTCCGCCAGGGCAGACAGCCTCGCCGGATTCACGTACGGTATTCCGGCGGCGTCGAGGCGGCTCCCCAGTTCGGCGTGGTCTGGGGGCGCATGGGCGATGACCAGGGCTGCCTGGGGTCGGCGGGGTTCGGGCAGGGTGCCTTCGATAAAGACATCGAGGCCGGCATCGTAGTGGATGGCTTGCAGGATGCGGCCCCGGCCGTCCAGCCAGGAGCCATGGATGCCCAGCAGTTCCGGCGCGGCCTGCTGGCGCACTTCCAGCCCGTAGACATAGGCATCCGTACAGAGTGGATACAGCTCGTGGGTAATGGCCAGCGGCTGGTCGAAACATACGGCCACCCACAGCGCGCTGGCCGCGGCGGGAAGGGGTTGCGGCTGGTCCGGCGGAGCGGTGAGCAGGGGGGGCGCCGCGGCGTTGATGAGGAGACGCTCGAGAGCCAGGAGCACGACCCGCTCGAGGTATTCTGGCGCAGCGAAGCCGGCAGACACCCGGTCCGCCGGCAGACAGCCGGCCGCCTGCAGGTTCCGCAACGTGCCGGGCAGCTCGCTTCGGGCCGCGGTCCCGGCATGACGCAGCAGGGTCTCCAGGGCCGCGGCCCGGTGATCGCCGCGTGTCTGCCGGACGGCCTCCACTACGGCAGGGGCGGCCGTGCCTACACGGTCGGCCACCGCAGCGGCCAGGTACTGACTTACCGCGGCCGGCGCGTACCGTGTGCGACGGCCCAGTTCGGCGCGAACCCGCTCCAGCAGTTCGATGCGCATGACAGGCAGGTCAAGCCGCTTGCCAGGGACACCACCGGCCTCTGGCAAGCGGCCAACGGGACGTCTCAGGCACGCACGGCCTGCAGGTACTGCTCGCCGGCGATGACGAAGTTACGCAATACGACGCGGTCGCTCTGACCCACCCGGTCGTGGTCGAAGGCACGGCCCTGTTGCTGGCTGGCCAGTTGTTCGAGGGCCTCCTCGCGCAGATTGAACCGATCCCACAGACCGATGCCGACATTGGGCTCCAGGTGGATGAATTCCCAACCCGTGATGTCTGCCGGAGCCCGGCCGTGCTCATCTTGCAGGATGGGCACGGACCCGATGCGCCGGCCCGCTTCGTCGTAGATCGGTTCGATATCCACCAGGCGGCCCGGCCGCGAGAACACGGGACTGGCCAGATAATCCAGCATCAGGTACGGTGCCCAGGCGTACGACACCCCGCGGGCATCGGTGCCGATATCACGCCCCCGTTGCTGGCGGAACTGTTCCTCGTACTGGGCCGCAAAGGCGGTCATCGCCTGCATCACCTTCGGTACTTCGGCTTCCAGACCCGGCCGGATCTGGTCCCGGTACTGTTCCTGCACGAATTCGTCCAGGAGTTTCTCCAGAGTACCGCCGCGACCGACGTTGGTCGCCACCTGCAGGCTGGTGAGGGTGATGGGGAAGGCCGCGTCGTACGGCTGGTCCGGATGCGCCGACGACGCCACGATGCGCAGCGAGCCATAGATCTGCGACCGCGGCAGCCGGTCCCGCTGCACCGGTGTGTTCCATTCCAGCACCTGGCGCTCGACGAAGCGTTCCATGAACTCCGGTGTGGTCCAGAATTCCGGTGACGTGAGCACCGCCGTCTGGATCACCACGTTCTGCCGGCGGGCGACGTCATAAAGAAAGTCCACGGCGGCGCTCACCGCTTCCGGATCGACGCGGCCGGCCTCGTCCTGCAGGTCGAACACCTTGAGGTTGCGTGCTCCCGATTCCGCGGCTCCCTTGATCAGGACGATCGGATGCTCCGCGCCAAAGGCCTCCAGACCGCGGAAATCCTCGTTCGGCACGCCTGTGGTCATCAGTTCCCTGATTTCGGCCGGGGACTTGCCGGCGCCGTACTCCCGGCGCCAGTCCATTTCCGGCGGCAGGCAAACGCCGAATTCCGGGCGGAAGATGCTTGGATACAGCGACTTGTCGTACGTGATGTCGGAAAATACGAGCGACTGGACCGTGGCCGGGAGCCCCAGGTCCTCGGTCTGTCCGGACTCGTATATCGGCAATCCGTGGAACGGGATCAGGGCGCCCACCGGGATGGGACGGGTGAAACGGGCCGCAATACGGATGCCCTTGGGCGAGAGTGCACCGCGTTCACTGGCCGCGTCGGCCTCCGCTGCCGCCGCGGTCTGGTCCAGGCCACGATGCTGTTGCAGGGCGGCGATGTACGTGTCGCGGCTGATATAGAAGTGCGCGTCCTCGATGACCAGGAGGTCGCGCTCGGCGCCCTCCACCTGCGTGGCGTATCCGTGCCGGGTAATCAGCAGGTTGGCGCCCCGGTGGCCATCCTGACGCACGGCCTGGTCGAGCGTGGGGCCTTCACGCAGCGCCCGCGACACGTGGGTTCGGCCTACCGGATACAGGAAGACGACATTGACCCGTTTGTCCGCTTCGATCAGGTCCGGATCGAAGTCATGGAAGACCGGCGGTGTGGCGAAACCGTCGCTGTGCATGAACGACAACTCGCGCAGCTGGTTGTAGGCACGCCAGCGTTTCTCGTCCAGCGATTCGCCGCCGGCACCGATTCCGGGGGTCACGGCATCCTGGTCGATGCGGCCGAGCAGGGCGTCCACATCCTTTTCCGGCAGGGACCCGAGCTCGGTGCATCGCACGATGACGGTGCGGATGTACCGGTACAGCCAGTCGTGGTGCTGATTGGCCAGAGCGTATATCTCCGCCTCCGTGAGGTTGTCGAAGGCTGTGCCCCGGTCGAAGATCCACGGTCTGTATTCGTACCAGTGGTCGTTGATGGTCTCGGCGAAGAAATCCGTGAGATTCTTGTAGAACAGGCGTTCGTCGATCTCCTCGGGATCCTCCAGGGCGAACTGCAACGTCTGCGCCAGCGCGAAGGTGACGTAGAACAGCTCCATGCCGCGGGTCGCGGCCTCCAGCTGATCCGGTGCCGCGGCCGCTTTCTCGGCCAGGCGCGCCAGCACGCCGATGTCCTCGTAGCCGCCGGCCAGCACCTTCCAGTCCTCGAGAATGATCTCGCGACCGGTATACACCTGAGCCACGCTTTCCCGGAAGGCTGTCAGAGCGTCGCCGTCGTAGTGTTCGGTGCCAAGAGCCTCCAGCGTCCGGCGGGTGCAGCCGATCAACTGGCCGAAGAGATGATTGATGCTGGTCCGGTCTTCCGTTGCCGTGGCGGCCGTGGCGTCGAATTGACGGATCTGCTCCAGCAGGTCCTCCATGTGCTGCGACGCCTGGTCCAGGCACGGCGCCGCGGAAGCCGAGGCGAATGCCTTCATGGCCTCCTGGAAACCCGCCTCGCGATCCGACATGGCCCGGGCCTTCTCCGCCCGCACACGCAGGGCGCGGCGCCGTTCCAGCGCTTCCACGGCCGCGACTTCCACGGCCTTGCTGGAACTCTCGACCAGCTTCTGCTGGGTGAAACGGGCCGAATCAGGTTCGTAGGCCGGGCGCACCAGGGCGTCCAGAATCTGCTCGTTCTCTGCCGGGCTGAAGGCGGCTACATCCGCTTCCGGTGCGGTGGCGGCTGCGGCGATACGTTGCACGCCGGCGGCAAAGCGTTCGAGCAGGGCATCGATGCGCTGACGCGTCTCACCGAGAAGCACGAAGACGCCTCCCAGGCCGGCGATCCAGGCTCCGGCATCCAGGCGTGACAACGGCAGTCCCGCGGCGATCCTCACCCGGGCCTGGCTGACGAAGGCATCCCGCTGGCGCCATTTCTTGAAGCGACGCAGCTTCTGTTCCTGCCGCAGGGCCTTGCCCGCCTCGTCGTCGTCGGTGAGCTGGCGCTGGATCTCGGCATAGGTCGTCTGCGCCGCGGCGATGGCCTTGTTCTGATCCCGCGATCCGGCTTCAGCTACGGCGATAACCGCGTCCAGTATGCGCTGGCCGCGGTTGCGCCAGACCTGCATCTCCTCCTCCAGGCGAGTGACGATGTGTTCGCCCAGACCGATGCCGGTGTACGTGCCCCGGCGGCCGATCTTCTCGCAGGCGGCGAAGAAGGCCTGGACGTCGAAGTCCGTCAGGGCCCGGGGTTCGCGCCCGGCGCAGCCATCGGCGATGGCCAGCGCACTGTTGGGATTTCCCTGCCGCATCAGGGTGACCAGTTTGGGCATGTCCTGCAGCAGCTCGAGTAACTGCGGGAAGGGAATACCCGTATTGAGCACATCGATGCCCTGCACATCCGTTTCGTAGTCCCGTCCGGGACCGCGCAACTTGAGCACCAGGGCATGGATACCGCCGCCGACGCGCTCGACGAGTTCCTCGATCCGGGACTCGGGCAAGGGCGCAATGCCGGCCCAGCGGCGCAAGTCTCCGCCATGGACCTCGGCGTTGGCGCGAATCTGGTCCTCCGTCAGGCCGTAATCACCCAGTTGCACCTGGACCTGGGTGGCGATCTCGTCAAGACGGGAGTCGCTGGTGTAGAACAGCATGTCGTTGGTGGAGGACAGCGTCACGGAGGTCATGACCACGTCCGCCGGCGGCGCGTGTCCGGGGAAGGCCTGGCGCAGCCGGGCGACCGCTTCCGTGTCCGTGTCCGCCAGGTTGTAGGTCTGCAAGACCTGGCGGGCGGCGCGGTGTCCGATGGTGGAATCGCTGTCCGGATTGAATCCCTCGAGCATGAGGTGTACCAGGTTCTGCCCTTCTTCGTCGAAGGCGTAGTGCAGGTGTTCGCCGGTCTTGGCGAAGATCTCGAACAAGCGCATGCCCGTCGAGAAGCGGATGTCCTGCACCGGCTTGTATTCGGCGGACAGGGCGATCCGGGCCTGATGGTCCTGGGGACAGGCGGGATGCTTGTCGCGGGCCTGGCGCAGGCATTCGTAGATGGACCAGGCCTTGTAGAAGACCATGAAACGGTTCACCTGCTCGGCGTTGATGACCATTTTCTCCACGCTCCAGTCCGCTGCCAGATTGGCGATCAGGCGGGGACCAGATGCGGTTTCGTGCCAGGGACGCCCCAGATGCTCCAGGGCCCGGGCGATCTTGGTGATGTGGAAGACCAGCAGCTCACCCCGCAGACCGATGTACTCTTCGAGAACCTCGTACCGGAGCAGTTTGTCCGCGGCCCAGTGCTGCCAGTCGAATTCCGTGTTGAACTCCTGCTTGCGCGCCAGGGCTTGCTTGGCCAGCTGCATGATGCCGTGGTGCAGGTGGTCCGGAACGCCCATCTGCCTGAGCTTGACATCATTGGTGAGCGACAGCACAAAGGCCAGGAAGAGCCCGTCCTTGGGGACGCAGTAACCGCCGTATCCCTCACCGGCGGGAGGGACATAGCGGTCCCCGCGCAGGTTCATCTGGTCTCCCATGTCCTGGGCATCGCCCTCCAGGACCGCGTTGCACAACAGGCCGAGCGCGTTGGAGCCGGCGAAGTGCGTGACGGCCAGGCCGTTCTCCGAGGTCTTCTGGATTTCCGCATAAGCCAGGGCGGGACGTTCTTCGACGCCGCCCTCGTTGACCAGGCTGTAGAATTCGAACCCGGCCTGGGCGGAGGCGGCGTCGGCGCCGCCGACCCACTGACGCCACTTGACCACAGAATCCCGCTCGCGGTGGCCCAGATTGACCCGGCTGGGGGTATACAGCAGGTTGTACCGCTTGTTGCCGCCGGTGGCCTGGTAGTAATAATGGGGATCGCTGCATTCGGCGTTGAGCTGGTGGCGTGCCACCACCGCCTTGCGGGCCGTGGAGGTCAGCGTCTGCGAATACATGCGCAGGAAGGCCCGCTCACGAGCCTCCATGTCCAGGTGCGGTTTTTCGGCGGACAGTTCCCGGAAGACCAGGCGGCGCGCCTGACTGCGCATGATGCTGGCCATCTCATCGCGGTAGTCCGGCTCGCTTTCGGCCACGACCCGGCGGGCTTGCTCCACGTCCAGCCCCTGACGGCTGTCCATCACCTCCTCCACCCGCTGCTCGAAGGCACGCCCGTTGTTTTCCGCCACCAGCGGCACGGCAGCGGTCATCAATTCGTCCCGGTGGTCGTCCAGGTATTGCTCGACGCGGCGGGGGTCGCGTGCCGGGGCCGTGTCCAGGGTGGCCTCCGGGTCTTCGGCGCATTCCAGCAGCGTACCGAGCAGCGCCACCTGTTCGGCGACGGGGCGGTAACTGCCGATGACGATGCTTACGGCCACCGGCGCCGGCACTTTCTGCTCGGCCATGACCTCCTCGACGACCACGTCCATGCCCAGATCCGCGATCACCTTGCGGCCAATCTCGTACATGCGCTGCCGGTAACGGCCGATCTCCTCGTCCACCTCCTGGTCCAGCCCACGGGCCCGGATGACGTTGAACAAGGCCATCTCCTCTTCGATCCAGGACTGCACATAGCCTTCCGTCATGCCGGCGGATTCGGTGGTGAGGATGTGCAGCGACGAAACAGGGCGGGTGCGCTGCAAGGCGACAGGCTCGTACCGGGCCGCGGCCCGTGCGAGGGCCTGCGGTTGATCATCGAAGACTTTCTCCAGCGCGGTGGTGATGCGGGTTCGACCGCTGGCCGCCTCCAGCACCTGTCCCACCAGGTTGTCCGGAGCATCCCGGTGCGTCTCGCACAGCACCCGGCGCAGCGCCACGCGCCGCGGCACCGACTCCTGTTCGACCAGGCGGTGGATGGCTTCGATCAACGCGTCCTCGCTGGCTTCGATCAGCGCCGCCAGGTGGCTGATCTCCGGATGCTGGCGCGGCATGTCCTGCAGGACCAGGCGTGCGGCCTCGTCCGGTGTGACCGTCGGGTCCTCGGCGCAGATGTCGTCCACGGCGCGGGCGAGCCGGCGGTCCGATTCGGTGATCAGGATCCTGGCCAGTCCGACGCGCTCGGAGGCCATGACCTCGTCCAGATTCTGAGCCCAGAACGGAGCGTGCAGCCGGAAGAACGCTTCCATGGCTTCCTGATCGACTTCGGTCTGTATCTGATCTACCTGAGTGAGCTGGCCGCCGACTTCCACTTCCCGGCGGATGAGTCGCTCCTTGATGAACAGAGGGATGGCCTCCACCCAGTCGTTGACCTTGATCACCCAGTGCGTGTCGGTTTCGCGGCCGTTTACCTCGATCCGGCCGGCACCGGGGGTGTTGTAGATATAGTCCCCGCCCTGGCGCAGCAGGTCGCGCAGATCCTCCTCCTTGCCGGTGTGCACTTCGCGGAAGGCATTGGCATTGGCCAGGTTGATGGTTTCGCTGGGATGCAGCCGCTGCAGCTGGAGCACATATGCCGCCGGAGACTTGTCACAGGATTCGAGTTCGCGGCGACAACGGGCGGACAGATCGAAGAGTTTGTCGATCGCCTGGCCGGCATTCTGCATGCGTTCCCGCGCCATGTCGATGGCGCCGCGCGACAGGAGACGACGGGAGGCGTTGTCCGCTTCGTCGAGGATTTTCTGCGCTGATTCCGACTGGTGTCCGACCAGGCATTCGTCAAAGGCGTTGAGCGCGCCGACCAGGCGGGCGTACGGCGTGCGTTTCTGCTGCTGCACGAGATGCAGCAGGCTGGTGGCTGCGGCGTGCAGATCCGTGTTGTGGCGACTGGCGCGTTCGATCTGGCGGGCTACACGCGCCAGCCGGCTCTTGTCGTCGACGAATTTGGCGGTGGACAGCAGATTGGCCTGGTTGCCGAAGGCCCTGGACAGGCGCCCGGAGACCAGGCGGATGTCGTTTTCGTATGCCCAGCCGGAGATGCGTTGGATGTTCCTGCCTTCAGCCCGGTAATCGAAATGGCGCGAGATGGTAGCGTTGACCTCAGCGCGCCATTCGTCCAGATCCTCGGCTTCGCTGTTCAGCAGACGGCCGACCTCGTCCTGGGGGTAGGGGGCGTCGATGCGATCCTGCATGCGTATCCAGGTGACCCATTTGTCGCGCCATTTCAGCGTGTTCTCCACCTGCTCGAAGACGCGGTTCGCATAGGCCAACGGCGATTCACCCGAACGGGGCGCCGTCAGGCTGGAGGCCTCCGGAGCGACCTCGCGTATTTTCTCACTGACGCCCCGTCGCAACGAGGTACCGGTGTCCGCATAGCGCATCTGGTCTATGGCCAGACCGGCCTGGAACAGCGTTTCCGTGGAGATCGCCGCCAGCTCCGTGATGCCCACTCCGTCCTGCGTCTCGGCCAGCCGGGCGTCGTAGCGGTTGGTCACGGCCATGCCGAGGATGTTGCCGCAATCCACCGGGGCGGTGCGCAGGAACTGCTGCAACTGCTCGCGCTGCAGACTGGTGAGCAGTGCATACATGTCGAAGACGCGATGGATGGCGGCGCGCTGGGTGACCTTGGGATTGAGCATGGAGAGGGTGCCCAGCAGGACCATGCCGGCAAAATGCGCCGAGGCCTCGGCCGGATCCTGCGGCGCCCAGGTGGCGTCCAGCTGCAATACCGGGCTGGCGCCCTTGCGGGGTGCCGGGTAGAGGCGAGCGACGCGATCGTTGCTTTCCACAAAATTCACGCGGATGCTGCCGCGGTGCGACGTGGCGTCACGCAGGACCGCCGTCAGCAACGGGTGGGTGGAGCTGGCTTCGGTGAAGGCCTGGTATCCTGTCGCGAACACGGCCGCCGTGGCCTGTACCGCGTCATTGGCTCGGCGCGGCAGTTCGAAGCGGCAGTGCTTGCGCGTCAGTTTGAGCTTGCCCTCGGCGAGCGTCTTGCCGGGCTGACGCAACGCTATCTGGGAGTTCTCTCCCCCGGCGTCCAGGTCCGGCATATGGATGGGAAGGCAGTGATGATCCGCCATGGAGTTACCTCGCTGTTTGGAGATGAGCCTGTGGCTGGCACGATGGGCGGGCCCAGGCTGTTGTCCGGTATTGGTGTCCTGTGTTTGCTGTGCCGTACATGATCCAGCGCGTCCGAGTGGCGGCTTGCCAGACCGGACCGGAGGATATATCTGCGGATACTCGAGTATGGGCAATATACGGAGCCAGCCCAACAGAGGCTATCCCCGAAGGAACGGATCCTTGCGCTATCCGCGCATGGGAGGTGCCGGCGAACGAGAGGCGCAGGGCAGCGGAAACCGGCGCCGCGCCGGCATCACCGGAACGACTTGCGCCAGGTGCGGCCGCCGGAACGCCGGTAGTCGGACGGGGCGATGCCTACTTGTTCCTTGAACAGAGTACTGAAATGGCTGAAGGACTGGTAACCCACGCTCAGGCTGATCTGGGTGATCGACAGCGTGCTTTCCAGCAGCAGCTTCTTGCTGTAGTCCAGGCGCATCCCGGTAAGGACCTGGTTCAGCGTCTGGTGCCGTACCTGACGAAACAGCCGGGCCAGATGCGCCGGTGACAGGTTGACCACCCGGGCCAGCCCGGCGCGTGTGAGTGGCTGGCTCAGGTTGTTGCGCATGTAACTCTCCACCCGCTCGACGATCTCGCGCTGGTAGGCGGCATTGACCGAGGGCGGGCCGAGCGTGCCGGCGGGGGCCGCCGGGATGGCTGCGCGCCGCAGGCCGATGAGGATCCTGGTGAGCAGGATGCCAATCAGGTCGTCGGCGTTGCTGTCAGCAGGAAGCCGGATCTCGGAAACCAGGGCGTGCAGATCCGGCTGCAACTCCAGGGGCGTAGGCATCACCCGGTCGATCAGGGCGTCGAGGTCCAGCCGGGTGGCGCTGAAATGGGCCCACAGATAACCCGGGGCCCGGTCCACCGAGCGCGGAGAACGGAGGGTTCCGGGCGGAATGAGGATGGACTCGTGGGATTTGAGCAGGTGCTGCTGCGGACCGACGATCATCTCCACCGCGCCGTACAGCACGCAGTACCATTGGTAGATCTCATGCCGGTGCGCACCGTAATGGTAGCGCGTTCCTTTCTCACGGTAGCCGACACGCTGGAGCTGAATGGGCAGGTCCGAATGAGGCATGGCCGCAGCAACCGGACGCAGGCTGGCTGGTCCGGTGTGACCCGGACCGCCCGGTCAGCCGGTCTGTTGGAGAAGAGCGTGCGTCACACTCCGGGTGTTCGCGTTCGCCGGTACCCGGTAGCATGCCTCGAGGGACGCTGCTGCGCCGTGCCCTGGTACGGGAAGAGAACAGGGTCTCAGGTCGCAGCGAGAGGCGGCGAACCGCAGGAACACCGACCATAAAGTACCGGTTGGGCGCGACGGGATCAACTGTGTCGCGCCTGTGTTATGCGCTTGGCCGGCAATCGCTGGAGCAGGATCGCGGCAGGACGATGCAAAACACAGCCGCTGCGATCCGCTGCAATGCTGCGATCCGCTGCAATGGGGTGCTGCGGCCGGGGATGGGGCACGATCATCCGGCCGGAGATGGATGCCGGTGTCAGGGCTGGTCCACTGCCTGGGGTACGCCGTCACCGTTGGTGCCGTTGACTTCCTTGAACGCGTCCATGGCACCGTACTCGTGCAGCTTGTTGCGCAGGGTACGCGTGCTTATACCCAGTATGCCCGCGGCTTCCGTGCGATTGCCGCCACAACTCTCGAGCGTTTTCATGATGAGCCGCTGTTCCATTTCATGGACGGTCAGGCCCACGCGAATACCGTTATCAGCCCGGGTTTCCGGCCCGGCGGTCAGCTTGCGCGGCAGGTCATCGGCGTCCAGCATGTCGCCCTGCGCCACCACCACGGCGCGTTCGATGTAGTTTTCCAGTTCCCGGATATTTCCAGGCCAGTCGTAGCGCATCAGGATGTCGAAGGCGGCATCGGTGATGCCCTGGATTTTCTTGCCGTTTTCCTTGTTGTAGCGCTCGATGAAGTGACTGATCAGGGTGGCGATATCCTCCTTGCGTTCGCGCAGCGGCGGCAGCTCCACTTCGATGACATTGAGGCGGTAGTAAAGGTCTTCACGGAAGTTGCCCTCCAGGACCTCCTTCTCCAGATCCCTGTTGGTGGTGGCGATGATGCGCACATCCACCTTGATGGTCTGATTACTGCCGACCCGCTCGAATTCCCGTTCCTGCAGTACGCGCAGCAACTTCGCCTGCAGGGAGGCGTCGATCTCGCTGATTTCGTCCAGCAGCAACGTCCCGCCATCCGCCATCTCGAAGCGTCCACGGGTTTGTTTGATCGCTCCGGTGAAGGCTCCTTTCTCATGGCCGAACAGCTCGCTCTCCATCAGTTCGCGGGGCAGCGCGGCGCAGTTGATGCGGATGAACGGTCCGTTACCGCGTGGACTGTTGTAATGCAGCGCGCGGGCAGCCAGCTCCTTGCCGGTACCGCTCTCTCCGGTCACCAGTACCGTGGCGCGGCTGCTGGCCACGGTGTCGAGAAGGTCGAAAATTCGATCCATGCAACGGGCCTTGCCCAGCATGTTCGCATATCCGTAGCGTTCCTTCAACTCGGAGCGCAGGCGACGGTTTTCGCGCTGGGCCTCCTGATACATCAAAGCGCGCTCGACCACCAGTTCGATTTCGGCCGGATCGGTGGAGCCTTTCTGGATGTAGTCGTAAGCTCCTTTCTTCATGGCCTGCACGGCATCCTCGATGGTGCCATAGGCGGTCATGAGGATGATGTGCGTATCCGGCGCCTTGGCGCGCGCTGCTTCGAGCAGTTCCAGACCGGTCATGCCGGGCATGCGGATATCGGAGAGGATCAGATCGTATTCCGTTTCGTCCAGCCGGGCCAGCGCGGTTCTGGCTTCCGGTGCGGTGTCTACCTCGTAGCCTCTGAGCTTGAGGATCTCCTCAGTGGCCTCGCGCACGTAGGCGTCATCGTCGACTACGAGAATGCGTTTGTTGGGCATTGTCCGTGTCCCTCACTCTGCCGGGTGACGGGGGTGCGCTCAGGCGGGGATGTTGACGTGGAAACACGTCCCGGCACCCGCTGAACTCGTCACGCTGATACTGCCGTTGTGGGCTTCCACGATCTTGCGACTGGTGACCAGACCCAGGCCGGTACCATCTTCCTTGGTGGTGAAAAAGGGGGTAAACAGCTTGTCCAGAATCTCCGACGACATGCCCGGCCCGGTGTCGTCTACGCTGAGCACGACCCCTTTCGCATCCCCGGCAGGACCTACGCGCACTGTTATGTCACCGCCTTCCGGCATGGCCTGCTGCGCGTTCTGCAGCAGGTTGAGGATGACCTGCTGAAACTGCTCCGGATCGATGCGACACTGCAGGTCCGGGTAATGGTAGACGCGGTGGACGGTCACATTGCGGTGGTTGCGTGCCAGTTCGATTTCGAAGAAGGCCGTGGCTTCTTCCACCAGTTCCACGAGGTTCACCTGATGGGCGTGCAGACGCAGTGGGCGGGTATAGGTCAGCAGGCTGGTGACGATACGGTTCAGGCGACCTACGCCTTCGGTGATTTTGGCGACCAGGCGACGGCGCGGATCGTCGTGGCCCAGATCCCGGCCGAGCAGGTTGGCAAAGGTGGCAATGCCGCCCAGCGGATTGCGAATTTCGTGGGCCACGGTAGCCGCCATCTCGCCCAGCGCCGCCAGCGTATGGGCACGCTGGATCTCCGCCTCCAGGCGCTTGATTTCGGTCATGTCGTTGAAGACCTCGACGGCGCCCAGAACGCTGCCGTTTTCATCTCGAACCAGCGACGTGCTGAAGCCGACGGGGATGCTGTGACCGTCGGCGTGTACGAGCTCCTTCTCCCGGTGGCTCAGGCTCAGGCCGGTTTCCAGGGTGTGCAGCACGGAATGCCGGCTGCCATACTCCAGACCCAGGGCCTGCTCATACGTTTTTCCCAACACCTCGGCCTCGGATCTGCCGGTGATGCCCTGCGCGGCCTGGTTGAACAAGGTGATCACGCCATCGGCATCGACGACCAGTACTCCGCCGGTCAGGCTTTCCAGGATGTTGTTCAGATAATTACTGACCCGATCCTTTTCCTCGAGACTGCGCCGCAGTTCCAGGTTCGTCTCTTCGAGCTTGACGTTGAGCGACTCGAACTGCGCTTCCAGCTGCTCGTACGCTTCACGGTAGCGGCGCGTGGTCTCCTTGAACAGCGTGTAGGAATCCGTGAAGTCCTGCAACCCGGCATGGGTGGCGCCCAGATTGAGGTGGTGCCCGGTCATCGTTTGTTCTTCGATCATAGGGTATCCGGAGACTGTTCGGTGCGATGGCAGGACACTAGCGCTGGACGGGGGTGTTCAGGGTGATGCCACGGCGGCTCAACAACCGGTGATTCCTCTCTTCCATGTTCAGCAGTGCTTTCAGCTGGGCTCGCAACTCGGCCCTGTGGTTCGAGGGAGGCATGTCCACCGCGGCTGCAAGCTGTTTGATGCCGGCACGCAGTTCATGGGCCATGGCGGCCTCCCGGCGCAACAACGGCACGAGACCGGATGGCGCGGCGCCGGCACACAGGCTTGCGTGCACACGCCTGGACAGCTCCAGTGCCGCTTTGCTCGTGGAGATGAGTTGCTCGGAGAGTGTGTCCGCAGTCTGCGCGGAGCGGGTCTCCCGGTGTGTTTGTGCTTCATTGCCGGACGGCATGGTCGTTCGTCCCGGAAAACTGTCGGCGATGATCTGCACCCTGGCGGCGCCGAAGGCGCGGAACAGACCATAGCAAATCAAGTGCCTGGTCAGGACCGCCTGGTGCACGAGCCGCTGCGTTCAGGGGAGCGCAACACCTGTCGCGGGGCGCCTCACGGTGCGACGCAGGCCGCCTGGGCGCCAGTCCGGCACGGCATGCAAGGGGAGAGGTCCGGATCCTGCCGGTGGCGGACCGGAAGAACATACCGCGCGGACAGAACAATTTGCCGCGACCTGGGCCAATATAACCCCAACTCGTCCGGGCAGGCAAACGGCCGTCACGGCCAACGAGGGTATGCCGCGAGCGGACGCCGCTGGCGATTCACCGCACGATGGTGGGATTGGAGCGATGACGGCCGGATGGCTGCCCGGCGCCGCGCGGTTTGCGGCGAGAGGGCGGCGAACGATCCGGTGTCGCTGGTCGCTCCGGCTGCTGTTCCAACTGCAGAGCGCTGGCGGCCACGTCGGCATGTTCCCGGCGCATGTGCAGCAGGGCGCGTCCTCCCATCATCAGGGTGAGCAATCCCAGCACAGCGACACCGCCGCCCAGGCCGGCCAGATACAGCAGGTAGGAATTACGGGAAAACGCCAGACTGACGGCCAATACACCGACCAGGAACAGGCTGATGGACACGGAGGAGAGGACGTAAGAGCGCCAGAACCTGACATTGTGGTCCCGCAGATGGTCCATCGTCGCCACCGGCGGGGGAGCGGCCGGCGGCTCGCGGGAATCCAGCAGCCGTTCGGTGTGAACAGCGGTAGTCTGGTAGGTATCGGCCATGCCCAGCATACCCGTACCGGAGATGGCACATCCCGCGGCCACGGCGGCGGCGCTGTACAGGATGTGAAGAGGCGATGCGGCACTGTCGGGATGCAGGATCAGACTCAGCCACACCTGTCCTGCGGTAATGCACAGGCCGCCGATAACGAAAAGAAACTGGTACCTTCCCACGTCTATCGCCGTAAGTTGAGAGGGTGCCGCAAGGTCAGATCGAGCGGATGCGATGACGCGGCCAGGATGGCACCCCATGCTCCGCCGCGGTTACACGCACAGTGTGGGAGCGCTGCCTGCATGGCAAGTCCCGGGTTGCGCCTACGGCGCTGTGGCCCCTCAAGCAAAATCTGCACCGCTGGTGATGCGGGTGGGGCCGAAGCGGACTATATTGCCCGCGCGGGAACGTTTCGGCGGCCTTGCCGTGTACGGCTGGGACGGCTACGGCCGCGATCATCGTCTCAACGAAAGGAATCGGGTCATGGAACGCAGGCTGACTGTCACCAAGGCGGCCAACGCCGCGGCTATTCAACGCGAGATCGACTTCGTCGCCCGCACGGGTGGCCGCGTGGTGTTGCCGGCCGCGAGAGTCGAACTGGATCGCGCTCTGCGGTTGCGCAGCGGTGTCGAGTTGAGGGGACAAGGTCCCGGAAGGACGATTCTGCGTCAAGGGCCGGTCCGCGTGTATCCGCTGACCGGCTATCACAACTACGGCATGGTCGATGTGCCGCTGCGGTCGACCGAGGGCCTGGAGCCCGGCATGACCGTCTGCGTGCACGATGACCGCACCCATGGCAGTTTCTACGAGACTTTTGCCGTGATCACATGGGTGGAGGATCACTGGGTGGGACTGGATCACGGCCTGGAAGCCGACTACAGCGGCGACCGGCAACCGGTGCTGACCACGGCCCGACCGCTGGTCTGCGGCCACCGCATCCACGGCGCGGCGCTGCGGGATCTGAGTCTGGAAGGCCGCTGCAGAGACAGTCCCAGCGCCATGGGCGGTTGCCGCGGCGGTGCGGTGTACCTGGCCAACAGCCGCGATGTGGAAATCACCGGCGTCACGGAGACCGAATTCGACGGCGAAGGGTTGAGTTTCCAGATGTGCCGTGATCTGGTCATCCGCGATTGTCGTTTCACGGCGAACACCGGCAACGGACTGCATCCGGGCGCCGGCAGCACCAACGTGCTGTTCGAGCGTTGCGCCGGCGACGACAACGCCCGCGCGGGATTCTTCTTCTGCGTGCGCGCCAACCATATCACGGTGCGGGACTGCGATTTCCGCGGCAACGCCAGCGGCATCTCGATCGGTACGCGCGACTGCCACAACCTCATCGAGGGGTGCGTGATCGAGACCAACCAGGGGCCGGGAATCCTGGTGCGCGAAACTCCGGCGTCGACGGAGGTCCATTCGATTCTCATCCGCCGCTGCCACCTGCGAGGCAACGGCGCCCGCGGCGGCGCCGGCCAGGTCGAGGTTGCCGGTGCGGCGCACGATCTGATCGTCGAGGAGAATGGGTTCGCCGGCGAGGGACGTACCCCGGGTCTGCGGCTGGCCGCGGAGTCGGAGCGGATCTTCCTGAACGCCAACGAGTTCACCGACTGCACCACAGACATCGAGGGCGATGTGGCGGCGCTGACCGCTACCCGTCCGCGCCTGGATTGCGGTTACGGCGACTGGTCGCCGGCGGTTTTCCGGCACCTGTGCACAGCCTGAACCGTCCGGCCGGCGGTGCCCGCCGCCGGCCGTTGCAACCCTGGCCGGAGATAGTCCGCATCAGGGTCCGCCAGCATGGGGAGAGGAAGCTCAATGGTGGAACAGGCGCACTCCCGACAGTACCAGCACCATGCCGTATTCGTCCGCCGCCTGGATGACCAGGTCGTCCCGTGTCGAGCCGCCGGCCTGCACCACATAGGTGACGCCACTGCGGGAAGCGCGATCGATGCTGTCCCGGAAGGGGAAAAAAGCGTCCGAACTGAGCGCCACGCCGCTCAGCCGATCCAGCCAGGCGCGCTTGTCCGCCGCGCTGAGGGGTTCGGGCACGGTGGTGAAGTGGCTTTCCCATACCCGCAGCTCAGCCGGTGTAGCCTCTTCCTGGAGGAACAAATCGATGGCGTTGATGCGTTCAGCCCGGCGGACCGTCTTCTTGAAGCGCATGCCGAGAACGCGCGGGTGCTGGCGTAAATACCAGTGGTCTGCCTTGGAGGCCGCCAGGCGGACGCAGTGGACCCGGGACTGCTGGCCAGCGCCGCTGCCGATGACCTGGCCGTCAAGGGCCAGGCAGACGGAGTTGGACTGCGTGTACTTGACCGCCACAGTGGCCACCAGCAGGTCGCGGCGCGCGGTCTCCGGCAGCGACTTGCTGGCGCTGACGACGTTGGCCAGGAAGGCGTCGTCCGGGACGAAACGATTGCTTTCCTGTTCCAGGGTGACGCCGAATACGTCACGGGATTCCGTGGCCGGCGGTTCATAGTCCGGGTCCATGCGCAGCACCGGGTAAGCGCCGTCCTTCTTGCCCTGAAGCAGGCGCAGGGCCTCGGGTTCATAGTCCGGAGCGATGACTCCGTCCGAGACTTCACGGGCGATGAGCCGGGCGGTGGGCACATCCACGGTGTCGCTCAGGGCGATCCAGTCCCCGAACGAGGCCAGGCGATCCGCACCGCGGGCCCGGGCATAAGCCACCGCCAGCGGACTGAGTTCCATGTCGGCGACGAAATAGGCGGCGGCCAGAGATTCGTTCAACGGCACGGCTACCGCGGCTCCGGCCGGACTGACGTGCTTGAACGAGGCCGCGGCGGGCAGCCCGGTGGCTTGTCGCAACTCGCGGACGAGAGGCCAGGAATTGAGTGCGTCCAGCAGATTGACATAGCCGGGCGAGCCGTTCAGTGCCTCCAGGGGAAGCGCGCGGCCGTCACGCAGGTACGCGCGCGCCGACTTCTGGTGCGGGTTGCAGCCGTATCGCAGGCTCAACTGGGTGGCCATGGGGCAGGCTCCTCGGTATTGGACGGTGGGTAACGCCGCCGCGACGGCTGCATTGACAAGCAGAACCTGGTGTGCTAGCTTCGGCCCATCGCGGCATCATATCATGGTTGGCATACGATCGAGACACGGCAAGCTCGCCACTAAGGGCAATTCCCGCAAACAGGCTGGTAAGAAAAAGGGGTGGAGTGCAGATGGAAAAAGGATGCTACACGGCGCTGATAACGCCCATGCGAGCCGACGGCAGTGTGGATACCGCCGGACTGGAGCAGCTGCTCGAATTCCAGATCGCCGGTGGCGTGCAGGGGATACTGGCGGTGGGGACAACGGGCGAGAGTCCCACCCTGCTGTGGGAGGAGCACAACGACGTGATCGAGCTTACCTGCGCCAGGACCCGGAACCGCTGCGCGAGCATCGCCGGTACGGGAAGCAACTCCACGCGCGAAACCCTGGCCGCTTCCGAACACGCCGCCCATGCCGGTGCCGATGCAGTCCTGCTGGTGGATCCGTATTACAACGGACCCAGTTCACTGGAAATCCGGCGCGAATATGTCGAGCCGGTGGCCAGGGGGTTTCCTCAACTGCAGGTTATCCCCTATATAATTCCCGGACGCACAGGGGCGCAGATGCAACCGGAGGATCTGGCTCTGCTGGCGGCGTCGCATGCCAACGTGACCGCGGTCAAGGAGGCTACCGGGGATCTGGACAACATGGCCCGCACCAGGGAGCTCTGCGGGCCGGAATTCGGCATCTTCTCCGGTGACGATGACAAGACGGTGGAGATGATGAAGAGCGTCAGGATCCGCGCCGCCGGCGTCATCTCGGTGATGTCCAATATCATGCCCGCGGCCATTCAGCGGTTGACGGAGTTGCTGAATGCCGGTGACTGGCCGGCAGCGGACCAGCTGGCCGCCACGCTGGCGCCTTTACTGGGCATCGTCGGCGTCACCACCACGGCAAACACGCCGCTGGGGCCGGTACCGTGCAAGGCGCGCAACCCGTTGCCGCTGAAAACGTTGATGAACATTCTGGGCATGCCCGCCGGTCTGTGCAGGCGGCCGCTGGGCAAAATGACGCAGGCCGGTATTCGGGTCGTGCTTGATGCGGCGCGCGCCGTTCATGACACGGACCCCACCATTCTGGCGCCGGTGGCGGATGCCTTCGGCGTGGATGTGGAAGCGCGCCTGCATGATGAGGACGCCATCGACAAGCTCACCTACGCCAACTACTGAATCGGCCGCAGCGTGCCGCCGTGCGGGATGCACGTCCGGATGAGTCCGATATGGGGTGACCGGCTGTGACACAGGCCGTTTCCGGAGCGGGAGAACTGCGGAGATCCATCATCACAGGGGAGAAGGCATGATCGAAACAGGCATATGCGGCATCGGGGGGCGCATGGGGCGACTGCTGGCGGATCTGGTGGTCGACAGCGAGGACATGCGGTTATGCGGTTGCACGGAAGCGCCGGATCATCCTCTGGTCGGGCGCGATGCGGGAGAAGCTCTGGGGCGCGCCGCGTTGGGCGTGCACATCTGCACGGATCCGGCACCTATGGCCGCTGCGGCCGACGTGGTGGTGGACTTCACCCTGCCCGAAGCCACACTGCACACCGCGGCTGCCTGTGGCCGCAACGGTACGGCCATGGTGGTGGGAACCACCGGTTTCGATGCGGAGCAGCTCAAGGAATTTCAGAACCTGATCGAGCCTGTGGCCTGCGTGTTCGCACCCAACTACAGTACGGCCATGAACCTGTTGTTCAAGCTGGTCCGGGACGCCGCCGCCATCCTGGGGGAAGCCTACGATGTGGAAGTGGTGGAGGCGCACCACCGGCACAAGGTGGACGCTCCCAGCGGAACGGCCCTGCGCCTGGCGGAAAGAGCGGCCGCCGGTCTGGAACTGAACCTGCAACAGGTGGCGGTGCATGGCCGCCATGGCAACACCGGACCGCGTCCCCGGAAGGAGATCGGGATCCATGCCCTCCGCCTCGGAGACCTGGTGGGCGATCATGCGGTGTTGTTCGGGGCTCAGGGAGAATGCCTTGAACTGCGGCACCGGGCTACCAGCAGGGATGCCTTTGCCCAGGGAGCGCTGCGGGCGGCGCGTTTCGCCGTAACCGCCCGGCCGGGTCAGTACAGCATGGGGGATGTTCTGGCCATGCACTGATCGCCGCTGGATGGCGCGGGGCGCAGGCACACCGCAACGATTCGAGTGCCGGAAGCGTGTTTCCGTGAACGGCCTCCGCCATCCGGCGCTTCGATGAACGGCCTCCGGCGCTCAGCGCTCCGGCCGGAACAGCCGGCGGGGCGGTGGCCACATGGTGCGTATCTTGTCTCTGAGACGGGCGGCTTCCTCGAAGTTCTCCGAGTCCACGGCAACGCGAAGATCGCGCTCCAGCTGTTCGCGCTGGGACAACGGCCGCTCTTCCTCCAGCTCCTCGCGCCATTCCCGCAGGAAAGAGATCTCCGGCAGCTCCTCCTCCACATCATCCGCTTCCCACTGCTCCACGAAGCGCTCGATGTGGTGAATGCCGTCGTCCACGTGGCTCATGGCGGCGCGGTAGTCCTCTGACTGCAGCGCCTGCATGGCCCGTGCCCGGGTCTGCATCATGACCGCGTGCGGATAGTACTGTTCAAAATACCACTTGATATCTTCGTCCGCGGCGTTGTCCTGCACGAGATCGAAAATGGCCAGGGTGTGTCCGGTATCCCGCTGCACCCCAAGATAATCCTCCAGATAGAAGAGGCTGAGGTAGCGGTGATAGTATTGCCAGGCCTCCTGGAAGAGATCCTCGCATTCCTCCTCGTCCAGAGTTGCGCCGTCGCTGGCGTGCAGCTGGGCCCGGTAGTACTCGAGCAACGACGCGCAGCCGTGCGGCCGTTTGCCATCTGGACGACCTTCGGTCTCCAGTTGCAGAATGCCCATGTCGATGCGTATCTGGATCTTTTCTTCGCCTTCTGCTGTCTTGATCCGGCGCGCGGTGAATTCGTCTGGGTTGAAAGGCCATTCTTCCAGGATCTTGCCGATATCGTAGTTCATTCGGACAACTCTCTGGTTCGGATGTCATCCCATGTAGACAGGGCCGGTTCAGCCATCCGGGCCGGGCAGCCGGAGTATCCTGCAGGTGCCCACAGGACGGATGGACCCCCTGCATGTACCCTAGCCGCGTATTCAGCTCCAGTGCCGCGTGGCGCGGTCCTGGCGACGGGCTTCGTTGTCCAGTAATCCTCCGTTGTCCAATATACCATGGATGCCGGTAGCACGCTATGGGCGGGCTTGTGTGCGTTGCAGGGGGTGCACCGGCCGGCTACGGAAGCGGGCAGGGGCACACAAAGTCTGGAACGCGTTCACCGGTAATGTATGAGGCCGGCATGGCATAGTCAAGAGGTGTGGGCTTAACTGATTGTAAGGGATGCAGTTGTGAAGCATATTCAGACTCGGCCGCAGCACCGCCTAGACTATTTCCAGACGCTATTCGCCAGTACCGCGCAGTTGGAAGCTCGGACGGCGGCGGAGCGGAGCACCCGCACTTGCGGGCAGGCGGGGGGGGACTTCGAGCGGCGCGTTCCGACCCGTGGTGTGCTATGGCATGCACCTGGCGCAGGGTGTATCTTGGTTGAATACGAAGCTGATGTATACCGCTCAACCGGCAGGCATCGGACGGTCAGCAGGGAATCCAGGCGAGAGGACAATACGGAACGGCGGCAAGGAGGCGGCGCCTGGTGAGCGTCGGACCCGAGATGTGCAGGTTTTTTTTCGCATTCAGACGAGGAGGCGATGATGTCCCCAGAAACAGGTTTCGCGGTGGTTGGTCTGGGTATGGGCAAGCACCATTGCAAGGCGATCGCCAGCGCGCCTGGCGCGCGCCTGGTGGCCGTGTGTGACGTCGATACCAAACGGTTGGATCCGGTGGCGGAGGAATACGGCTGCAAGGCGTATCAGGATTTCACCGAGCTGCTGCAGGATGCGGAGGTCGACGTGATCAATATCGCCACGCCATCCGGAATGCATGCGGAAATGGGTGTCCGGGCCGCGGCAGCCGGCAAGCATCTCATCGTGGAAAAACCGGCGGACATCGTGCCGGAACGTATCGACACCCTGATCGCCGCGGGCAAGCGGTGCAACGTGAAGATCGGCGGAATCTTCCAATCCCGGCTCAATCCCCTGAATATCCGCATTCGCGAGGCCATTGCCGGCGGCCGGCTGGGAACAGTCGTTGGTGCCCACGGGCATCTGCCGTGGTACCGCAAACAGAGCTACTACGAAGGCGAGCACGGTTCCTGGAAAGGGACCTGGGACATGGACGGCGGCGGCTCGCTGATGAACCAGGGAGTGCATACCGTGGACCTTATGCAGTGGTTGGTGGGGCCGGTGGAAGCGGTGATGGGCATGTTCGGCGTTTTTACTCATGACATCGAAGCCGAAGACCAGACCGTCGCCCTGCTGCGTTTTCGCTGCGGCGCCATCGGCACGCTGTTTACCACTACCTGCTGTTACCCGGGGTACGACCAGATCGTCAACATATACGGCTCCCAGGGATCCATCCTCAAGCAGGAAGGGTTGTTGCGCGGTTGGAAGCTGCAGGACGATATGGAGGGCAAGGAAGAGGAGGAGATGCTCGGATACTATGGGGGCCAGAAGAAGGGGGGATCCGGTTCGGCGGATCCGATGGCGGTGGGCTTCGATGGCCACACGCAGATCGTGGAGGACATGGTCAAGGCGCTGGCGGAGGACCGGGATCCCATGATCACTCTGGACAGCGCCCGGCACGCGGTGGAGATCATCACGGCTATCTACGAATCCGGTCGCAGCGGGCGGGAGATCAAGGTAGGGAGCGTCTGATATGGCCGTGCACCGCTTTCATCCGGACCACTATCACATCACGCTGGGGACGCATGCCCCCGTGCTGACCGTTGCCTCGGGGGATACGGTGGAGACCAGCACGGTGGACGCGCGCGGGTATGACCAGACCGGGGCGCAGGTGACCGAACGCGGCAATCCGATGACCGGACCCTTCGCGGTGGCGGAGGCGGAGCCGGGGGACGTGCTGGCGGTACGGTTCGATCGGCTGTGGCCTAACCGCAGCCGCGGCTGGACGCGGACACGGATAGCGCCGCACGTCCTGGATCCCGGCTGCGTGGCTGATGTGGACACGGAGGCGGAATTGGCGGAGTGGCACGTTGATTTGGAGGGCGGAACGGTCTCGCTGGCTCAACCGCACACCCGGCTGGCCGGTATTCGCTGGCCGTTGTGCCCCATGCTGGGGTGCTTCGGGGTGGCTCCGGACCGGGGTCAGGCCATTTCCACCGCGACGTCGGGCCCGCATGGCGGCAATATGGACTACCGCGGCTTCGTCCAGGGCGTGACCGTCCTTCTGCCTGTGTTCGTCCCGGGTGCGTTGTTCCATCTGGGCGACGGCCACGCCATCCAGGGGGACGGCGAAATCGTGGGCACGGGGGTGGAGATCTCCTTTGACGTCACGTTCACGCTAACCGTGCACAAGAATCGCCGGGTCGCCTGGCCGCGGGCCGTGGGGCCGGACTGCATCATGACGGTGGGCAATGCCCGGCCGCTGGATCAGGGCGTGCAGCACGCCACCACGGAGATGCTGCAATGGCTGCAGGCCGATCTGGGCCTGGACGCGGTCAGCGCCCAGGCCCTGCTGGGGCAGTTCGTCGAGTATGATGTGGGCAACGTCTTCGATCCGGCGTATACCATGGTCTGCAAGGTGCCGCGGCAGGTGCTGGACCGGGTTGGCGTGAGCCTGCCGGACGCCGGCTGAACCGCAAGGTTGCGCGGCGCCACCGGGACACCCGGATTCACCGGTGGCGCCGGGCATTGCAGCGCGGCACCGGTGTGAGGGAGTCCAGTCCCTCCGGCGGAGGCAGGACGTAGCGGATGGGCTGGATGCTGCCGTCGCGGCGGCGCACCTGTTCGATCCGCTTGCATTGGACGATGGAGTGTTCAATCAGCACATCGTCGTCTATCCTGCATCCGTAGAGATAGGTGGTGCCCTTGACGATCACACGCTCTCCCACCCGCATGGGAAACGTGTCGCTGCCCGTCATGAGCACACCGGACTCGATGCGGGTGCCGGCGCCCAACCACAGGTTGCCTTTGAGGATGTTGCGGCTGAGGATTTCCACGCCGTCACCGATGCGCATGACTTGGGAAGGGTAGGTGCTCAGCTGCACACCGGGTCCCAGGAACACGCCTTCTCCGAGTATGATCTCTCCGGTCAGATGGCAGCGGTCCGAGATGTGCACCCTTCGGTTGAGCTGTACTCCGGAATCCAGGTAAACTCCTTTGCCGATGACGATGTCCAACGGTCCGCAGCGTTGGTCCAACTCCAGAATGTGCTCGATCACCTCTTCGGCCAGGAAGAAATCCTCCTCATCGGCGATGGTGATCGTATCCATGAGGCGCTCATAGGCCCAGCGCCTGGCGGTGTGCTGCATCTGGTGCCAGACGCTTTTGACGTTGAACGCCAGTATTTCTTCCTCGCTGGCGGCACGCACGGCACAGACGGTGCGGCCGTGGCTGTTGAATATGCGCACCAGGTCCGTGAGCATGTACTCCCCCTGAACATTGGCTGTGTCCAGTTCCGGGATGTACCTTCGGAGCACAGACTCCTTGAAAGCGAACACTCCGGTGTTGATCTCCGTGAGCTCCAGCAGTTCGGCGCGTGTGAAGCTGTACGTGCGGCCATTCTGGCCCACCGTGTACGGTTTGTCCCCGGCGAGACCGAGAATGTCCTTGTGCTCCTTGATCTCGATGACCGTGCCCTCGGCCGCACCGGAGGAATTCCCGTCCGCGTCCAGGGCCGGCACCCGGACGATGCGACCGTAATAGTTGGTTTCCGGAGAACCGCTGTACGTGCCGGTGAGCATCATCATGTCGCCTGCAGTGGACTCGAAGCTGCGCCGGAACTGCTTCACGACGTTGTCCGTCAGCAATCCCATGTCCCCCGGGAAGACGTAGATGTCACGGTCATGAGGCGATGGCTGGAAAGCCTCCAGCGCCACCCGGACCGCGTCCCCGGTTCCCGCCGCACGGCCGGAAGCCAGGTTTTCCTGGAACGCAAAACTGCGCCCTGTCCGGGCGCCGGAAATCCGCGCCACCTCTTCCGCCTTGATGCCCACCACGATGACCTGGTTGTCACTGTCCAGACCGCGCTGGACGGCGCTGGCCACGCGCAGCACCGTTGGACGGCCCCAGATTTCGTGCAGCATTTTCGAATTGGCCGAACGGATGCGTTTGCCATGACCGGCAGCCAGCACGACGCCGACCCGGGGACAGTCGGGGACCATCGGTGAGCTCAGTTCGGACAGCGCGGCGGCGATGCCGGGGGACGATTCGGTCATCAGGGTCGGTTTCCTTTCAGGAGGCGGATCACAGGGCGAATACGGGGACATCGGGACGAAGGCGTTTCGGCGCGCAGTCCTCCACGGTGGTTCAGCGCCGTATGCGTATCCATACGGAAATGGATCGATTCCAGACTGTCAATTGCCGCCGTTCCGGCACCAGTGCTGCAGAACGAAATCGCGGTTACGAACGGCAGGTCGAGCAATGGCCAGGAAAGCCCTCGTGCACGGGCCCAGCGGTTCGGTTCCAGCATGATGGTGTTGAGCAACAGCTGCAACGGTCACCTCCGGTCTGCGCTCCTGGCCCGTCTTTGAGCCGGCAGCGAAGGCTGCCTATATTGTCCTGCCGACTGGCAAGATAGCCCGGCTACCCAGACCGGGCAAAACATCGGAGAGGAGGGAATATGACCGATCGTGTTCGTATTGTCGTGCCCGGCGACGATCCGCCGCAGATCGCCGGTTCGCCCCAGCTGGCCCGGCTCGAGCCGTACGGGGATGTGGTGCTGTACGAGGATCGTCCGGCAACACAGGAAGAGAAGCTCGAACGAGTCAGCGGTGCCCGGGTGATCATCAATACCCGGGGTGTCGTCACCTGGCGGGAACCGGAGCTGCGGGCCCTGCCCGAGCTGCGCATGATCACCACCTGCTCCATCGGCACGGACATGATCGACCTGGAGGTCGCGCGCGAGCTGGGCATCGTGGTGTCCAACCAGCCGGGACGCACCGCGGCGGTGGTGGCCGAACACATGTTCGGATTGATGTTCGCGCTGGCCAAGCGCGCCGCCTTCCAGACCCGCGAACTGCGCTGCGGCCGGTGGACGCGGCAGCTCAACACCATGCTGCAGGGCAAGACCCTGGGGGTGGTCGGGACCGGTCATATCGGCGCCGAGATGGCGCGGCTGGCCCGGGCCATCGGCATGGACGTCATCGCCTGGAGCTTCCATCCGTCGGCGGAGCGGGCCGCGGCCCTGGGCGTGCGCTTCGTCGAATTGCCGGAACTGCTGGGCGCTGCCGATGTGGTCAGCCTGCACGTGCGCCTGACTCCGGAAACCCATCACCTCATCGGCAAGGAGCAACTGGCGCAGATGCGTCCGGGCGCCTTGCTGCTCAACGGGGCCCGCGGCGACGTGGTGGATCTGGAGGCCCTGGTAGCAGCCCTGCACAGCGGACATCTGGGTGGCGCGGCGCTGGACGTATACCCGGTGGAGCCGCTGCCCGCAGATCATCCCATCCTCAGCTGCGATCAGGTGGTGTTGACACCGCACGCCGCCGACCAGACTCCGGAGGGAGTGGAACTGCTCAACGAAGGCGCGGTGGACAACGTCATCGCTTTCCTGGAAGGCAAGCCGCAGAACAACGTGGCGGTCTGAGGGTCGCCGGATCTATGGGGCACATTCGTGTGGCTCATGTCGTTCCCACGGAAGGGATCGCCTACCTGCTGCTGCGCACCCGCCTGCGGTGCCTGCAGGAGGCGGGCTACGAGGTGCTGGTCATCTGCGGCCGGGATGACTCCGGCCGGCGGTTGGCGGATGCCGGCATACCGGTGCGTTACATTCCGTTCGCCCGGGAGCTGTCGCCGTGGACGGATCTGCGGTGTCTGACGGCGCTGCGCCGGACGTTGCGCGCGGAGCACATCGATATCGCCCATTCGCACAACCCCAAAGGCACCCTGCTCGGTCCCTGGGCGGCGCGTTGTGCCGGCGTGCCGTTGGTCGTGCACACCGTCCATGGTTTCCTGTTCAACGAACACACGCGCGGGCCGCATCGCTGGCTGGCCCTGGCGGCGGAACGCTGGGGTGCGCTGTGGGCGCACCAGGTGCTGTTTCAAAGCCGGGAGGACTACGACCTGGCGCGGACCATCGGACTCAAGCAGGCGGAGCGGCTGCACTGGATCGGCAACGGCATCGATGCACGCCGTTTCGATCCATCCCTAATATCGGCCGCAGGCAAGCGTGCCGAGCTCGGGCTGGATACGGACCACCTGGTCATCGGCATGGTGGCGCGGCTGGTGCGGGAAAAAGGTTACGAAGAGTTCTTCAGAATGGCCGGCCAGCTGGCGCTGGAGTACCCGCAGGCCCGGTTCCTCATCGTGGCCATTCCCGAGCCGGAGCAGTCGGATGCGGTAGATCCGCGGGCGCTGATGCGGGCGTCACGGGTCGAGGACCGGTGTCTGCTGCTGCAGCAGCGGGACGACATGCCGGAGCTGTATGCCTGCATGGACATCGCTGTGCTGCCGTCGCACCGGGAAGGCATACCACGGGCCCTGATGGAGGCGTGCGCCATGGGTGTGCCCGTGGTGGCCAGCGACATCCGGGGCTGTCGCGAGGTGGTCGTCCCGGGTGAGACGGGGCTGCTCTTTCCCGTGCGCCAGGTGCCGGCGTTGGTGGCGGCGGTGCGGGCGCTGGTAGTGAACCCGGAGCGGCGGCGCCGACTGGGCGCGGCGGCGCGCCGGCGGATACTGGCCGAATTCACCGAGCAGCACACCGCGGCGCGGTTGATAGCCTGCTATCGCCGGTTCACGGCGGCGGCGGGACTCGCCTCCGGGTAGTTGGCGCGCTGGCCCGCCAGCGACGCCCGCAGGTCCCGGTGGGCCGTATGACCGCGGCGAGTTTCTCGAGCCTGCGTCCCAGCCGTAGCTGGCGGCATGGGCCTGAGATTCAGCCGCGCTGCAGCAATTCCGTGGACAGATCCAGCTGTTGCAGCTGCTTGCGCGCCTGAGCCGCCGGCAGAGGCTGCATGTCCGGCCCCCAGGGCTCCTGCAGACGCAGGTTCCGGCCCAGGGCCCGCATCAGGTCGGGCAGATCGAAGGTCGTCAGGGCGGCGCGCACCACGTTCGCCGACGGCCACGCCACCAGGGGCACGCGTGTCCATTCGGCGTACGACAGCGGCGCATGGCGCAGAACGACGGATTGGACCCGGTCGTGCAGCACGGCGGCAAACAGGGCCAGGAGTGCTCCCTGGCCGCGTCCGTACAGCTTGATCTGGCGCGTGCCTTCGGCCACCAGCAGGTCCAGAACGCTGAGTACGTCGTGGACGCGCTGTCCCAGGTAGCTTTCCCCGAACAGCAACCCGTAGCCGTGCATCATGTAGTCGATTCCATACGCATGGAACAAGCTGGGGGTGGCCTCGTCCTGCATGGATTCGCCCAGACCGCGTGCGTCGATGCCGAATAAAGGTCCCGCTTTCAACAGCTTCTGCGCCAGCGGGTCATCCTGGAAGTCTTCGGCGCAACCGGTGTGCGGCAGCCAGACGCTGACCTCGGCTTCCGGTTCCAGGGTTCCGGCGGTGGAGGGATCTGCCAGTCTTCTGGTCACTATGGCGCGTATGCCTGCAGTGGTTTCCACGGCGTAGCGTGCCAGGGTGAAGCCGTCCTGAAGCCGGGGGCGAAGGATGCGGTAGTGCGGTGCGGTGCTGCGGACCGGAAGCTGCAGCAGACGAGGCAGGTGGTCCATCAGATCGGCTTTGCTGGGCGCCCGCCGCGAGTCGATCAGCTGCGTGGCCATGTCCTCCACCAGCCTGTAGATGGGTGTGGCACCGGCAGCCACCGTGTTGCCCTGTGGGGTGACCCAACCTGCGGTTTCCTCGAGGTGAGTGGGTTTGCGCACCCGGACCGAACGCTGCAGGCCGGCGTGTTCGACGAAGAAATCCACCATGGCCTCCTGGTTCTCCACCCCGAAGCCATGCGGTCGCGGACCGATATACAGCTGTGCGGCGTTGTCCGGTGCTCCCAGAATATCGTAGAATCGGCGCACGTCCGCATAGGCCTCCTGCAGGCCGCGGCGGTCGAAAAAGTCGTACTTCTGTCCCAGCAGCAGCACCGGATCCGGGGCCCGGGCAATGAGGAAATCCGCCATCTCCAGGCCGGATCCGATGGCTCCCGGAGGATATTGCTCGCAATCAGCAGGCAACTCGTTTTCCAGATTGGCCAGGAAGGTGGTGACAAAGCACGAAGGCGCCGCCATGGTGATGCGGGGTTCGTACGCCCATAGCCACGTGGTCATGGTGCCGCCGCCGGAATTACCCGTCAGGCCGACGCGTTCCGGGTCCACTTCAGGGCGCGTCAACAGATAGTCCAGGGCGCGGATGCCGTCCCAGGCGCGCCAGGCTCCGAACCATTGCCCCAGTAGCTCCAGCTGCTTGCCCATCATGTTGTGGGCGTGGGTACAGCTGGCGACCATGCCGCGATCCTTCAGATCCCAGTACTGATCCCGTTCTCCCTGGTTGAAGGGGTCATAGATGAGGGTGACGAAGCCGGAACGGGCCAGGCGCTGGCAGAACTCCTGGTACGCCGGGGCCATTTTGCCTTCGGCGCTGTGTCCGCAGGTGCCGAGGACCGCCGGAGCTCGTTCCTTGAGGCCTTTCGGCAGGTACATATGCGCGGTGACCAGACAACCTGGACGGCTTTGGAACAGCAGTTTCTCCAGGGTGTAGTAACGCGTTTCCGTGGTGTCGACCACGCTGGTATCCAGGGCGCTACGGGCCGGTTTGGGGCCGAACGCGCGCCGGATGGCGTTGCGCACCGTTTTCTGGTAGGCCAGTGCCTGCGAGCGCGAGCGGATGCGGCTGAGTCGTTCTTCCCGGTCTGCGTGCAGGGCACGCAGCCGCGTCACGTAGTCTTCGATCACCATGTGACCGTAGCCGTTGCGGGGCATATGGCGGCTCCTTGTCCGTTAATGCGAGCGTAGGCACGTCCGATGAGCGGGCAGCCTCTCAGTCGAGTGTGCCGGGTTTGGCGGAAACGTTCCGGATGCTGTGACGCCCCTTTCCCGCGTCTGGAGCGTCGCCGGCCCACCGCAGGCCGGACTCGAAGGCGCTCCGCGCCAGAGCGTAGCCACGGTCATCAGGTTGGGGCTGCATCACTTCCATTCCCGCACAACAGGTTATCGCTGGCGCTGCCGGGCTTGGGTCAAGGCGCAAGTAAGCACGACGGACGCCGAATGTCAAGAGATGACCGCTGCCGAGATGCGGTCTGAAGCACCGCAGCCGGTGCCTCAGGCGCCGGGTGAGGTACGGACCGGGAGCGCCTGCCGGTAAGACGCGGCCGGAGCAGGGAGCTGAATCCGGGCGCTGCCCGGGTCAACCGTCAGGCCGGGCGCGGGCCCGGTGTTGCCGCGCGGGGCGGCACAGCGGCTGGCGGGGATGACCTGCCTGATGGGGGGTCATGCGTTATGCTGCGGGGCAGACGGTGAGTACGGTCGGCGATTATTCGCCTGGTGGGGGCGATGGCTCGATGCAGTCCGGCGCGTCGTAACCGGGCGCATTGACCCGGGTGGACACCGGATACGCCGTCAGACGAGGTGACGGGTACGGTTGCAGCAGGGCCTGGAGATTCTCCCGGGAGGTGTCCGCGGCCAGCCAGCTGAAGGCCGCCGGCGGTTCGAGGATGACCGGCATGCGGGGATGAATGGGCGCCAGCAGCTCGTTGGCCGCCGTGGTGATGATGGTGCAGGTATGCACGACCTCGTCCTCCGGAGACAGCCATTCCTCCCACAGACCGGCCAGAGCCAGGGGGCGTTGGTCCGGCGGGCAAACATATATGGGCACTTTGGTGGGCACTTTGCCCGAAGCGGTCTGGCGCCATTCGTAGAAACCGCTAGCCGGGAGCAGGCAGCGGCGACGCTTGAACGCGGCGCGGAACGCGGGCTTGGTGGCCACCGTCTCCGCGCGGGCATTGATCAAGCGGTTGCCGATGCGGGCGTCCCGGGCCCAGAAGGGTATCAGACCCCAGCGAAACGCCTCCACCGTGCGTTGAGCCTGCTGGACGATCACGGTAGCCGGCTGCCCCGGGGCGATGTTGTACCGTGGGCGCGGAGCCACGGTCACATGATCCACGTCGTAGTAGTCGGCGATTGCGGCGATGCTGTGATGCAGGGTGTAGCGTCCGCACATGGTCTCCTCCCGGAAAAAACCGGTGATCCCGCCAGGTTGCCGGACGCGAGGCGGATCGACATGCTCTCCCCGGCGCAACCAGGGCGTGCCGATGTCTAACTTGAATGGATTACGGTGGCCGGTCAAG
>SLHA01000065.1 GCA_007136405.1 Candidatus Latescibacterota bacterium
CTGGCGCGCCAGCAGCGTCTCGCGGTCGCTGCTGGCGCGGCGCAGGACGCCGTCCGTCAGCAGGCTGTCGTCACCGGTGGCGCGCGCCTGGTCGATCAGTTGCTCGCGCAGGGCTGCAAGGAGGTCGGCGTGCGGGGCGCTGCCCGCCAGATTGTCGACTTCACCCGGATCGTTCGTCTGGTCGTACAGCTCCTCGGTCGCATTGGCGGCCGAGTAGACGTATTTCCAGCGTCCATCGCAGATCATGGCGCTGGAGTAGTCGCCTTCCAGCGTGCTGGCATAGTAGACATCGCGCACCGCGGCCGCGGGTTCCGCCAGCACCGGCGCCAGATCCTGACCCTGGACCGGTGCGCCGATGGGCGCGCGGGCCGCGGCGGCGAAGGTCGGCAGGATGTCCTGCAATCCGACCAGGGCATCGCTTACCGCGCCACTCGACACGCCGGGACCTGCAGCCAGGAACGGCACCCGCACGGAGCCGTTCATGTGGTTGCTCTTGAACCACGTGCCGAAGTCCCCCATCAGATCGCCGTGATCGGAAGTGAACAGGATCAGCGTGTCGTCCAGCAGACCGTCTTCTTCCAGGCTGTTCAGCACCCGGCCGACCATGCGGTCCAACCAGCTGATGCAACCGTAGTAGTAGGCCTTGATCACCTGGCGCGCCTGGGGACTGAGCATATCCTGGTAATGCGACATGCGCGAGGCTTCGATACGCGGATTGATGCGTTCCAGCAGGGACTCGTCGCCGTACGGCGGCGGAACCTGGCGCGGGTCGTACATCCCGTCGTAGGGATCCGGTGGATCGTACGGACTGTGGGGCTTGGGCGAGCTCATCCACAGAAAGAAGGGGCGGTCGTTGAAGTCTTTCTGGTGCCGCGCCAGCTGGCGCAGGGTGCAGTCTGCGATCCAGTGGTCCACGGTGTGTTCCGGCGGCAACGGACTGCGACAGGGATGCACGTCATTGTTGCCGATACCGTGGGCCCGGGTGTAGCCGAAATAGCCCACGTCGCGCAGATAGTCGAAATAATCCTCGATGCCTTCCATCTCGCCGGTGGGATCGAATTGGGCCAGCATGCGCCCGCTTTCCGTCAATTCCACATGCTCGAAGCCGTGTACCAGACGCGGTTGGCCGGGCGGCGAGTAGGGCACGAAATGTAATTTCCCCAATATGTAGGTGCGGTACCCGACTGCCTTGAGCGTCTCGGTCAGCAACGGCTGACCGTCCCGTATGCGGCCGCTGTTGTTCTTGCTGCCGGTGCAGACGTGGGGATAGTTGCCGGTCATGATGGCGGCCCGCGCCGGCACGCAGATAGGGTCAGGCGTGAAAGCGTTACGAAAACGGACGCCGCGCTGCGCCAAGCCGTCCAGGTTGGGCGTCTGGATGACCGGATTACCCATGCAACCCAGCGCATCCCAGCGGAACTGATCGGCGGTGATCAGCAGGATGTTCGGACGGGTCGAATGCTGCGGTGTCACGGTGCTCATGGGTTCATGCTCCTTGTTGGATGTCGGCGCATGGAGGCGGAGGTAGCGATATGACCTGGCCTGCCGTATGTTCCAGCGACGGCAGTCTCCGGTACTCGGGCCGGCGCCGATAGAAACCCGGCGGTGCCACTCAAACTGCACGGTTCAGAGGGAAAAGGCAACGGTGTCGACGCCGGTGCGGCTCATCACTGCACACCGCATGCCTGCCGGGTATTGTCTGCTCAACGCTACTCACACCCTTACCAAGCAGGGAGCGCAACCATGCAACACATCGCGGTAGTTACCACGGTAGGCGACATGGACCAGGGCCGCAGACTGGCCCGAACGATTGTCGAGCGCGGTCTGGCCGCCTGTGTCCGCCTCATACCGGCGGAGAGCTTCTTTGTCTGGAAGGACGAGGTGCAGCAGGAAACAGAAACGCAGGTAGTGATCAAAACGACGCACGATCTGTATGACGCCCTGGAGGCGGCTATCGTCCAGGAACATCCCTACGAGCTGCCGGCCATTTACGCCACGGCGTTATGCCGGGTGTACGAACCGTACGGCCAGTGGGTAATCGAGTGCACGGCAGCGGCCCGCAGCCGCACCCGCGGCACCGCGGTCTGAACGCCACTCCTCCATCGCCCAGTGGACGCACGCAGCATCGGCACCGGTTCCTGAACGCGCCTGCGTGGTCGAATGCGGCGAACCTGAAGCCGGCAGCATGGCGAACGATTCGAACCTGGATCCGGGGTCATCGCGTATGCCGCGCTCGAAAGCCGGCAGCATCATGCGCCGCGCCGGCGCAGGTACGCGTCCACGCCCCGGGCGGCGTGGGCGCCGTCGGCCAGCGCCCTGACGATCAGCGAAGCTCCCTGGGCCATGTCTCCGGCGATGAACACGCCGGGTTCAGACGTCATATGGTTGTCGTCGCGGCGCGGAATCCCGCGGTCGTCCCGCTCCAGTTGCAGTTCCTCGACATAACAGTTGCGACCGGGTCCCGTGAAACCGAGGGCCAGAAGCACCAGGTCCGTGTCGACGGCAAAGTCGGAACCGGGTATCTCGCGCGGCACGGCACGTCCGGAAGCATCCGCCTCCCAGGACACCTCACAGGCGTGCAGGCGCGCCACGCGGCCGTCGCGGCCTTCAAGACGTTTGGTCATCACGCTCCAGCGCCGCTCACCGCCCTCCTGATGACTGCTGGATTCACGCATCTTGTTCGGCCACTCCGGCCAGGGGGTGGCCGGTGACCGGTCCGGCGGAGGTTGCGGCATGATCTCGAACTGGTACACATGCTGTGCACCCTGACGTAGCGCCGTGCCCAGGCAGTCCGCGCCGGTATCGCCGCCACCGATGATCGTGACCGTGCGGTTGCGCGCGAAGATGGATTCGGCCTCCGGTATGACCTCGTTGTCCACGCGCCGGTTCTGCTGGGTAAGATAGGGCATGGCAAAATGCACACCGTCCAGTTCTCGCCCGGGAACGGGCAGGTCCCGTGGCTGACGCGCGCCGCCGGTCAGCACGGTGGCCTCGAAACGGCTGTGCACATAGCGGGCGGACAGATCTCGACCCACGTTCACACCGGTCTCGAATACGATCCCCTCCGCTTGCATCAACTGCAGACGCCGGTCCAGTATGCGTTTTTCCAGTTTGAAATCGGGAATCCCGTAGCGCAGTATACCGCCGGGTTTGGATGCCGTCTCGAAAACGGTGACCCAGTATCCTCTGCGGTTGAGCCACCAGGCTGTCGCCAGGCCGGCCGGACCTGAACCGATCACCGCAACTCTCTCCGGCCGACGCACAGCCGGCGGTTGCGGACGGACCAATCCTTCCTGAAACGCCTGGTCCACGACCATGCGCTCGACCTGCCGTATGGAGACCGGATTTCCGTGCAGCCCGGCCACGCAGGCTCCTTCGCAGGGTGCCGGACAGACCAACGCGGTGAATTCGGCCAACGGATCCGTGGACGCCAGAATCTCCCAGGCCTCGGCCCAGCGCCCCCTGAATGCCAGTTCGTTGAACTCCGGAATGATGTTTTCCAGCGGACATCCGCACCCGTGACAGAACGGGATGCCGCAGTCCATGCAACGGGCCGCCTGATCGCGCAGTTCCTCCGCGGTGAACTGGCGCTCGACAGCTCGCCAGTCTTTCAGACGGAGCTCCCGGCGCCGATACCCGGGGTCCTTGCGGGGTATCTCCATAAATGCCCGATCGTGTTCACTCATGTACGCCCTCCCGCCGTATGGTGGCAGCATCTTCCGGCGACATGCGCCCCAGGGCCCGGCGGTATTCCATGGGGAACACCTTGATGAAGAACGGCAGCGCCAGCTCCCAGTCATCCAGAATCCGACGCCCCCGCTCGCTGCCGGTGAGCTCGACGTGCGTCTCGATCAGTGATCGCAACTCGCGCTGATCCGTTTCATCATCTACCAGTTCCAGGTCGATCATGTCCAGGTTGCAGCAGCTGTCAAACAACCCTGTCCGATCGTAGACGTACGCGATGCCGCCGCTCATGCCCGCGCCGAAATTGACGCCCGTCGGTCCGAGCACTACGACTCTGCCACCGGTCATGTATTCGCAACCGTGGTCGCCGATACCCTCAACCACCGCGGTGGCGCCGCTGTTACGGATGGCAAAGCGTTCGCCCACCTGCCCATTGATAAAAACTTCGCCGGAAGTGGCCCCGTACAGCAGTACGTTGCCGGCGATGATATTCTCGCCAGGATCGAAATCGCTGCCGTGCGGCGGTTTTATGACCACCCGCGCGCCGGACAACCCCTTGGCCACGTAATCGTTGGCTTCACCCTCCAGGATGAAGTCGAGGCCATGCGCGCCAAAGGCGGCGAAACTCTGTCCGGCCGTACCGGTCAGATACAGGGTGATCGTCCGGTGCGGCAGTCCGGCGGCGCCGTAACGACGGGCGATGTGACCGGACAGGATGGTACCCACCGTACGATGCACATTGCGTACCTTGGCATGAAGCGTGACCGGTTCGCCGCGTTCCAACGCGGGCCGGCACGCCTCCAGGAAGGTGTTGTCCAGCGCCTGCTCCAGACCGTGCTCCTGCTGCCGGGTGCAACGACGCCCATCGCGTGCAGGCTCCGGCTGATGCAGGATGCGCGCCAGATCCAGTCCTTTCGCTTTCCAGAATTCCACCGCGTCGCCGGTTTCCAGCAGATCCGTGCGACCGATGAGATCGTCCAGCCTGGCGCAACCCAGTTCAGCCATGTACCCGCGCAGGTCCTCGGCCACCATCATGAAGTAGTTCTGCAGGTATGCGGGTTTACCGGTAAATAACCGGCGCAGTTCGGGGTCCTGGGTAGCCACGCCAACCGGGCAGGTGTTGGAATGGCATTTGCGCATCATCAGGCAACCGCAGACCACCAACGGTGCCGTGGAGAAGCCGAATTCCTCGGCGCCCAGCAGGGCTGCGATCAGCACGTCTCGGCCGGTGCGCAGTTGTCCGTCCGTCTGCAATCGCACGCGGCTCCGCAGGCCATTGAGCCGAAGTGTCTGCTGCGTCTCCGACAAGCCCAGTTCCCACGGCATGCCGGCGTGCTTGATGGACGACAACGGCGCGGCACCGGTGCCGCCGTCGCCACCGCTGATCAGAATCACATCGGCGCGCCCCTTGGCCAGACCGGCAGCCACCGTACCGACGCCGCATTCGGAGACCAGTTTGACGGAGATCCGCGCCTCCGGATTGGCGTTCTTGAGATCGTACATCAACTGGGCGATGTCTTCGATCGAGTAGATGTCGTGATGCGGCGGCGGCGAGATCAGGGTCACTCCGGGAGTGGAATGGCGCACCGCGGCGATATCCGGAGTCACCTTATGGCCTGGCAGATGTCCTCCCTCGCCGGGTTTGGCGCCCTGGGCGATCTTGATCTGCAGGTCGCGGGCGTTCACCAGGTATTCGATCGTCACGCCGAACCGTCCGCTGGCTATCTGCTTGATGGCGCTGCACATACTTTCGCCGTCCGGCAGGGGGACGAATCGCGCCGCCTCCTCACCGCCTTCGCCGCTGTTGCTCATGCCGCCCAGCCGGTTCATGGCGATGGCCAGCGTGCGGTGCGCTTCGCGGCTGATGGAACCGAAGGACATGGCGCCGGTAGCAAAACGCTTGACGATGTCCTCAGCCGGTTCCACCTGCTCCAGCGGCATGGGAGTCGCCGCCTTCCGGAGGCGAAACAGGCCGCGCAGCGTGCACATCTCCCGGCTTTGATCGTCGATCTCGCGGGCGAAGGCCGCATATAGCTCACGATCGTTGTCCCGGGTGGCGCGTTGCAGCAGGGTGATACTGCGCGGTGTCCACATGTGGCGTTCGCCATCCTGGCGGAACTGGTAGACACCGCCCGATACCAGACAGTCCGGAGTCCCGGGTTCGGGGTGCCAGGCCGCGCTATGCCGGGCGTTGGCTTCCGCCGCGATCTCATCCAGTCCCAGACCTTCGATCCGTGACGGTGTGCCAGTGAAGTATGGCTCGATGACCTCCCTGCTCAGACCGATGGCTTCGAAGATGCGCGCACTGCGGTAACTGCGCAGTGTCGATATGCCCATCTTGGACATGATCTTCAACAGGCCGTCGCAGAGCGCCTTGACGTAGTTGTCGATGGCTTCCACCACCTGAACCGGACGATCCAACCGGCCGCTGGCCGCCATGGAGGCGACCGTTTCGAAAGCCAGGTATGGATTGAGCGCCGAAGCTCCGTACCCCAGCAGCAGGGCCATGTGCATCACTTCCCGGGCCTCACCGGTTTCCGCGATGATGCCGATGCGCGTCCGCAGTCCGGCGCGGATCAGCCGCCGGTGTACCGCTGCTACGGCCAGCAGCATGGGCAACGGCGTCTGCTCATCTGGAAGATTGCGATCCGTCAGGATCAGGATACGCGTGCCCTGGTGCACGGCACCGACAGCTTTGTCGCATAGATCGTCGATAGCGCCTTCCAGGACCTTACCGGAGCCGCCGGCTGCAAAGCTGACTTTCAACCGGCGGCTCCGGAAGTCTTCGTCCGGCAGCTTGCAGATGCGTTCGAGGTCCTCGTTGGACAAAAAGGGATGGCGCATCTTGATCAAGCGGGCGTGTCCGGGCCGTTCCGTGAGGATGGAATCCGTGTTGCCGATACCGGTCATCAGCGACATGACCAGTTCCTCGCGGATGGGATCGATCGCCGGGTTGGTGACCTGCGCGAACATCTGTTTAAAATACCAGTAGAGCAGTTGCGGTTTGTCGGACAACACCGCCAGCGGCTGATCCGATCCCATCGATCCCTTCGGCTCCTGCCCCGAAACCGCCATGGGATTGAGGATGATCTGCTCGTCCTCCCGGGTATAACCGAAAAGACGCTGACGCCGGCGCAACGTCGAGGCCTCGGCCTGCAACGGCGATACGGCGTCGAACAAACCATGGATGTCGATACGATTCTCCTCCACCCAGCGCCGGTACGGCCGGCGCCGGGCAAGGGCCATCTTGATCTCGCAGTCCTTCCGCAGCCGGTGTTCATGGGTATCGGCAAGGATGATCTGCCCGGGTCTCAGAGCGCCTTTTTCGCGCACTTCGCCGGCGGGGATGTCGAGCACCCCGGCTTCGGAAGCGAAGACCATGAAGCCGTCCCGCGTCACGGTGTAGCGCGCGGGCCGCAGTCCGTTTCTGTCCAGCAGGCCGCCGACGTAACGGCCATCGGAAAAAGCCACTGCCGCGGGTCCGTCCCACGGCTCCATGAAACCGGCATGGTATTCGAAGAAACCGCGCAAATCCGGTCCCATCGGATACTTCACACCCCAGCCCTGGGGAATCATCATGACCGCAGCGTGGTGCATGGAGCGACCGGCGGCGGCCAGCAGCTCGAGCACGTTATCCAGGGCAGCGGAGTCGCTGCCGTCCGGTTCGATGATGGGCAGCAGTTTTTTCAGGTCAGGATCTAACCGCTCCGACTCCAGATTGGGCTCCCGTGCCTCCATGTTGTAGCGGTTGCCCTTGAGCGTGTTGATCTCGCCGTTGTGCGCCAGGCAACGGAACGGCTGGGCCAGCCGCCAGGATGGAAAGGTGTTGGTGCTGTACCGCTGGTGCACCACCGCCAGCGCGCTCTCGACGCGGGTATCGCGCAGATCCGGGTAGAAACCGGGCACCTGCGTGGCCTGCATAAGTCCCTTGTAAACCATAGTTCGACAGGACAGACTGGCTATGTGAAAGGCGTCTGCATCGACGAGCTGCTCACGCACCATGCGCTCCCACTGCTTGCGCATGACATACAGCTTCAGCTCGAGCCGAGTCTCGTCCATCTCCCTGGCCGTCACGAAACATTGCTCGATGCACGGCATCTCGGCGCGTGCCTGATCGCCCAGAACGGCAGGATCCACCGGCACCGGGCGCCAGCCCGCAATTCTGAGCCCGGACTCGCGCGCGGCCAGGCTGGCGAGGGTACGGCATCTTTCCCGCGCCGGCTCGGTCTGCGGCAGGAAGCACATGCCCGCACCGAATGGTTGCTCCGCTGTCAGGGGTATGTCCGCCGCGGCGCACTCGGCACGCAGGAAGCGCTCCGGCAGCTGGAAGAGCAGACCGGCACCGTCGCCGGTGCTCGCATCGGCTCCGGTGGCGCCGCGGTGCAGCAGGTTGACCAGCACCTCGATGCCTTTGACGATCACATCGTGCGTCTTGCGACCGTCCAGGTAGGCGAGGAATCCCACGCCGCAGGCGTCGTGTTCGTTGGCCGGGTCGTACAGCCCCTGTCGGGACGGAATATTGGGCATCGGTCGCATTGCTGGCTCACTCACAGGATGAACAGCATCTCCGCATAGGACGGCAGGGGCCACTGGTCATCCGGCACCAGGCCTTCGAGCGTGTCGGCGGCTTCGCGCATCTCCTCCATGGCCTTCAGCTTGGTAGCACCGTCGGACTCCATGCGTTCCTCGAGAGCGTTGATCCCATCCATCAGGGCATCCAGGGCCCTGCCGACCTGTTCGAGCAGATGCGTGGCCGTGGCCGCAGACGCCTTGCAGGCCTGCAGGTTGATCACAGTTTCGGCCAGCTTGCACTGGTAGTCGATGGCCGCCGGAACGATCATGGTTTTGGCCATTTCCAGGGCGCAGTTGGCTTCGATAGCGACCTGCTTCTCGTACTGCTCCATGTACACTTCGTAGCGCGATTCGAGCTCCTGTTCGCTCAGCACTGCGTACCGGGCAAAGAGTTCACGGGCTTTACGCGACCGCAGGGGCTGCAGCGCTTCCGGCGTGGTGCGCAGGTTGGGCAGTCCGCGGCGTTCCGCTTCAGCTACCCATTCAGCCGAGTAGTTGTCGCCGTTGAACAGTATCCGCTTGTGATCCCGGACCGCGTCCTGCAGGACCACCGGCAGGACCTCGGCGAGTTCGCGCCCGTCGGCGATCTCGCTTTCCAGCCGTGTGCACATCGTATCCAGCGCTTCGGCGACGATGGTGTTCATCACCACATTGGGTCCGGCACAGCTCTGGTTGGAACCGACGGCCCGGAATTCGAACTTGTTGCCGGTGAAAGCCAGCGGCGACGTTCTGTTGCGGTCCGTCTCGTGCAGCGGCAGTTGAGGCAGTGATGGCACGCCGAATTCCACGGTGCGGCCGGCCCGGCTGTCGCTCTGTACGCCCTGGCCGATCTGCTCGATGATCTCGGTAAGCTGCTCACCCAGGTAGATGGAGACGATGGCCGGGGGTGCCTCGTTGGCGCCCAGGCGATGATCGTTCCCGGCCGAGGCCACGGCGGCACGCAGGATATCCGCATGCGTATCGACGGCTTGAATCAAGGCGCACAACAGCGTGAGAAACTTGGCGTCCTCATGAGGATCGTCACCGGGAGCCAGCCAGTTCTTTCCATCGGTTCCACGGATGGCCCAATTGTTGTGCTTGCCGGAACCGTTGACTCCGGCGAAAGGTTTTTCGTGCAGCAGGCAGGTGAACCCATGTTGGTCGGCGATGTGCGGCAGAAGCTCCATGACCAGCATGTTGTGATCCACGGCCAGGTTCAGGCTCTCAAACACCGGAGCCAGTTCGAACTGCCCGGGGCATACCTCGTTGTGCCGGGTCTTGGCCGGTACGCCCAGGCGCCAGAGATGGTGGTCCAGATCCGTCATAAACGCCATGACGCGCGGTTTGATCGGGCCGAAGTAATGATCCTCCATCTGCTGGTGTTTCGCCGGCGAACGTCCGAACAAGGTGCGCCCTGATTGCAGCAGATCCAGCCGGGCTTCGGCGTAACGCTTGTCCACCAGGAAATACTCCTGCTCCGACCCGAGCGTGGCGTAGGCGATCTCATCATCCGATTCGATGCCGAACAGCCGGCCCAGACGGCGAATCTGTTTGGCCAGGGTTTCCATGGAGCGCATCAGTGGTGTTTTCTTGTCCAGTGCTTCGCCGCGGTATCCGCAGAAGACCGTCGGAATACACAGCACCGCACCATTGTCGCATTCCTTGATGAATGCCGGGCTGGTGGGATCCCAGGCCGTATATCCGCGCGCTTCAAAGGTCACACGCAGACCGCCCGAGGGAAAACTGGAAGCATCGGGTTCGCCCTGAATCAGTTCCTTGCCGGAGAACTGCATCAGCGCGCCGCCTTCCTGGTCCGGAGTCAGGAACGACTCGTGCTTTTCCGCGGTTGCTCCGGTGAGCGGCTGGAACCAGTGGGTGAAATGGGTGGCGCCTTTTTCGATCGCCCACGTCTTCATGGCCTCGGCCACCTCGTTGGCGATCGCCGGATTTAGCGTCTTGCCATTGTGAATGGTCGCCAGCAGTGAAGCGTACGTGCTGTCCGACAAGTAGTTACGCATGGCTTTGAGGCTAAATACATTCTGGCCGAAGGACTCGGCCGCTGACGACACTGCGGTATCCATGATACGATCATCTCCTGATGCTTGAGGTTTACCCCACCCGAGGCGGCCAATCACGCGAGCGAGCCTGGCTGGGTCGCGTATAAGGCTCGGCGTACATCCAAGCAAGAACCATGCCCGTATCAAACAACGATGCAATAAATCGTTAAAACATATATTTACAGGTAGATACGCACAATACACATGGACTCCCGAGCGAGGACGGATGATTTCGAAACCAACAATTTTGTAGCATAACCTTGCACTACGAACACATTTGTGCTTTTTTGAGAAAACCGTACAGCTTGCCAAGCGTGTCCCTTCACCGCGCCAGGAACACTACCATGCCTGATCCGGCTGCCGTCGACCTCGACCGTGCCAACATGGAACTGGAGACCCTGTACAGAATTTCCCAGACATCGGCCCATGAGGTTGACGTCCAGCACCTGATGAACGACGTGCTGGACATTCTGGAGATGAGATTCGGCATGTGGCGCGGCACACTCACGCTGCTGCGTCCGGACACGGACATTCTGGCCATCGAGGCTTCCCGCGGCCTGTCGAGGGAGGAGCAGAGCCGGGGTGAATACCGTCTGGGTGAAGGCATCACGGGACGGGTCGCCCAGACCGGCCGGACAGCTATCATCCCTGACATCACCAAGGATCCGCATTTCCTTGACCGGACCATGTCCCGGCAAGCATCCCAAGTTGCCTTCATCTGCGTGCCCATCAAACATCAGAATCGCACCATAGGCGCGATGAGCATTGACCGGCCCCTGGCACCGCAGGAGTCGTTACAGCGCGATGCTGTTTTCCTCAAACTGATCGCCGACGTGCTGGCCGAATCCGTCTTCCGCATCCGCGCCCAGATGGAGGAACGCCGGAATCTCGTCGAGGAAAACCGGCGTCTGAAGCTGCAGCTGGATGACCGTTATCATCCTGCCAACATCATAGGCAACTGCGCCAGCATGCGGCAGGTGTATCAGCAGATCGCCCAGGTTGCGGACAGCCCGGCCACGGTGCTCATTCGCGGCGAATCCGGCACCGGCAAGGAGTTGATCGCGCGCGCCCTGCACAGCAGCAGTCCGCGCCGCAACGGTCCCATGATCACGGTGAACTGCGCCGCACTGCCCGACAGCCTGGTGGAAAGCGAGTTGTTCGGTCATGAGAAAGGCGCCTTTACCGGAGCGTCCATGCAGCGAAAGGGCCGGTTTGAGCTGGCGCACGGCGGTACGCTGTTCCTGGACGAGATCGGCGATATCAGTCCTGCCGTGCAGGTCCGGCTGTTGCGCGTGCTGCAGGAAAGGGCCTTCGAGCGCGTCGGCGGACAGGAGACCATCATGGTCAACGTCCGGATCATCACGGCCACAAGCCGCAATCTGGAAGCAGCTATGGCGGAGGAGCGTTTCCGGGAGGATCTGTATTACCGGCTCAATGTGTTTCCCATCCACGTGCCGCCGCTGCGCGAACGCCGGGCGGACATCATGCTGCTGGCCGATCATTTCATTAAGCAATACAGCCAGGCTTACCAGCGCAAGGTAGTGCGCATATCCACCGCGGCCATCAACATGATGATGGCCTATCATTGGCCGGGCAACGTGCGTGAACTGGAAAACTGTATCGAACGCGCGGTTCTCACCACCTCCGACCAGGTCATCCATGGCTATAACCTGCCGCCGTCGCTGCAGACCAGCGAGCAGACGCATACAGCGATCATTCCCGAGGAAGGCGGCAGCCTCAAAGGCATGCTGGAGGCTTACGAGCGCGAGATCGTCATCGACGCGCTGAAAAAGCACCGGGGAAAGATGACCGTTACCGCCCGCGAGCTGCGCACTACGCCGCGGGTCATCGGCTACGCGGTGAAGCGGTTGGGCATCGATCCAGCTGAATACCGGTAGCGTGATCGCCCGGTGCGATTGCGTTGTTCCAAACCCATTGGAGGGCTACAGTATGATATCGCGACCGATGATAGCGCTGACAACGCTGATCTGGATTGCTACAGCTAGTCCCTGGCTGGCCAAAACGCACGCCGTCTTTGGCGGGGAGGTGACCCTGGCCGGGATGGATGGATCCCTGGCTCCGATCATCATCTCCGCGCCCTTCGTGCCGGAGCATCCGGACTGTCCGCGAGGCGAATTCGGCGCTGAAGTAGTGGAAGACCTGGTGTACCATATGGAGCAGATGACCGGACGGCGGCCCGAAGTGCATTCCGCCGCTGCTCTTGTGGAGCTTCCCACGCCGGCTGTGGTCCTGGGCGAACGGGCGCAGCAGCTGGGCGCCGCTCCGCAGCATGAGACCGTGATGGCGGAATCTTTCCGGCTTCTGACCAGGGACGGACGGGTGCTGATCGGTGGCGAGAGTCTCTGCGGCGTTGCCCATGGCGTATACGAGTTGCTGCGTCAGTTGGGGTGTGACTGGATATTCCCGGGCCCGGAGGGAGAGGTCATCCCGTCCCGTCAAACCGTGACCATCGGCCCGCTCGACCTGGCCTGCAAGCCCGCCTTCGAGATGCGCTCACCATGGTACAGCGGCGGTCCGACCATCGTCACCGATGAGGAACAGGCGGAATTCAGACAGTGGCGCATACGCCAGCAGCAGACCCTTCCGGGTGCGCGCCGTCACCCCACGTTCCTGGCCGGCGGCGGACACTACTGGCACGGCTTGATGGCCCGCAACCGAGCACTGCTGGAAGCCCGTCCCGAGATGCGCGCCCTGACCCGCCTGGCTGACGGTACCTTCGTGCGCACCTGGGGCCAGCTCGAGGCCGCTAACCCGGACGTAGTGGACCTGACGGTGCGGGACATCCGGGAAACCTTCGCGCGCAACGACTGGCCCCACGACAAGGCGATTTCGATGTTCATCGGCCCCAACGACGGCGGCGGGTATTCGGTTTCACCGGAGGCCATGGCCGCTGGCGCCAGCCGCAGAGATCCACTCACCGGGGACAACGATCAGACGGATGTTCTAGTGCACTATGCCAATCGTGTTCTGGAGGAACTGGAGGACGACTTCCCCAACCTGTACCTCGGCTGGTATCTGTACCACGTCCATGCCGACTACCCCATGCGTCACCACCCCCACCCGCGGTTGACGATCAGCATCGCTGATATCACGCACTCCCGCTATCACAGTCTCCAGGACCGGAGCAGTGCCACCCGGACCTATTACCGGGGCGTTCTGGAGCAATGGGCCAGACTCCACCGTGCACAGGGCAATCCGTTGTCCTTCTATGGGTACAACTGGAATCTGGCCGAGAACATGCTACCCTACAGCAAGATGAAAATCTGGGGACAGGATCTACCCTATTACCATGCCATGGGCGTAAGTGGCCACAATAACGAGCAGGACAAGGCATGGAGCATTCTGGGGCCGCACAACTACCTGATGGCGCGCATGGGATGGAACATCGAGCTGGAATGGGAGGCCGTGTTGGCTCGTTACTGCGAACTGGCCTTTGGGCCGGGCGCCCCGTACATGGAACGGTATTACCACTTGCTGATCGAGGCACAGGAAGCCGGCAGCTACGAGGCGGGCGGTTACGGTTCGGTCCACCTGGTCTTCGATCGTACTTTTGTCGAAAAGTCGAAGGAATTGCTCCAACTGGCCGACCAGGCGGCCGAGTCAGCGTTCCATCGGCGCAACGTGGACTACTTCGGTCAACCGGTAACCGCTCTGGAACTGTACCTGGATTATCTCGACGCAGTGAACAGCTTCGATTTCGTCCAGGGTCAGCAGGCCTATCAGGCGATGATCGCCCATTGGGAAAAATACCTGGAAAAAAACAGCAACCTGGTATCACGGTACGGGCGGCGCTACCTGGAAAACTGGCTGTTCGGACCGTATGTCAGACAGGGCCTGCGGTACTCTAGCGGAGCGTACCACATCATTCACCCGTTCGCGGACGAGTTGCCCACCGCGCTGGATCCCAACACCAAGGGCCAATTCATGGGATTCTACCGGCCGGAGATGAACCATGACGGGTGGATCACCACCCGGACCTATTCGACCAGTTGGGACGCCCAAGGTATGGGTCCCTATCGCCAGGGTGCGGTCTGGTACCGCATCCCGTTCGACCTGCCCGGCTCCGTGGACGACGCTGAAGGGTTAGGTGTTTTCATCGGCGCCGTGGAGGATGAAGTCCACGTCTGGTGTAACGGCGTCTATGTGGGTCAGGGGCGCGGATTCATCCGTCCGTTCGCCTTCGACATCACCGACCATGTGCACAGGGACAGGGAAAACCTGCTGGCCCTTCAAGTGGTCAGGCGGGACATGGTCAATGAAAACTGGCGCGGTGGGCTGATGTATCCCAGTTTCGTCTTTGCCGGTCCGCGGCTCGACGAACCGGCGCCGCGCCAGGAGCTGCCGTATCGCACGCTGCCTGGCGGCGGGCGTGAGCCCATCCGGGATTAGATCTTTGGTACAGTGCGGTTGGCGGTGCGTCCCAGTCCCAACCTGACGTCATGCGGAGGAGTTCGAAGTTGCAGATGCGTGCTTCAGGACAACCATCTGCATCGTAGATCAGCTTGCCGGAACTCAGCTTGCCGGAACTCAGACGCCTTGAAAGCAGGATGTGGGTGCCGCGCAGGTTGAGGTTTTCAACGCTGAGAGCATCGAGTTTCTCACGAACACGCTGCATGAGCGCGACGTAGGTGCTTTCCGTGATCGATCCATCGGGCCAGGCACGGAGAGCGTTGAACTTCTCAAGGTAGTCTCCATCCCGAGCGACCAGCTTCTCGTCCGGTCCGTTCCAGTACCCCCACATGGGAATGTACTCACCGTGGGGAACCAGAATCGGTTCTCCATGTGGCGTCACGAGGCCCCGATGGCTGTCGTACCGTTGGCAGTCGAACAGCGATTCGGAAACCCCGGAGCTCAGGCCGGCCCGGTATATGGCCCAGAGATACGTAGTCGGTACACCGCCGGTTGCCAGCCTGACAGCGATGGCCACTTCCTCGAAGGGACTGTTGAACTCCGCGTCGGCGAAGTCGTCGCCCGGGATGTCCTGCCCCATTCGGTTCCACTTGATGACGATCTGCCGCTGTCTGCCGACGGATGGCTTGTTGATCACGCGAAAAATGGTGCTGGTGCCCGTCACAGCCGGCGGGCATTCCGACCGAACCCCTGCTTGTCGGACCAGAGGTTTGACGGAAGCAGGCAGTTTTCCAGCGGCAGCCCGTACTGGGTTACGTAGAGATCTCCCTCCCCATCCAGACGGAAGTGCGTGTCTTCCACCCCCAGGACACGGATTTCCTCCGGTTCAGCCGGTCTCTCCGTTGCAGCGTATGATTTCGGCCCATGTATTGCCGGCTCAGCGCATCTCTCCGGCTGAGCCTTTGATACCGGCTCATCCAGTGAGCCGCTGTCCGGTGGGGCTACCGGCTTTTCCATAACCGATTTACTTGCCAGCGGCTTTCAGGCGTTCCTCGTGCGCTGCCAGCTGCGCGGCCAACCGGGCCGGAAGCCGGTCGCCGAAACGGATCAGATGACGGCGCACATCCTCGACTTCCTGGGTCCAGGCCGGAATGTCGATGCGCAACAATTCCTCCATATCCCCGGTGGGAAGTTCCAGACCGTCCAGGTCCAAATCCTGCACCCTGGGCAGGTATCCCACGGGACTCTCGACTGCGCCCGATTGGTCATCAAAGCGCTCGCACATCCACTTGAGTACCCGGCTGTTCTCGCCGAAGCCCGGCCAGAGCCACTGACCATCCAGCCCCAGACGGAACCAGTTGACCCGGAAAATCAGCGGCGCCTTGCCTCCCAGACGATCCCCCATATTCAGCCAGTGGCTGAAGTAATCTCCCATGTTGTATCCACAGAACGGCAGCATGGCGAACGGGTCATAGCGCAGATTACCCACGCTGCCGATATTGGCGGCCGTGGTTTCCGAGGCGGCGGTAGCTCCCAGGAATACACCGTGGTCCCAGTTTAGCGCCTGGACAACCAGCGGAGCCACATGGCTGCGGCGCCCGCCGAAGACGAAGATGTCGATGGGGACGCCCTCCGGATCTTCCCAGTCCGGCGATATGACGGGACACTGGCTGGCCGGCGCGGTGAAGCGGGCATTGGGATGGGCGGCCGGAGTGCCGTTGGACGGCGTCCAGTCCCCGCCTTTCCAGTCCACCGCGTGCGCCGGCGGCTGGTCCGTCTTGCCTTCCCACCAGACATCGCCGTCATCGGTCAAGGCGCAGTTGGTATAGATACAGTTCCCATGGAGCATATCCATGGCCATGGGATTGGAGTCGTACGAGGTGCCCGGCGCCACACCGAAAAAGCCGCTTTCCGGGTTGATGGCGCGCAAACGTCCATTCGGACCGATCTGCATCCAGGCGATGTCGTCGCCGATGCATTCGCAGGACCAGCCCGAAATGGTGGGCTGCAGCATGGCCAGATTCGTCTTGCCACAAGCCGACGGGAAAGCGGCCGCGATATGGTAACGGCGTCCTTCCGGACTGATGAGGCGCAGGATGAGCATGTGCTCGGCCATCCAACCCTCTCTGCGGGCCATGTTGGAGGCGATACGCAGGGCCAGGCACTTTTTACCGAGCAGGGCATTGCCGCCGTATCCCGACCCGTGCGACCAGATCAGGTTCTCCCGGGGAAAGTGACTGATGTATTTCTCTTCCATCGGCGCACAAGGCCAGGTCACATCTTCCTGTCCAGGAGCAAGGGGAGCGCCTACCGAGTGAAGACACGGGATGAATTCGCCGTCAGTACCCAGGCGGTCCATAACCACCGTCCCCACACGGGTCATGATGTGCATATTGCAGACCACGTAGGGACTGTCCGTTATCTCGATACCGATACGGGCGATAGGCGAATCGATGGGACCCATGGAGAATGGAATGACGTACATGGTGCGTCCGGCCATGCATCCCTCGTACAGCTCGCGCATACGCTTCTTCAGCCCTTCCGGGTCCATCCAGTTGTTGGTGGGACCGGCGTCGTCCCGGTCCGGATGGCTGATATACGTGCGGTCCTCCACCCGGGCGACATCCGAAGCATCCGAACGGAACAGATAGCTATTGGGCTGCTGGCTCAGCTCTGTGGCCGCGCCGGATTCCACCATGCCGGCCATCAGCCGGTCGTACTCCGCCTTCGAGCCATCGCACCAGTGAATGTCCGCGGGTTGGCACATGCGCGCGGCTTCCTCTACCCACTGGATGAGGCCGCTGTGCTGTACCGATGGTTGAATGGAATCCATTCCATTGCCTCCCTGCGTTTGGCGTGGAATGTTAAAAAAACCCGTCACGAACTCCGCCGGGCGGCTGGTCCTGCGACAGGAATTGATAACAGTATAAAGGATACAGGGCGTTTCGAGGCATATTGTCAAACCGGGCTATGGCCGAGGCGGAGACCAGAACGTTGACAGAGCGGATGGGGTGTCTCAGAATGTCCTTGACGATCGCCCGGCACGACGGTCTGTCGGCACCCGCCTGACCAGTCGCGATACCTCATGTCATGCCGCATGTCATGAAGTCCGTCAGGCTCATCGCTGCACACTCTGGAGGATATTATGTCCGCATCTCACACCGTCGGACTCTACCTGGACACTCCGACGATACTCGACGCACCGGGTTACCTGGAAGCGCTGCAGGAGCATCTGGGTCTCAACCTGGTCATCCTGGGTTTCTCCGGCGAACTGCCCGAAAGCGTGCTGGCCCTGAGTCCGTACGATGCCATTCCCCCTTCGGATGACGGACTCCAGGCGCTCCTTTGCCGCCACCTGGACGGCCGGCCTTCGGCCACCAGCCTGGCGCCGGTGCGGGAGTCGGCCGGACCGCATATGCGACTGGGAGGCAGCGACGCGCACCTGCGGCGCGCCATCGAACGCTGCCGAAGCCTGGGACTAAGGGTCTGGCTCCTGGGCGGCGGCTGGACAGCCAATGACTTCGAAGTGGTGACGTTCTGTCCCGGCAAGGAGGCGGTCAACCGCTGGTACGAAGCGGTATACCGGCACATGGCCACCGCGTACGGCGTCGATGGACTGGACGTAACCCACGCGCGCTTTCCCATGACCAGCTTCCCCCGGGGCATGTTTCTCTGCACCTGCCCGGACTGTGCGGCCATAGCCACGGCCATGGACTTTGACATGGAGCACATGATCGCTGATCTGCGCAGCGCGCACCGGCAACTAGCGCGTCTGGACGGAGAACGCCTGGCTGCTGTTCTAAGCGCGGCCATGGGCTCAGGCGACGTGTTCCAGGCATTGGGCCTGAACCCGGGTGTGTACGAGTGGTTCACGTTCCGGGCCCGCCTGCTGGAACGCAATATCGCCCGGTTCCGGGACGCGGTGCACCAGGCCGCCGGCGCGGACTTCGTCTTCGGGGTGGACACGTACCCGGCATCGCTGGCCATGTTCGTCGGCCACGACCTCACGCGCTGGGACCGGTTCTCGGATTTCGCCAGTCCTCTGGTATCCCACCTGGATATCTTCCCGATGCGCACCGTGATCGCCTGGGCGGGTTTTCTGCGTGAGCTTTGTCCACCCGTGGGAGAAGCCGGCGCATTGCGGCTGATCAGCCGGTTCGTCGGGTATGACGGGCTTAATCTCCCGGAACGTGTCGCCGATTTCGCTCTCGATGCACCGGACTGCGAATACCGCAACGTACCCCTGGTGGACTTCGTCTTGCTCGATACGGCGAAAGCCCGGCTCTACCTGCCGGCAGCGATCCCGTCGTACCCCATCATCCAGGGAGGCGGCGCCCCGCACCACTGGCCCCGGGAATCCATCGAACGGATCATGACCGGCTTGCTCGAGCAGGGACACCAGGGGTACATGCTGCAGGGCACGCAGAGCCTGGTCACCTATCCCGGCTGACCCCCATGCGCCCTGGTGGCGATAACCGGATCGTATGACGCGCAGAATAGCATGCCAGGGTTGGTCGCGCGTCTGGCATGCCGCCATCGCCAGTCCGCCATCGCCAGTCCGCCCGGTGTCCGTCAGCCAAGCCATACGGGGGAACAGACGGCCAGATGGCCGTCGGCCAGCGTCACCCGGCAGTGATAGAAAGCACGGCCCTGGGTCCGATCCGTGGTCCGGACATGACACTCGTCACCGTCCGGTTGGAAGACCTGCAGCAACGCCGTGTTCTTGAGCAGTTCGACCCGGACGATCGGCCCCGGAGCCCAGGCATCGATGGCGATGGCAGCGCTGTCGGCGGGTTCCGATTCCGCTCCCATGGGAGCCCCGTTGACGGTAAACCGCAGGGCGATGCGAGCGCCGGTCAGGGCATACGTCCGCCTGGCCATGAAGGCCGCGAACAAGGCGCGCCGGGTCAACCTTTCGGCCCACACCCCGCAGAGCCCGCCCCAGTACGGGCGGGGTTCCTTGACCGAGCCACCCGGGCGCCCGCTATGTGTGTCAGATCCCGCCACCAGGCCGAAGCGCAGTCCCTGCCGAAGCGCCGCCATGACCCCTTCCTCACGCCGGGCGCCGCGCAGGGGCCGATCCTCCGGCGCATAGCCTTCGCTCGATCCATGCATCGACCACAACTCCACCAGGCGGTCGACATCGGTTTCCATCGCCTGCCAGTCCGTACCGGGGACATGCTGATCCAGCTCGTACCCAGGATGGTGGCTGACGATGAAGGCGTCCGTTCCCCGCAGCGCTTCGTACAGCTTGCAGGGCAGGTCGTAGGCGCGGCGGTCCACGGGCAGATAAGGATGATCGCCTCCCAGGAAATGGATAACCTTGTCACCGAAATGCGAATGCTGCCACTCGCAGGCCAGCAAGGTCACAAAGCGGCCTTCGTCCAGAAACGCCTCCGCCATGTGTTTGTGGATGACCCATTTGTCGTTGTCAAGGTAGGCGTGCGACTGCACTGCCAGGGAGACGAAGTCCAGGCGCTTGTCCTCCCGGGCCCAGCCATACACGTCGGCCGTGTAGCCTTCCGCCGGACAGGTGAAGTCGTGAGCGTGAAGGTCGCCGAAGTAGAGGTTATGTCCATCGGCAGGCAGGCAGGTGTTCGATCGCGCCGGCAGCTCGCCGGTGCCGGCAGCCCCACGCACCCAGAACGGAGCCGTGCCCATGGAGGGCAGAGTGGCGCGTCCCAGGCCTTCGTATACGGGCACACGAGTGGCCATGCCAGGCGTGTTTACGGTGTACACCTCCTCTACCGGAACCCGGTTGTCATATTCATCACGAATGCCGACTGTAACCCGCACCGGATCTGCAGGCGCCGCCGAACCCGGCAGTATGATATCCGCGTGATGCGCCGGTCCCGGCATCACCCGTACGACCACTGGTTCGGGCAGACGCATCTGCGGCTCGCCGTGGCCGGGATCCAGGATGATCTTGAATTCCTTGCGCCCAGCCAGCGGCGTCCAGCGGAAACCGCCTTTGGCGCCGATGCGCAGGGTGACCCGGTCGCCGGGACGCAGCCGGCCTGCCGTCAACTGGAAACCGGTTCCCGCCGGCCGGACCACCGCTGTCGACGGGCTTTCGACCACCTCGATGAAGCCGGGCCTGCCGGCCTCACTGTCCTGCACGGCGGTGCCGAGGGGACGCTGTCCCGGCGTGTAAAACGACACCGTGGTCGCAGACTCCACCCCGGCCGGTCCCGCTTGAAACCACAATTCGAATGACTGCTCCTGACCGGCGAAAACCTCGGCCAGGCTGCAGCCTGCCGTGCCCAAGTCGGCTGGACGGTACAGGGATTCGTCGCCGAAGGCATCGACATCCAATCGCGACGGGCGTCCTATCGGTCGATTCCCGTTCCAGCGCCGACGGGGCTGGTTGAGTGCATCGTAGTCGAAGTCGTCAGGCGGATGTTCGGGTGGTTGCCACACCGGTGCCGCCAATACATCGGCAAAGCGTTCGCAGAAATCCTCCCGCCCGATGGCCGTCAACACATCGCGCCAGCGACGACGCTGATTCCCGGCCACGATCAGTGGTTTGAAACCAAGAGCCAGGTACGTTTTCACGGCGGCCAACCGAAAATCGTCCGTGCGTAACGTGGCACTGCTCCAACCTTCCCGAGCCATCTGGTGCAGCGCTGCCACCGAGACGCGGAATCCAAGCTTCTTTCCCTGATATTCCGGCAGCACCCCAACGTAGTGCAGCGATCCGCCCGTACGATCCAGGGCGGGGAAACGGTACGCCGATGCCGTGCCCACCGGAGTGTCTTCATGCGTCACGAACAAGACGCGCTCCGGCCGGAAAGCCGGATCCGAACGCATGGTCCGATCGAACGAGAAGCGCTCGCGCGGCGCCTGGAAACTCGAAGCGATGATCGTTTCCCAGCGATCCGCGTCACCGGATCGATATGCACGTATGCCGTAACCTGAAGGCAGTGTATTTTCCGGCAAATCATCCAGATGGAGCCGCTGCATGGCCAGCTGGGGATGCGATTCCGGGTTGTGCACAGGTACGGCTCCCCTCGTTGCGTTCAAGAAAACAACCGCCCCCGCGGTGGCGGAGGCGGTTGTTGCGAACTTGCCGCCAGACTGGCCTGACTGCTCCCGGCGTTCGAACCGGCAGCCTGCGCGGCAGGGCACTCGGCCCACCACTGTAGTCCAGGACTCATGGCGGGCGGAAACGACCTCAGCCTTTTTTCACCTCGAATACGCCTACAAGGCCGTGGGCACAGCCCTGCCCTTGTTGCAGCGTGGTGACCAGGTGCCGCAGGGCATAACCCAGCTGGGGCTCGATGACGTTTTCGCGCGGCAGACCGATGCCAAGCCAGCCGGTATTCTCCACCACGCGCCGCATGCGTTCCATCATCCGACGCAGGACCTCCGGGTAGGAGGCCGGGATGGGGCGGATGTTGGTCGAGATCTCTTCTTTTTCGTGATCGTACTCTTTCAACAGCATGCCGGTATATTCCACCAGCGTGTTCCAGCACATCTGCAGGTGCTCGAAATAATCATTGATAAAATCGAACCCGGCCTTGGGAACATAGTTCACCAGCAGTGAATTCAGATCAGCCCGGACGTTGGACTCGTGCAGCACGTTCACTGCCTGGCGCAGAGGCTGGGCATGTGGATTGTAGTCCGCCGTGTCCATGTGGCGGCCGGTCAAAATGGAGCGATCGAAGAACCGCAACGGCTTGATCTCCGTACCGGCTTCCTTGCTGGCGGCGCCGACGATGGCATCGATCTCCTGCCGGCACATCAGCCGCAGGGTCAGATGCTGCAGTTCGTCCCGCCGCGCTTCCCGCTCTTCTTTCTCGTAGATGTAGGAGACGACGTAGTCCATGTTGCGGTTTTCGGTCAGATCATTGGTCCAGAGGGTCTGCCACTCATAGGAGTACCGCCCCAGCCAGTCGCACACGATGATGGCATACTCGTCGGTGCGCCGGGCTATGTCAGCCAGCAGACGGACGGCCGTCTCGTCCTGATTGTGGTGCGACCAGGTACCGTACGAAGCGAAGTACAGATCATAGCTCCGCTCGTCCTTGTCCAGCGGCAGACCCTGAGTGAAATCAGCCTGCCGAAACTCCAGTTTTGGATGGTGCCCATAGTAACTGGCAGCCTGGTGCAGCAGGTCCTCATTGAGGTCCACACCGCAATACACCCCCAGCATGTCCGGCGTCAGCAGATTGATCTGACTGTCCTGCAGATCCGGATCCCGCTGGCGGATACCAGCCAGCAGTTCGTACCCGTCAGCACTGCCGCAACCAATGTCCATGATTCGGATGCGCTGCATGGAGGAGCGTTTGTAATTCATCAATTCCTGCAGGTGTGGACGGATGAAATCACGCGTGATCTCGTCCTCCCAATATCGGCGGACATTGTCGTATTTGCCGACCAGTCCAGTCTGTTTGGCGTACAACCCGCTTTGCACGGCTTCCGTATAGGCACCCATCTGATCATTGTCAGCTTTATTGGCCATAGTTTACCTCCTGTTATACCGATCCTGACGTCTGTTGACTGGTGCACACCGGCACCTCGATGCATCGAACACATGCCGTCATCATTGCCTGTAGTTCTATGACTCCAGGGTCTTGGGCAGTACGCCTGGAACCTTGGCGCAGATCTCCTTTTGCATCTCCCTGGTCAGCTGATCACGCGGGCGCGCCATGATTTCCTCGTATTTGCGGTGTGCCGCACGCAGCGCATCCCCTTCCGGGTCTTCCAGAGGATAACGCACGTACACCGGCTCGCGTGTCGGCAGCGGCAGATGGTACATGAAGGTCTTGTGACTGGTTTCCATCACCTCGCGGATCATGGACAACACACCCTCCTTCCGATCCTCCGAAACCATGGCATCGCGCAGTTCCCATTTCAGCATGCCGATATGGGCATCGTCCAGGATAGCCTGGTCCGGACTGAACATGTTGGTGCGTTCAAGCAGACCGAAAGCATAGTGTATGTACTGCGCGCCGCTTCGAGGAGCGGAAAACAAAGTGAGCAATTTCTCCGCAGTGGCCTGAATGCCGGGTACGCTGCTGTCACCCACACCCGCCGTCGAGTAACACGGCAGGCCGTAGAACCGGGCCATCTGCGTGCAATCGTGATTGTAGTGGTTGAACTCCGGCGCTCCGTACATGTCCTCCAGGGTATCGAGCCGGGTGCGAACCGGAACACTACCGTAGAGCACGGGAGTACCCGGTGACACGAGTTGGGTCAGCGCGATACCGGCCAGGATCTCGGCGTTGATCTGGGCCACCATGCCGAACTCGTCGAAGGCGGCCGTAGCCCCTCCCATGGGAGAACTGGAGATAACCAGTGGTATACGGCGCCTGCTGATCTCGATGACCTTGGTGGCCGTATCATCAACCACCTGCAGCGGGCTCTTGATGATGCAGGCGATCAGAGAGAAGACCGGATTTTTAACGAAGGCGTCCTCACCACCAGCGATGATCTGCCCCATGCGCAGGATGTCGTCCAGGGCGCTCAGATCCGTCAGTCCGGCTTGCACGTGCTTGGTGATGTTGTTGAAGCTGGCCAGGAACTTGTTGGCATCCTTGTTCTGCTCCGTGACCTCCGGGTCCTGGATGTTGACACAGCGGATGAAAGCATCGAGGTGCTCGAGTTGCTCGGACAAGTGCGCCGCCCAGCACAACCGCTCGATAGAACCCGGCTGGCGGGTGAAGGTGGGGGTGGCGCCGTCGTAATCCACATCCAGCCAGATGTTGGTCTCCGAGCCGCTGACGAAGCGAGAGCGCGGCTCGTGCGCGTCGAGGACCAGACGGTTGTCCGGATTGCGCGCTCCCAGCGTGATACTGGAAGGTGCATCTTGAATGGCTTTGTCAATGATGCTATCAGGCAGTTTGACGCGCTGGCAGTTTTCCGCATCTTCCACCTTGGCACCTGCCTGCTTGTAGATCTGCGTAGCTTCCTCGTTGTAGCAGAGCAGTCCAGGATCCTGCAGCAGTTCCCGCGAAACGCTGTCCACCAGGTTGATCTGAGCATCCGAAAGGCGCTGGTGCGGAGTAACGAGCACACCTTCGCGTTGTTTGCAGTCCATTGGTCGTCTCCTTGAGTGAATCATGAAGGCATCGAACACGGTGAGACACGGCCATCAGAATCGCGTTGCCAGTGCAGCAGGTAGTACAGAGGCTGGAAGTCGATCGGCTTGTCTGCGCGGACGCACCACCGAAACACGCGATGTCCGATGCGAGTGGGGGGATAAGATAAATTGTGTATCTTTATATATATAGGTAATACAGAGCCAGAGGTCAAGAGTCGAACGTCGACGAACAGTGACGGGGTGTTCTGCCTGGCACGATCTTCGTAGACTGCTTCGGCCGGCCGATCCGCGTGAAAACGCCTGCATAGAGCCCGCTAACGCTCAGCGCGTGCGATAAGTTTCTCTCTTTTCCAGCACCAATGTGACGCTGGAGATGTATTTGAGGACTATGACGGCAAGAAGATCGAGGATGACGTAACGATCAACTCGGTACCGGTATCTGGGGGTCAGCCTGAACATGGACCGAAGTTTCGAACCGTAGAACTCCCTGGTATAGCGGAATGAGGCTCTCAACAGATGCTTTTTCGCCCATCCCATAACCTGTTTATAGCTTACATAGTTGGTGTAATAATGCAGATAATCGGCATGTCTTTCCGCATAAACATCAAGGTCAACACCGTGTGCCCGTCTATGTGACAGATACTTGCCCAAGCCCATACGGCTAAGCAACTTTATGTAACTCTTCAGGCAGTCATGGCTATGTATTTTATGGACAAAAGGCAGGTTCAGATGGCTCTCGTACAGATAGTTCTTCAAAGGAAAAAGATGAATGCCTATTCCCTGTTCTCTCAGTGAACGATTTGTCTCTTTAAAAAATCTGTCTAAGTTTTTTACGTGTTCCAGCACCTGGTTGGATACGATAATATCGTAGTAACCGTCCTCACAGGACCAGCATTCATTCGTTGCGACAAGAGAGAGTTTTCTGTTCCAATCTTCCTGCGGCGCGACGCTGGACAGAGTGTCCCGGGCCGAATCAAGGAAACCTTGCCGCTGGATGCCGCCGTCGCTTACATCGAATCCGTACAGATCAAAGACGTACTCGGGTCGCAGTTGCCGCAGAGCCTGGTGCAGGTAGGCGAGCAGCACTCCATCACCACAACCAGCATCCAGAAGGCGAATGACATCGCGGTTGGCGAGTCGCTGGCACTCCGTATTGATCACGCTCAGAATATGCTGATGGGTGATGCTGGCTGCTCTGGGTATCACGGTAGTTGCTCGCTGGCACAGCCGGTTCCGTCGGGAGCAGGGCGGACCGCCGGAAACAGCGGCTGTCTGGTCCCATGCAAGAGAAGCGCTGACGGCCACTCAGCGGGCGTCAGCGACGGCCACTCAGCGGGCGTCAGTCCGTGCCCTCATTCCAGAACACATACAGACCGTCTTTGCCCGGAGCGACGATATCCAACCTGCCGTTGGCATTGAGGTCGGCGATGGCGGCATGAATGCCAAGCCCGGTGCCCACCCGTGCCGGGCCAAAGTCTATAACTTGCTTGACAAAAGACTCTCCGGTCCATTTGAAATAATAGACACCTACGTCATCACCAGCGCCCGGATCGCGCCCGTTGTGCGCCCGGTAGCGCTTGCCCGTGACCAGCTCAGGACTTCCATCACCGTCGATATCCACCCAATGCAAGTCGTGGTATTGAGAGTTGAATGGATCGATGGGGTGTTCGACCCAGGCACGCCGGCCGTCTGCGTCAACACGCTGTTCCCACCAGGACAGGCCGTAATCGTGCCCCTGCCCGACGATGAGATCATGCAGGCCGTCCTGATTCACGTCGACGACCAGAATGGGAACGCTGGCGGATTTGAGGTGGAAATCCGGATGCCATGTCCATGCCTCAGCAAAGGGTTTCGCAGGCGCCTCGAGCCAGCCGTCCACCAGGACGATATCCATTCGATCGTTACCCGCTATATCTCCGCAACCCAGTCCATGACCTTGCGGTTGGTCGTACACGGTGTGGGCCTCGAAGACGCCTGTGCCGCGTCCGTCCGCTCCAGTGATCAGCTTATAGACGATCAGCGGCCCACCCGGAGTATTCGGTATGACCTCGAGCTGACCGTCACCATCCACATCCCAGGCGCGGGTGGTTTCCACGCTGCCCGTCTCCGCAACCACGTGTTCGGACCACTCGGCCGCCGGATCTCCCGGGTTCTCGCGCCAGCGCAGGCTGTTGCCCCAGAAACCTCCGGTGAGATAGTCCAGCCGGCCGTTACCGTTGATATCCATGGGTATAGTACTGAAATCATCGAAATACTCACCTATGGCCATGATATCGCCTATGCGGTGGCTCACCCGGAAGTCCGGACCTTCGTACCACCATTCGCCGGAAACGATGTCAAGCTGGCCATTGCCCGTGACATCGAAAACCCCGGCGGACTCGTAACGCATGTCGGCGATCAACTGTCGACGAAATATGACTGGCATGGTTGCCTCCATTGAGGTGCGCAACGCTGATGGTGGGGCGCTTGTCCGGGTGCTGGCCGGTTTCCGCGCGGACCTTACGGACGCAGTCTCGGCGGCCGCTGGGGGCCCTCAACCGGATGGCGGCACTACTTCTGCGCCGCAAGCAGGCTCCAGAGCGCGCCGCAAGCCTCGCGTGATGACATGCTCATCTCTTGGTTCCGCCTGCATGGGCAATGCGCGCCTGCAGGTAACTGATCTCGACGCGGACGGTGGCGCGGATTATCCATGTGAAGATGGCCACCGCCTGATCCGCGTCAAACTCGTAGATACGGGCCAGTCGACGCGCGAGATCGATCACCTCGGATTCGCGACCGGGATTGGTGAGCAACCCCTCTATCCTGTCTGCATCCCCACCTGTGTCCAGATAAGCCTGCGTCCGCTGCTGGAATTTGAACTCGGCCACCGACTTGCCCATGGTGATGCGTTCCGCCAGGCTCATCATGGCCGCCACATCGGCGCTGACACTTTCTCCCCAGGTGTCCGAATCCGATCCAGGTTCGCAGTTCGATTCAACCCAGTTCACATAGAATGCGCGAATCTCCGGCCCCATGTACGTCGGATAGTTGTGCGCCGGGCCGGCTGGGGCACGGCGCTTGATGACCAGGGGCACGTCGCCCACGTCCGAAAAACTGTCATAACGCGTGTACGCGTACCGTCCCAGCTCCGCGTGGAAGCGTTCGGTGCGCGCCAGCTCGAAGTCCAGCAGAGCCGTGTCCGGATGCCCGATGACCAGGCCCGGAACATAGATCTCCAGGTTCTGCTTGAAACGGGTTCGTTTTTTCAACGCGATGATGATCTCATTGGCCAGGATATCCAGACCGGGACGAAGAGTGCCGTGCAGATCGAATCTGGCAGGTTGGCCATCTGTCCTGTGGGTCTTTGTCACCGTATTCGAAAACCTCCTGATAGAGCCCACGAGTCCCGCTGGACGACTGGATGGTATCCAGCCGTCGGGTACGGTAAGCCGAACGTCGCGCACGATCGAACCGGCACCGGCATACGCTGGACAGCATACCCGCAGAAACGGGAGCATGCCGATCCTGCCCGGCCGGTGTGGCGTCGCTTATTTCAGTGTGCACCCGGTATCCCGGGAACGCACCTGCCACACCGTGGCGGCGTGTTTGGCGACCACTTCGGGGGGCATTTCGTGCAGATAGTCGGAGACATGATCCTGGGGTGTAAAACCCAGAATATCCCGCGCCGAGGAGAACTCCAGACAACTGTTCGGATTGTCCGAGCCGCCATACACGATGGCGAACTGAATCCCTTCCACATCCACGGCCAGACGACACAATTCGGCCATATCTTGGTGGCTGGTCCACATCCAGATGGAGCGGATATTCCGGGGCTTGTCGTCCTTGTTCACTCCGCCGATGCGCAATGAAACGAACTCCAGGCCGTATTTGTCCGCGTAGAATCGTCCAAGCACTTCCCCATACACCTTTGAGGCACCATACAACGAATCAGCCCGTGGAGGCATGTCCGGATTGGCCTGGATGCCATTCCACTCCCATGCTCCGGTGGTGTGGTTGGTGCTGGCGAAGGCGATACGTTTCACCTTGTTGACACGGCTGGCCTCGAGAACGTTGTAGGTGCCGACTACATTGGCCTGCAGCAGGTTGTGAAAGGTGTCCTCGCCCGGAATGGCTCCCAGATGAACCACTGCGTCCATGTCCTGGGTTGCCTTCAGCATAAAGTCGTAGTCCTCGCAGTCTCCCACGACCGCATCACCGGCGTCTGCCGGTAGTTTCCTGGGGTCGTGTACAGCAAGCCGCAGATCGAAGTGATCGCCCCAGTGTTGGCGGCAGGCCCGTCCGATCAAACCGGTGGCACCGGTGAGCAGTACTTTTTTTCGCGCCATGTTATCTTCCTCTGTCGGTTGGGTCCGGAACAAACTGCTCCGGTTCGAGTTGATTGGTGCTGTGCAGGTGGCAGATCGGCTCCTGTTCGGTCCCAAAGACGTCAAGGCAGTGCCGCCGGCTTTGCGGGTCTGCCGGGTGCAGCGCGGGCGTGTTCGGGCCTATCACTGTGCCCCGCTCCCATGACCGCTCGAGCAGATTTCAGCCGGTATACCAGGCAGACGTTCCTGCAGGTGCAGCACTCCGTACCGGCTGCAGATAGCCTGGACGCGATCCAGGTCGATGGCCTCACGCCGGTGCCCATCCCGCCCCACCACCGTGGAGGCGCGGAACATGGAGTTGTACACGGCTTCTTCCGTGGCTTCCACCGCTGCCAGGAAAAGGGGGCCCGTACGAGCATCGGGCATTAGAGAGTTCCCTGGACGAGGCGTCGGAGGGCGGCTGCGGGGTGGCGGCTGATTTGCCGTCGAGAAAGCGATGGCGTAGTCACCCGACCCGTTCTCCATATACGAGCCGGTGCGCGCCAGACCGAACAGGGCCCGCTTGGCCAGACGTCGAAGGTTGCGTGCCTCCAGCGGCGCGTCCGTTGCCACGACGATCATGCAGGAGCCGCCAGCCTGTGCAGCGACATGGGCACTCAAGCTGAACTGGCCCAGCTCGCGTCCCACAGGGGCACCGTTGATCGTCAGGATCCCTCCATAGTTGGTCTGGATCAGCACCCCCACCGTATAGCCGCCCAGGTCACCGGGAAGCTGTCGGGAAGCCGTGCCGATACCGCCCTTGAACCCGAAGCACGATGTTCCCGTACCGGCTCCCACCGTCCCTTCCGGGACGGGGCCGGAGGCTGCGGCTTCCATCGCCGCCATCACGTGGGCGCCGGTGACGTGCTGACCACGGATATCGTTGAGATAGCCATCGTTGGTCTCTCCGACCAGGGCATTGACCGAAAGAACGGCCTCGTTGCCGGGCATTTCCAGAGTATATCGTACGAGTGCGCTGACCACATCCCCCACACTCAGCGTGTTGGTCAGGGCCACCGGAGTCTCTATGACACCCAGTTCCTCCACCTGGGTGGAGCCGGCCAGCTTGCCAAAGGCATTACCGCAGTACACCGCACCAGGGACCTTTTCCCGAAACAGGTTGCCCGGATGGGGCACGATGACGGTGACACCGGTACGAATGTCCGGATCTTTCCAGACCGTGTGGTGCCCGACACGGACGCCGGGCACGTCCGTGATCGCATTCAGTTGTGCTGGTGGCAGAATGCCCACCTGGATGCCCAGATCGCGGGCCCGGCAGCGGGTAGTCTCGGTAGCCATATACCATTTCCGGAATCAGGTTTCACATTGCCCCACAGACCGTAACACCATCGGGTACCTGCCTGCGACAAGCAGGAACGCGACTGTCCGCCAGGGGTACAGAATAGGATCTAGCCGCAATCCTGGCGAATCGCCCCGGACACGGCTGCCGTTCCGGCGAGCTCGAGTCCAGCCGAATGCGCGCCCTGGAAGAAGCTGCTTCCTGCCACTCTTGTGTTGCATGTGTTGCAGTGCGCCGGCAACGGTGTCCAGGCAGCGGCGCCCAGGCAACGGTGCGTGGCCAGCGATGTGTGTCCAGGCGTTGCGGATTCCCTGGTGCGGAGGCAGTGGTGCAGGGACAGCCGAGTATGGACAGCCGGAGCTTGAACTCGGCCGCCATGGTGGATATGTTCATCCTGGCCACAAGCCGGTCCCGACGGACAGGCTGACCGTTGAATCCGGCCGGCATTTCCTGCGCCGCGACTGCGCCGCACCGTCGCCCTGCCATGGTGGCGTGATCTGTCCGGGGGTGCACGGAGTTCAGAACCGGATCGCCGCGCGCCTCCTTACCCGACGATGGGAACCCGATGTCCATGACCTACAGGTATTTCGCCAGTTGCCCGCGCGGCCTGGAAGATCTGCTGGCTAAGGAACTGAGCGGACTGGGTGCGGTCCAGGTGGCGCCGGCGCGGGCCGGTGTGGGTTTCTCCGGCACCATGGAACTGGGCTACCAGGTTTGCCTGTGGTCGCGTCTGGCCAGCCGCCTGCTGCTGCCGGTGGCGCACTTTCCCGCCACTACGCCCGCAGCGCTGTATGCCGGCGTCCAGGCCGTCGACTGGTCCGAGCACCTGTCCGTCGAAGCCACCCTGGCAGTCTCCTGCAATGTCTCTCGTTCGCGCCTCGATCACAGCCATTTCGCGGCGCTGAAAACCAAGGACGCGGTGGTCGATCAGTTCCGGTCAGCCTGCGGCAGGAGGCCGTCCGTCGATGTGCAGTCTCCCGATCTGCGCATCGACGTGTACATCGATCGCAATGCAGCCACGTTATCGCTCAACCTGTCGGGTGAGAGTCTGCACCGGCGCGGGTACCGGGCTCATTCTGTGAAAGCGCCGCTCAAGGAAAACCTGGCAGCCGCGATGCTCATGCGGGCAGGCTGGCCGGAAGTGGCGCAGTCCGGTGGAACGTTGCTGGACCCGGTATGCGGATCCGGCACGCTGCTGATCGAGGCCGGGTTGATGGCGGCGGACATCGCTCCCGGCCTGCTGCGCCATCGCTTCGGATTTCATGGATGGCGGCAACATGACGAGGCGCTCTGGCAGCAGGTCCTGCAGCAGGCGCGGGTTCGCCGGCGCATGGATCCGGCGGTACTGCCCGCCATCACCGGCTGTGACGCGAATGCCGCCGCGGTCGACGCCGCCCGGGCCAACTGCCGGCAGGCAGGTCTGGACCGGTGGATACGTGTCGAGCGGCGCCGGCTGAGCGCATGCCGGCCGCCGGGATCCGCCCCGGGCTTGCTGGTGGCCAACCCGCCGTACGGCGAGCGACTGGACAGCAGGGAACTCCTCATGCCGCTGTACCGGCAACTCGGCAGCCTGTTGTCCGCCCGTTTTGCTGGATGGCGAGCGGCTGTCCTGACCACTCCCGAGCTGGGGCAGCAGCTCGGAATTCGGGCCCGGCTGTCCAACACGATGTATAACGGTGATCTGCGTTGCTGCCTGCTGCGCTTCGAACTGGACGACAAGACGCTGACCCGGGAGAAGGAATGGCGCGCCCGGCGGCAGGCCGAGAATCGCGCTAAAAACGCACCGAGCCTGGACCACCGCACGGATAAGCGCGGCAAGGATGCGCGCGACACAGGCCCCGGTCTGCCGGGCACGGCGGCGCCGGCGGCGCCGGCTCCTGAACACCACGCAGCACCGATGCGCGAGTGTTCTCTCGAGCCTCCCGCCGCCCAGAAGCGCGAGCCTCTCTCTATCCCGGCGCGCGGGCGCCCCGCTGCTCCCGCAACCAAACGCCAGGATATCCGGTCCAGCGAGCCGCCCGCGGTCCCGAAGCGTGATCATCTTACCGCCCCGGTTACCGCCCCGCCCGCCGCTTCTACGCACGAGCGCACCGCATCTTCGACGCACGAGAGCCCCGCCGCCCCGGCGCGCGGGCGCCCGTCGGGATCCGCTCACGCCGCCTCGACCGACGGAACCGAGCGTAGTGCGGAGGTTCCTGCTGAAAACGACGCCGCTGCGTTTCTCCGCGGTGCGGGCCGGCCAACGGCCGGGGGGTTGCTTGACAGTGCGGAGATGTTCGCCAACCGGCTGCGCAAGAACCGGCGCACCCTCGGCAAGTGGGCGCGCCGCCACGGTGTGGACTGCTACCGTCTGTACGACGCGGATCTGCCGGAGTTCAATCTGGCTATCGATCTGTATCGCGGTACCGAGTTGTGGGTGCATGCGCAGGAATACCGGGCGCCCGCCAGCGTCGATCCCGAACGGGCCCGCCAGCGCCGGGAGGCGGCCCTGGAGACCATCGCCGCCGTGCTGAATCTGACCCCGGACCACCTGTATTACAAGCTGCGGCAGCGGCAGCGAGGGCCACAGCAGTATGGCCGGGTACGGCAGAACGGCATCTTCCACACCGTGCGCGAAGGCGCCTGCCGGTTACTGGTGAACCTGTCCGACTATCTGGATACCGGCCTGTTTCTGGATCACCGGCCCACTCGCAGCCTCATCGCCCGGCTCGCTCCCGGGCGTCACTTTCTCAACCTGTTTGCCTATACGGCTACTGCCACGGTACACGCCGGAGTGGCTGGGGCGGCATCCACCACCTCGATCGACCTGTCCGCCGCGTACTTGGACTGGGCCCGGCGCAACCTCGAACTGAACGGCCTGGAGGCCAACCTGCACCGGCTAGTTCGAGCCGACGCGGTCGCGTGGCTCAAAACGGCAGCGGACGAACAGCGGCAGCACTGGGATCTGATCTTCCTGGATCCACCCACGTTCTCCAACTCGAAGGCGACGCCCGAACACCTCGATATCCAGCGTGATCACGTCGCTATGATCAGCCAGGCGGCGCGTTTGCTGCGCCCGGGAGGTGTCCTGATCTTTTCGACCAACTATCAGCGGTTTCGTCTGGACGAGGCGGCACTGCAGCCGTGGCACTTGGTCGATATAACCCGCCAGACCATACCGCGGGATTTCGCCCGTCGACCGCGTGTACACCAGTGTTTCCAGCTGGAGACGTGACCCCTGGCGCCGTCCAGGCCAGGACCCGATACCGGAAGGAGCCCGTGCATGAACCGCAAGGAACGCATGTTTGCCGCCTTTCGCTGCGAACCGGTGGACCGGTGTCCGTTCGCCACCTATAACCTGCATCCGTTCAGTTCGGCGCACCGGGAGGATCCGTCGTATACCGAGTTGCTCGATCTGGTCTGGGACAAGGCCGGCATGTTGTGCAAAAGCGGACTCGCCCGCAGGAAAACCGCGTCCCCGAAAACCGTCGAAGACCGTATGGAAGTCTTACACGAGCAACTTGCCGGCCAGGAGCGCACCACGCGCATTCTGCATACACCGGCCGGTGATCTGCGTTCTGTGACCGTGAAGCCACAGGGACAACCCAGCATGGTCACCGAGCATTTCATCAAGACGGACGATCACATCCGCATGTACATGACCCTGCCTTATGAACCGGAACAGTTCGATGCTTCTCCGGCGCTCGAGCTCGATGCCCTGTTGGAGGATCGAGGTGTGATCTACGTGAGCTACGACGACCCCATGCATGCCGCGGCCACGCTGTTCGATTTCAATGACTTCGCGGTGCGCTGCCACACCGACATCGATCCGGTGGTGAAATTGATCGACTTTATGTTCGACCGTATCCAATCCACGCTGCAGGACCAGCTGCGCGCCTGCGCGGGTCAACCGTTCCTGTTCTACACCGCCGGACCGGAGGTGTGCACCCCGCCCATGGTAGCGCCGGCCGTGTTCGCCCGGCTGGTCACGCCATACCAGCAACGGCTCATTCGCATGATCCATGACGCGGGCTTTCCTGCCAGCATTCATTGTCACGGCCGCGTGCGTCACGTGCTGGAGGCCATCGTCGCCACAGAGGCCGATGTCCTCGAACCGGTCGAACCGCCGGATCAGGGAGATATGACCCTAGAGGAATTGTTCGACGCCACCTCAGGCAAACTGTGCCTGATGGGACACATCCAGGATCAGGAGTTTCATTTCTCGCCACCCGGGACCATGACCAGGCGCGTAGAGGCTATTGCCCGAACCGCCGCCGGTCGCGCCGGTTATGTAATGACGCCTACCTGCACTCCCTTCCAGCATCCCGCCACCGACACATTCCGGCGTAACTATGCCGAATGGATCGAGGCAGCGGCCCGCGTCCTGTGAGGTAGCCTCGACCCAAGCCAGACGGGTGGACAGCCTGAATCGTCCGAGCGGTGGATGGTCATGCTGGCCAACCCGCACCAGGAGCAGCTGAACATACGCCACCCAACCTTCCGGGAAGGACACGCCGTGAACGAAGACCGGCTCAAGCGGGAAGCGGATTTTCACGACCACATATTCTCCGAGCAGGCCCGGCAACCGGTGGCCAAGTATTACGCCGCCGCCGCCGGGGCCAAGGCCCATTACCAGGAGCTCGTTCTGCGGGATTGCCGCGATCGTTCCGTGCTGGAATACGGCTGCGGCACAGGCAGCGCGGCGTTCGACCTGGCGCGGCACGGAGCCCGGGTCACAGCCATCGACATTTCACCGGTGGGCGTCCAGACCGCACGGACACAGGCTCGGGAGCTGGGCCTGACAGACGCCATCACTTGCCGGCAGATGGACGTCGAACAGATGGAGTTCCCGCCGGCATCCTTCGATACGGTCTGCGGCAGCGGGATTCTGCATCACGTCGATCTGGGCGTGGCCGTGGACGAAATCCGGCGAGTGCTCAAGCCGGACGGCAGAGCCGTCTTCTTCGAACCGCTGGCGCACAATCCGCTGATCGCCGCGTATCGCAAGATGACCCCGCGGTTGCGCTCGATCGACGAGCACCCGCTGACCTTCCGGGAGGTACGGCAGATCGAGGCCGGATTCGTTGCGTCGGAAAGCCGGTTCTTCGGACTTTTGGTGCTGGCGGCCGTACCGCTGCATGGCCTGCCGGGATTCGCGCCCCTGCGCGCCATGCTGGATCGGCTGGACCGGGCCGTGTTGAGGCTGCCCGGGATCCGCGGCCTCGCCTGGATCGCCGTCATCCATGTGCAAGGCATCACACCGTGAATTCGAGGAGAACTCGATGGACATGCTGCTCCCTTTCACCGTAGTCATCGTCTCCGGCCTGTATACTTCGCTTTGGGGCGCGTTCAAGGATTCGCCCTATGAAGGGTTCAAGCCGTGGACGTTTCCCCGCAGCGTGGTTTTCCATGTTCTTCTTTTCCTACCCTTGTTTTTCGCTCCGCCGTTGCGCGACACGGTGCGTTCGTTGAGCTGGATCCAACTGTTCTTTGTGGTGATGGGACTCGAGCGGTTCCTGGCCGAAATCTACAAAGGTTTTTTCAGGACAGAGGATCAGGACAAGTATTTCGTGCCCTCGCGCATCACCTTTCTGGGGAAGTACGTTTCCAGCGACGCGTTGCGCTACAGCGCAGGCGCGGGGATCGTGATCCTGGTTTTCGCCGTTCTGCTGGTGTCGGTCAGCGTGGTTTCGTACTGGGGGTTCCTGCTGGCGGCCTATGGCACAGGGCTGCTGGTGTCGCTGGGAGGTGCGTACAAGGATGCCCCGTTCGAGGGATTCAAACCGGTCAAATTCCAGCGCTCGGCGCTGGTGCTTGCCGGGTTGAGTCCCCTGTTCTACTTTCTTAACCGGCCCGCATCGCCCGTGACGCTGGGGGTGCTCGTATACATGAACGGCGGGCTGGAACGCTTCGTGGTCGAGTACTACAAGACCTACATACAACGCAACATGTCCGGGAAATTCCGTCCGGACCTTCCGCGCATGGCATACTGGATCGAGCACCGCGAGAGGTTCCACTTTGTCGCGCTGGCGATCATCGCTGTCGTCGCCGCAGCCTGTGTGCTGGAGTTGATGCGCACCTGAGCCGCGCCCGCGCGCGCGGCGCATCCCGCGCAAGTCCTGGCATGAAATCACCTGTCGAGCAGTTCGATGCCGTGGTCATCGGTTCCGGCTTTGGCGGTGCCATGGCCGCCCACCGGCTGGTGCGTGCCGGCTGGCGCGTGGCCCTCGTAGAGCGTGGCGGTTGGACCGCGCGCGACGAACAGGACTGGGATCCGGAGACCATTTTACTGCGGCATAGATACCGCACCGGTTCGCCCCTGTTGGTCCGGCAGTACGGTGCCCGCCGTTTTACCCGCGTACCAGCACCGGCTCTGGTAGGAGGACAGTCCGTATTGTATGGCGGCGCCTCGATGCGGTTGCGCACCACGGACTTCCAGCATTGGCCATTGCCCTATGCCGAGATGGAACCCTGGTATTCACGGGCCGAACGCCTTCTGGGCGTCCATGGGGACGCCGGCACTGACCCCTGCGAACCACCGCGCTGCGCTCCATATCCAGGCGACCCCGTGGATCTGAGCCCTCCTGCAGCGCGCATCTTCCTGGCCGCCGAGCAGAGCGGATTCAGACCCTTCCGGCTGCCGCTCGCTATCAACTTTCATGACCCTGCGCGCGCACTGTGCATTCGCTGCAACACCTGCGACGGTTTCCCCTGCCGGATCGGTGCCAAAAACGACCTTGCGGTTGTCGTGTTGGAGGCATTGCATCCAGATGGCCTGGAAATTCGCGATCATACCATCGTGCGCGATCTGATCGTGCAGCACGGCAGAGTGACGGAAACACGGTGCGTGAATGCCCTGGACGGCACCACCTCCCGCCTGGCCGGCAAGGTCACCATCCTGGCGGCAGGGGCGCTGCACAGCCCGGCCATCCTGCAACGGTCCGACCTGCAGGGAATCCCCCGGCAGGACCTGATAGGGCGTTTTCTGATGCGGCACTGCAACGCCGTGGCCGCTTACGTGTTCCCCTTTCGCACCAACCCGCAGGCCGTGTTCCACAAGCAGGTCTGCCTGACGGACCTGTATGAGACTGTCAGGGCCGAATGGGGTACGGCCGTGGGCGTCATCCAGGACATCTACACCCCGTCACCCAAGGTCTTGCGACATGCGGCCGCCACGGGGTTCAAACTGGCCGCCGGTCTCGTCGCCGGAC
>SLHA01000034.1 GCA_007136405.1 Candidatus Latescibacterota bacterium
AAAGCGGTTTTCATAGGGGGTATCTCCTCAGGCCAGCAACACCCCGAATGTTGTGTCAAACCCGCGAGCCGCTCGGTCGTCCGGGCTGGTCTCGAGCCCAACTCCGGCTGCACGGTTAGGGTTCAGAATCATCAGAGCTCCAGCTCTCGAGCAAATATTTAATTTTGCTGGCAATTTCTTCTTTTGTGTTGCCCACTTTTTCCTGTATCCGGCCGATCAATTCATCTTCTCTTCCTTCGATATAGGCGAGGTCGTCGTCTGTGAGTTCGCCGTATTCCTGTTTCAGCTTTCCTTTGATCTGGTTCCAGTCTCCTTTTGTGATATTCATATCGACTCATAATTGGTTTGCGGTGAATGAATGCAATATGGTTGCGAATACTAATCGAATCCATAGGAAACAGAACCTAGCGTCCTAGCGTCGCGCACCGCACATGGCCAAAACCTAAGCAGCTAAGCTCTATCCGGTTCATATAGGAAGCTTCAGGCTTTGTCAAGGCCCTACCTCGGCCGGCGCCGGACAGCTCCCGCCAGAGAAGCGCCAAGCGCGGTTTGTCTCTGAGAAGCACCCATATAGGCCAGCCGACTCGGCTTAGTGCTGCGCCCTGTATTATCTTGTGCGTCGTCCGGTGAGCAGGGCGATGACGATGACGACCGTGGCCGATCCGATGATGGACCAGAGGATGGGGAACGCTCTACCACCGATCTGCACGGTGATATAAGCCGGAAGGCCTAGACTGCGGGCCATCCATGTGCCCACGATTGCGCCGATGAAACCCAGCACAATCGCGACCAGGCCTCCACCGCGCGAGAAACCGGTGATCGCCTGTCCAAGTGATCCGCACACGCCGGCAATCAGCAGCAACAGAAGAAACTCGAGAATATTCATATCAGAGACTTCCGCAAAGATGGGTGACGATCCGTCTGCGTGTCGCTGGCGCGGGAACCGCCCCCAAGGCAACCTGGCCAGATATTACCGTGAACCACACCCCAGTGCGCGGAAATGGATGTCCATTGACAGCCGACGGCGCGTCCAGTATGGGAGCGAAAGCCACGAGTCGGTGCAAAAAACGTGGGCATGGAGGTGGCCTGGGCGTCGGCGTCGGCCGTTATGCATAGAAAAAGGAACGGAACTGTTATTGTCAGTCTCATCATGGGCACAAGCTGGAAGCTGTATTTTTCAAAGCCTCTGTCAAGGCTGCCTCGCTGAGCTTTTCACCAAGGTGATCGTTCTCAATAGCGCATCTCTTGACCGGTTGCGCGTCGATTGGCTCAGGGGCGGGACCGCGTGTGATCGCATACCCGGTGACCCCGACTGCCGGGGCTTCCGCTCCACGCCGTCAAGGGCGACGGGCTCAATGGCCCTGAAGCCAAAAGCCTTGTTCATTTTCTTCGTGATGAGCCAGACAATGGGGGTGGTTGTCGTATCGCGGTCGAATGCACCTGACGACAGACCCGCCGGCTCCTGCGCAACGCCCGTACCGATCGGGTATAGCAACAGGCTGGTCAATCACCCGTTCTCACCGAGCCAGAGGAGACCTGTATGGACTGCCCCGCCTTCGACACCTTTTACCGGCACGACGAGCGTACCGCGCTGCTGCAGGCCTTTGCCCGTGAATTCGCTTCCATCGCCCGGCTCGAATCCATCGGCCAGAGCCGCGAGGGACGCGACATCTGGGCGCTGACGATCACGGGTCCCGGCGAATCGGCCGACAAACCCGGGTTCATGGTGGATGGCTGTATCCATGCCAGTGAGGTGACCGCCTCCACGGCCGCCTTGCACTATGCCTGGACGCTGCTGTCGGGCTACGGTAATCACGCGGCGATCACCCGGCTGGTGGACAGCACGGCACTGTATGTCATCCCCGTCGTCAGTCCTGACGGGGTGGAACAGATTCTGTCGAACGGTTGCTGGGTACGCAGCGGTACGCGGATGTATCCGGACGAAGAGGCGCGTTCTGGACTTCATGCCCAGGACATCGACGGCGATGGTCTCGTTCTGTCCATGCGTATGGAGGATCCTGGCGGCGGCTGGAAGGTGTCGGCCGAGGATCCGCGCCTTCTGGTGCCCCGGCGCTTCAACGACACGGAGGGGACCTTCTACCGCGTCTTCCCCGAGGGCCTGGTCGAGGATTACGACGGCGTGGAACTAGGCGTGGCGCCGCCCGGGCAGAGACTGGATTTCAACCGCAACTTCCCGGCCAACTGGCAGCCCGAGGTCCGGCAGGAAGGCGCCGGCGACTACCCATTCTCCGAGCCGGAAACCCGCGCTCTGGCGGAGTTTGTGCACGCCCACCCCAACATCTGGGGCGTTCAGTCGCTGCATACGGGGATGGAGTCGATCATCCGTCCCCCGTCGACGCAGACCGACAAGGACATGCCGCCGGCGGATCTGCGCCGCTTCTGGGAGATCGGCCGTCTGGGCGTGCGGGAAACCGGCTACATACTGTTTTCCGACTACAAGCTCAACGATGAAGTGTATGCCATTCACGGCGACTTCGGTTGCTGGTGCTACGAGTTTCTCGGGCTGGCGGCGTTCACGGTGGAGTTATGGGACCTGCGGGCCCGCAGCGGCAAGGATTATCTGGAGCTTAGCCGCATGAACAAGGAGCGCGACCTGGACGGACTTGAAGCGATGGAGGTCTCTTTGCTGCGCTGGAACGACGCAACTCTGGGCGGCGACGGTTTTGTCGACTGGCGCGCTTTCGATCATCCGCAGCTGGGCCCAGTGGAGATCGGCGGCTGGAAACGCCTGCTGCGCAACAATGCTCCACCGCAGTGCCTGGAGGAGACCTGCCGGAAGGAGACGGCTTTTCTGCTGGCCCATGCTCAGGCATCGCCCCGCCTGGCCGCCGCGATCCATGCGGTGAAGCCTCTGGGAGATGACGTTTACAGCCTGGAAGTGGCGATACGCAACGACGGGTACCTGCCCACTCAGGGAACGGAGCAGGCCGTGAAGATGGGGGCGGTCCGTCCCATCGAGGCGCGCATCGAGCTGGGCGACGGCGCTGAGCTGCTGGTCGGCAAGGCGCGTGAAGAGCTCGGTCAATTGGACGGTTACGGCGGCGATGCGTGGCGCGGCAACGGCGTATCCGGCCGGCAGCGGCGCAAGGTGAGATGGGTGATACGCTGCAGCGGTAAACCGGCGGCGCGCATCGTGGTGCGCAGCGGGCGGGCTGGCACCGTGCGATTGGAGCTTCAGCAACCGCCGTCGTAAGGCAGCTGGCATTGTCGCGGCTACGCACCTGCTGTAGGGTGGGCTGCGCACCCGTTGTCGGGTGATATCCGTTCGCTCCGGAAAGAGGCGTGCCCGGGCGCTGCCCGCGCCGGAGTCACGGCAAGGGTGATGGACCGCGAAGGCGATGGCGCCTGGACGGCACCGGCACCACCAGGTTCGACGACGTGGAGGCAGAGACTCTCAACGTGCAGTAAAGCTCGCCCACCTCCGGGGCTCAGCCGCCCAGTCGAAGCTGGGCGTTCTGCGCCAGCAGCTCCTGCTGCAGCAGATCCGTATCCAGCGCGCGCGGCTGCACCCCGGTGCGGCCGCACAGCGCCGCGGCCACCCCGGCCGCCTGGCCGATGGCCATGATCGGCACCATGGCCCGGTGGGATTCGTACGGTTGCTGGTCGCTGGAGATGCAGCGGCCCGCTACCAGCAGCGACTCCACCTGCAGCGGTACCAGGCAACGGTAGGGGATATCGTAACCCTCGTGTTCCAGGTAGCGGCGGTAGCCATAGTAGTGGATGATGGGACAGGAGCTGATGGCCACGACGTCCTGAAACCGGCGCCCCTCGATGGCGTCGTCCGCGGTCAGGCGGTATTCGCCTTGAATGAAGCGGGTCTGGCGGATGCCCAGCAGCGGTGGTGTTTCCACGATGCGTGCCGCCGCCAGGGCGGGTTCCCTGGTCTTTTTCGCCTCCAGATCCTGGTACACCCGCAGGCGCGCTTCCACTTCAGCCCGGGACAGCGCCTCCGCATCGGTGCACGGCATGGCGGGCACGCCGGGTCCCCAGACCACGGCGGTGGAGCCGAAATCACAGGCATGCAGGTCCGCCGGCCGACTGCCGCCCAAGGCGATGCGATACATGATCGCGTCGTTCAGACGCGGTGCCTCGTCCATGTGGGTCTGCCAGAACGGCGCGCCGGCGCGGGCCGCCACGTCTCCGTCTCCGGATGCGTCCACGACCACGGTTCCAAGCAACGCCTGGCGGCCGGATTTGTTCTCGACGATGACGCCGGTGACCTGACCATGCGCCACGATGGTGTCGCAGAAGTAGGTATGGAACAGGAGATCGACGCCGGCGTCGACACACAGTTGCAGTGTGGCGAATTTGAACCGTTCGGTGTCGATGGCATAGCTATATTCCAGCCGGCCCGGTTCGGTGGGATACGATTTCTGCGGATACGGGCTGCGGCCCAGGCCGTCCAGTTCCTTCAGGCGGAGCACGATTTCTTCGGCCAGGCCGCGTACGGTCTGGGTGGCGTCCGGCTCGACCTGGTTGCGGAACCCGTTGATGCAGGCCATCAGGGACGCCGTAGCGGTGCCGCCCAGGTAGCCGAATTGCTCGATCAGTACTGTGCGGGCTCCCATTCGGGCGCTGGCGATAGCCGCAGCCAGGCCGGCAGGGCCACCGCCGACCACGATGACATCGGCCTGGCGCGTCACCGGGAGCCGGCGGGCGGGTTCGTCGTAGGTCTGCATGGCTGTATCCTCCGGAAATCAATGGGAAATGTCATTCATCCGGGCGGTTCGTTTCCCGCCCTTGGACGGGTGCACCCCAATGCAAACCGGCAGACGAAGGCTGGAACCGGCTGCGGTCGGCGGTGCAAACCCGGGCGCCATCGCCTCAAGGCACGAGGGTGAGGGTGCGGTGCGGCGCTCCGGGCTCGAAGGGTCGGGGAGTCCCGTGCAGCCAGGCTTCGTAGCCGTCGGCATAGTGCGGCGACAGCGGGTGGCCGCCTGGTCCCCCGGGCAGGTGAAAGAGGGCTGTCTCTTCGTGTCCGGGGCTGACGACCATCCGCATGGAGGCGCCGAAGTCCGGCTCCGCGACGCGCACGGAGTGCATCCAGCCGGCCAGAGGGTCCCCCGCGCGGTCCACCCAGCGGCTCAGTCCGGCGAAGACGCGGCCCCAGAAAATATGGCGGATGCGCGTCTGATGGACGTCGCCCCAGGTCGCGTCGATGCCGGCCGCAGGTTCGGCGGTTGTGGTCTGGATGCTCTGCACGGTCCGCGTCAGCGTGCTGCGCAGGAACGCCGGCCAGTCCGCGTGCCCCGGGGGGAGCAGGTGCGGCGGCCGGCTCTCCAGGATGCGCCGCAGCGGTTCATCCGCCAGGTACCACTTATACACGAACTCCGGGTCAGCCTCCCGGACCGGCGCCATCAAGGGGGCCAGGGTGCCTTCGATCAGGTCGCGGTAGAAGGCGTGCAGCAGGCGGAAACCGGGCTGGTCGGTGTCGGCGCGGCCATTCCAGGCGTCCACATGGTGCCGTACCCGCGCCAGCGAGACATCCGGATCATCGTACGGCAGCACTTCCTGCACGATCTGCCGGATCAGCTCCAGTGGCTCGCTGCGGGTGTCCAGCTGCATGGCCAGAAAATCCGCCTCGGAGAAACGCTCTTCGGCGGCGAGCATCTCCTGGATGCGGTAGGCGCGATACGGCATGGCCCACAGTTGCGACAGGTGGGCGGCGTGTCCGCTGTGCACCGTGCGATGATTGGCGGTGAACAACACACCCGACGGCGGGTCGATGAGCCGCGGCCGCAGGGACTCGTCCAGGACGCCGTCCCAGCCGATATCGCCGTGGCGCCACGACCGGGGAACCTTGCCGGTAAGACCGCGGCGCCGCGGCAGGTAGCCATTGACGACCCAGCCGATGCGGCCGGTGGCATCGGCCAGCAGCCAGTTCATCGACGGTCCGTACCAGCCGCCGAGCAGTTCGATGCCTTGCTCAAGGGTGTCGGCCAGGATGATCTCGAGAAGGTGCATGTTGACGGTGGACGGGTCCAGCATCGGCGACCGCAGAGCCAGTGGCCGGCCGCGCCAGTCGTGGTCGATCACCGGCCCCCACCGAGTCTGGAGCACTTCCAGCTGCATCGATTCGGCGCCGCGGATGGGCACGACCTCGTGATGCACCACGAAGGCTTCGCTGCCTTCCGGAGTGAGGTAGCGGGACGAGTCGGCCGGGTCCACCTCGACCACTACCAGGTCCGCGGGATCGGCCATGCTGACCGTCGCTCCCCAGGCCAGATGCTCGGAGGCGCCGATGAGGATACCGGGGGCTCCGGGCGTGGCGACGCCCTGCGCCCGGCCACCTTTCCATTCCAGCACCTGCCGATACCACAGACTGGGCAGTTGCAGGTCCAGGTGGGGATCGTTGCCGAGGATGGCGCCGCCGTGGACCGTGCGCCCGGCGGCGGCGGCGAAGCTGTTGGAGCCCGGAACGATGAACGCGGACTGGACGATGCGTCGCGCCGGCAGCTCGATGGGGGGCTGGCCTCTCAGATCGACCACCTCGGGTCCGGGAATCGGCTGCGGGGTATAACCCGATTCGGCCGGCTCCGCCGCCATCGAAAGAGGGGCGTCAAAGCGAGTGAGCGACGGTGTGAGAAACTCGAACAGTTCAAGGGGGAGTACGGCCTCCATGCTGCCCAGGTGCTTTTCCAGGTCATACAGGTCGCCGGTGAGACCCAGATGAAACGCATACAGGATCAAAATCGAGTCTTCCGGCTGCCACGCTGCCGGCGACTGGCGCAACAGCAGGTATTCCGGTGGGCGGACGCGCAGGCCGGCCAGACCCGCATTGGCGCCTTCGGCGTACGCCTCCAGCATGCGGCGCTGGTCCTCGCTCAGGCCCGGCAGCACCTGTTGCGCCAGGGTACGGAACCGGAAAGTGCGGTATCGCCGGTCCATGTCCACGACGGATTCGCCCACGAGCGCGGCCAGTTCACCGGCGGCCAACCGGCGGGTACAGTCCATCTGAAAAAATCGTTCCTGGGCGTGGACGAAACCCTGGGCGCGGATCACATCCAGCAGTTCATGGCCGCGGATCGTGGGAACGCCGGACGCGTCCCGCGTGATGGTCACGGCGGTGCTCAGACCAGGCACGGATCGTTCGCCCCGGGTGCGCGGCAGAGAAGCGCGCACCAATAGATACAGGGTTCCTCCGGCCAGGATGAGCAGAATGATCACTGCGCTCAGCAGGCCGGCCGCGATCTTGATCATGGGGTTTTCGCCTCCCGAGAAGATGCCGACGGCTGGAGTTCGGGATGGGATGCAGCGGCGCGACGCCATTCGGCAGGCAGCGACGCGGTTCCGTAGTACAGTAGGCAATCCTACCATCGAGCGCCAAGCATCCGCGGTCCGCTCGTCGACGCTCCGGGAGTTGTCCGGACAGGCACATCGTTGGAGACCGCGTCTGCACCGACTGACGGTTTGGCGTCCCTCGGTCGCCGCTACCAAGGCGCAGCATACCGCAGTCTGGTTTTGGACCGTGGGCAACGGTTGTTGGCGTCGGTGCCGTTGGTCGCATGCACCGGCGACCTGGCGGATGACTGCATGGGCGATCGCCCGGACAGGCACAGCGGCAGTCACAGGCACCACCGCCCGGGCAACTACATCGGCGACCACGCGGACGACCACTCGGCCGACCGCACGGACGACCACTTGGGCGACCGCACGGGCGATCCTCCGGCCGATCATCCAGGCGCGCGAGCAACCGCGCGAGCAGGCGCGTGAAGCTTGCCCCGGATGTTGACACGCGGATCTCCGCTTCCTTGCTTAAGGCGGAATTTCGGCGCTACCTGCGTTGCGCCACATATTCCCGCACGGCACCGGCCGGATACCGGATTTATTGGTGCAGTACGGTGCCACCGGTTTCCCGTCGAAGGTATCGGCATCTCGTCGAAGGCAAAGGAGACAACGTGATCAAGGTCGGAATGATCGGTATGGGCGGCATGGGACGGCACCATGCCGGCGTGTTGAAGAAGATGCCGGAGGTGCAGGTGGTGCAGGTCTGCGATCTGATCCAGGACAAGGCGGAAGCCCTCGGTGCCGAACTGGGCGTGCCCTGGACGCTGGATTACCGCGACGTGCTGGCGGCGGACATCGATGCGGTGTGGGTCTGCACGGAGCCGTTCAACCGGAGACAGATCGTCCTGGACGCGGCGGCAGCCGGCAAACACATCTTCACGGAGAAGCCTGTCTGCCTGGACGTCGAGGACGCGGATGAGATGATCGCCGCGGCGCGGGCCGCAGGCGTCAAGTACATGCTGGGTTATGTCCTGCGGTTCATCGAGCCTTACCGCACGATGGCCGAGACGCTGCATTCCGGCGAACTGGGAGAATTGATCAGCTGCTGGACGCGGCGCTTCATGCCCTGCGACATGTCGGGCCGGTGGTACGGGAACCAGGAGCAGTCCGGCGGGGTGACCCTGGACTTCGGCAGCCACGATGGCGATTGGCTGTGCTGGCTGGGCGGTCCGGTACACAGTGTCTACGCCCACGTGGCCCGGGTGCGGCCGACCATTCAGGCGGACGAGCACGGTCATGTCGTGCTGCACTTCGCCAACGGCGGCATGGGGTCGCTGGAGGTCAGCTGGTGGGGACCGCTGAGCGAGAGTTCCCTGGGCGTGGTGGGTACCCGGGGCGCCATGATCGTGGGCAGGGATGGCGCCGTGCGTAAGAAACTGGCGGATGGCGAGGAGGTGATCGTGGATGGCTCCAGCGCCCTGGCCGTGGATCCGTCCGGCAAGACCGGGGTCCAGGATGCGGAGGGCCGTATCCAGGCCGTGACCTCCCGCCGGGAGACCATCCAGCAGCACTTTTTCCGTTGCATCGAGGCAGACCTGCAGCCGCTCACGGACGCCGGCACGGGACGCCAGGTGCTGGCTGTCATGGCCGCGGCGCAGATGTCCGTGCAGCGTCAGGCCAGCGTCGCCTTGAGCGAGATAGAGCCCTGAGAGGCGCCCCCGGCCGCAACGACAACCGCTGTCGCAACCGCCGTCGCGGTCGCAACCGCAACGATAACCGTCGTCACAACCGCAAAGGGCAGGTGAACCGGTACTCGCCCCGGCGACGGCACGCAGAGGATGACGATGAACACGCGCGAGCGCTTTCACGCCGTGATGAATTTCCAGCCATTCGACCGGCTGCCGGTGGTGGAATGGGCCGGCTGGTGGGATCAGACCATCCAGCGCTGGCACCAGGAACAGCTGCCGGCAACGCTGACGGACCGCTACGACATCAGCCGTCATTTCGGTCTGGAGGTATACCAGCAGGATTGGTTTACGCCGCGCGGTCCGGGATGCCCGGCGCCCGTCGGACACGGGATGGGTATCCTGCAGGATGAGGCGGGGTATGAAGCCGTGCGCCCGCACCTGTTCCCGCTGCCGGCGGTGGACCGCGGCCGCTGGGAACGTTGGGCCGCGGAGCAGAAGCGCGGTGACGTAGTGCTATGGTTCACCGTGGACGGGTTCTTCTGGTTCGCGCGCACGCTGCTGGGTATAGAACGCCATCTGTACGCGTTTTACGACCAGCCGGCGCTGATGCACCGCATCAACGAGGATCTGACGGCGTGGATTCTCCGCGTCATCGAGGAAGTGAGTTCGGTTTGCACGCCGGATTTCATGACCTTCGCCGAGGACCTGAGCTACAACCACGGTCCTATGCTGTCCGAGGCGTTGTTCGACGAGTTCATGGCGCCCTACTACCGGTGCATCCTGCCGGAGCTGCATCGGCGCGGCATCCTGTCCATCATCGACTCGGACGGCGATGTAGCCGTGCCGGCTTACTGGTTCGAGCGTGTCGGACTGAACGGGATCCTGCCGCTGGAGCGGCAGGCCGGCGTGGACATGGCGCGCCTGCGCGCCGAGCATCCGCGCCTGCGCTTTATCGGCCACTTCGACAAGATGACCATGAACCAGGGGGAGGCGCGGTTGCGGCAGGAATTCGACCGGCTGCTGCCAGTGGCGGCGCAGGGCGGCTTCATCGTCAGTTGCGACCACCAGACCCCGCCGGGGGTTTCGTACAGCGACTATGAATGCTACCTGCGCCTGTTCCGCGAATACGCCGCGGAGGCCGGGCGACGGTCGCAGCGCGTTTTATCCGTCTGACTATCGGCAGGGCTGCCGCAGGGCTTACGCTGTCTGACGTCTGGCCTTGCAGCAGTCTCGCTCAGTTCGCCTGCGTCAACGCGGTACGCGCGTCACAGGGGGCGGCGTGTTCTCATCGGCCCCATGCGCGCAACCTCCCGCACCGCCGGCGGTAGCCCCCAAGAGGAGTCCATCCATGGACGAACCCGGAGCCTTCACCTGGCCGGACGGCAAGCGCGTCGCGGTCAGTGTCACCTTTGACGATGCCCGGCAGAGCCAGCTCGACGCCGGTCTGCCGATCCTCGACCGGCATGGCGTCAAGGCCACCTTTTACGTCAGCATTTCCCGGGCCGCTGAACAGGCGGACGCCTGGCGCGCTGCGGTCGCCGCCGGGCACGAACTGGGCAATCACAGCCTGAGGCATTCCTGCAGCGCCAACTTCCTGTGGCAGGCCCGCCACGTGCTGGAAGATTACACCCTGGAAACGATGGAGGCGGAACTACTCGAAGCCAATCGCCAGTTGTTCGAATGGTTCGGGGTGACGCCGCAAACCTTCGCTTACCCCTGCGGTCAGGATTTCGTCGGCAGAGGTATCGGCCGGCAGAGCTATGTGCCGGTGGTGGCCCGCCACTTCCTGGCCGGCCGCGGCTTTCGCGACGAATATCTCAACGCACCCGGGATCTGCGACCTGGCCAAACTCGGCGGCACCGAGCTGGATGGACTGGATGCCGAGGCGTTGTTCTCCCTGCTCGAGCGCACTGCGGAAAAACGTCTCTGGCTGGTCCTGGCCGGTCATGAAGTGGGAACCGGCGGACACCAGACCACCCGCGCCAAGGCCCTTGACCGGTTTGCCGCCTACTGCGCTGATCCGGCGAACGGCGTCTGGATCGACACGGTGGCCAACATCGCCGCCTATGTCCGCGTGAATCAGCCGCCGCTGCCGTCTCAGTCTTCATCCCCGCTCGACTAAGGCATACGGATCGCGCCGCAGCATCATCCCGGCGCGATCCCACAGGATCCGGGCGTCCAGCAGGTAAACCATAGCCTGCCCGACGCGTCCTGAACGCCAGCCGTGCTCCGGGAGCGCCTCCAGCACCCGATCGTAGCGCTGGATGAAGCCGTCGAAGGCATGGCGGCGGACGGTGACATCCAGCCGGCCGCCGTGGCCGGTGATCATCCGGTAACGCACCGGTCCGCCGAACAGATACGGGGGCTCGACAAGCTCCTCGATTCCATGTACAGAGGTATTGGGGCGCAAGCCGCAGCCCAGAAACAGGATGGCGCCATGCAGGTCGCGCACGGCACGGAAGGGCGAGCGGGGGCCGCACGGGGTGTTGTCCAGGTGGTGTCGTCCCAGGATCCAGGACGCCTCGGGCCCGCTGCCACATACCGAATGGGTCGGAGCCAGGCTGCGCTGTATCCCGGGCATGGTGCGGAAGCACTCGCTGATGGCGCCGACGCAGGACGGAGTGCGGGCCTGGTCGAACACAGGCTGCCGGTGGTCGACGTACTCGTAGGTGAGCGCCGGCAGCAGGAGTGTGCCCTCCGGACCGAGCGTCAGGCGCAAGGCCTCGATGACGGCAGGCGCGCCGCCGGGCACCCAGCCCAGCGACGACAGCGATGCATGGACCAGCAAGAGGCCGCCGCGCCGTACACCCAACGCGCTCAGGCCGGCGGCGATCCGACCCTGAACACCGTCCTTCGCGGGTTGTGCGTTCATGCGTGGAAGTACTCCAGCGGGTAGGTGTGCGGGTGCGGCAAGGTTTCGCAGGCATGCCAGGATCAGGCGACGAATTCGAGCGGCGGATAACCGTCCGGGTCGAACAACTCGCCCCCGGCCGGTGCCGGCCAGGCCCAGACCGCGGTATGAATGCCGGCCCGCTGGTCGATGACCTGGGTTCGTCCCAGGCTGATCCGCCAGCAGTCGCCCGGCCGCGGCGGCGCGATCTGGTCGCTCAACCGGCGCATCCCCTCCCACGGGAAAGCCAGTTCCACTGTCCATCCCGCATCGACATCGTGCCGGTTTTCCAGCGTGCCGTGTACCTGGACGCGACGCTCCAGACCGGGGAAGGACCAGTCGAAGAACAACCAGCGCATACCCCGGGTATGATGGGGCCGGGTATCACCTCCCAGCACCATGGGTTGATGAACGGCCAGGTCGAACTCCGGGATGTCCCACCGACTACCCCGTCGATACGCATCCTTCCAGATGAAGAACAGCTCCCGGATACGCCCGCGTGGATCGACCGCCAGGCTGTAGTGCGCATCGGGCCCGGCCAGGTTGATCACGGCCGTGTTTTCCGGCCACAGAAGGCCGGCACGCTCCGCGTCCGTGCTCCACACATCATGGTCCTCCAGCCACAGACCTACATAGAGTGCGGTGTCGTCCCACAGCAGCGCCGCACGCGTGTCGAACAGGGCCAGCCCATCGCGGATGTCCAGGAATCGCGGCGTCTTCGCCGCCGTCTTCCAGGCCGGCTTGTCCAGATCGCCGTCGATGACGAGCGGCTCGTTCACCCGCCGGCAGCGGTAGCTTCCAGCCGGCTCCATCGGCGTTTTCTCAGCGGTCATGATGCTCGGCCTCCTCTCCAGCCGTGGCGCCGGAGATATGGATATACGTGAAACACTCCGGTATGTGGGAGTCGTACACGCCATGGCTGTTCCAGGCCCAGCCCGGGCACACGCGCCTGCCCCCCTGCCGGATCCATTCGAAGCGCGACAGATCCATGCGCCACGTGTCGCCGTCTTGCGGTGGTAGCGAGCGACCGTCGGCCAGCCACTTCAGGCTCTGCCAGGGGAAGGCGATCTCCGCGGTCCAGCCCCGGTCGACATCGCCAGGATCGTTGATGCTGCCATCGATGTGGACGCCCCATTGCAGTCCGGGCATATCCCAGGAGCGGAAAGCCCAGCGCCGGCCGCGGGGATGGCGATGGCCGCTCCACGGACCTCCCAGCGTGTCCACGATGCCGGGACCCAGCAGGTCGAAAGCGGGGATCTCGGCATACCCCGCTTCCACGTATGCATCCTGCCACACGTAGAACCGTTCCATGATGGTTCCCAGAGCATTCAGCTCGAACTCGTAGTAGGCATCCTGGCCGGCGATGAACACCTCCACGTCGTTCTCCTGGCAGATCATCGTATCCCGCGTCGTGTAGGTAGCCCACACGTCCGGTTCCTCCAGCCAGAAACCCACATACAGGTAGTCATCATCCCACAGCAGCGCCGCGGTGGTATCCAGCAGGGCCGGCCGGCCTTTCTCCTCCAGGTCCTCGAAACGCGGTGAGCGCGGCGCCACCTGCCAGGACGGCTCGTCCAGTCGTCCGTCAACCCGGATCGGTCCCGGCGCCCGCAGGCAGGTGTAGTGCTTGAGCGTATCCTGGCGATAGCCATAAGGGGCGGATGGGGTGTGCATCGCTCTCCTCGTCGGTTGGGTTCTTGCCTTGGAACGGGCGCCCCAGCCTGATGGCCGGCGCGCGGCCACACCTTGTATGACGCGGCTGTGCGGGTTCGGCATGCAAGCTGCAGCCGGCGCCCGCTATGCACATCGGGTTCGGCATGCCCGTGGCCGCCGGCGCCTGCCGGGCACATCCCCATGTCCGGAATCTCGCGATCGACGCCGATGGCCGCATTCGTATGATGCAGCGAAATATACACCATCGGCAGACTTGACCCGCGGGTCAAGTCTCCATGGCACAACAACAGCACAACCCTGCTGGGAGCCGGTCTGCGCTTGCCAGGTACCCGGTTTGCCTTGCTTCGGCAGAGTGCTGCCCTTTGCTTGTTGATGAGGTCGAGAAGCGCACTACAGGGCCTTATTCTGCAGGGGCGC
>SLHA01000141.1 GCA_007136405.1 Candidatus Latescibacterota bacterium
ACAGAAACAGCCTGCAAGCCAGTGACTTGCAGGCTGTTAAGGTCTTTGCGGATCATATATTGGTGGAGGCGGCGGGATTCGAACCCGCGTCCGAGAATGATTCCTCTCGGATTACTACGTGCGTAGTCAGTTGTTTGAATCTCGCTCACCACGGCTCCAACTGACAGGATCCGCGGTGGGCCAGCTCAGTTGAGTTTTCGCCCTGGCCCCCTGAGCCCTGGCCGGGACTAGCCCGCACTGTATGACGCCGAAGCCGGCCGTGCAGGCCCAACCGACTCCGACGGACTACCTGAGTTTTGTCAGGCAGCCATCGCGTAACTGTTATCGTTCGCGGTTAATTATTTTCCCGTTGTTTTACGAGGTAGCGGGGACCTCGGCACGCAATCCAAGTCTCACCATCCCCGTCGAAGCCAGGTCGCCCCCATAATTGTTGGGCTGCCAGTGCGTTGGGTGGCTGCTGTGCCATCCAGTGCAGCGGGCGCTGCGCCCTTCGATGCGCTATGCTTATACGCTGCGCGCGACGCTGCGCCATGCTTGGCGCCCTTCGCTGTGCGCGCCGCGGTGCTGACCGGACCCATGTTCGAACGCTGTATGGTGCCTTGCTTCAACGACTTGTTCCGAATTAAACGACTGCTATGAGGGCTGTCAAGTTCCCCTGGGGAAGCGGATGCGACAGGACGCGGTTGCCGGTCCCGGACTCCGGACGGAGTTTGACTGCCATGCGCGGCAAGAGTCGACTTTCTGCCGCGAAGATTCTTAACGCAGAACCACCATGCGCCGCACCGCGCCGTGCCGGCCGGCTTTTAGACGGTAGACATAAACGCCCGAGGCCACCGGTCGACCCCGGTCATCCAGGCCGTCCCAGACCACGCGATGGACCCCGGCCGGCTGTTCGCCAGTCACCAGGGTGCGCACTGGCTGACCCAGCAGGTTGAAGATCGTCAGAGACACTTCGGCCCATGCGGGCAGATAGTAGCCGATGAACGTCTGGGCGTTGAACGGATTAGGAAGGTTCTGGTGCAGCGCCAAGGCCCGCGGCAGACTGCTTCCGGGCGAATGCAGAAATACCACATCGCGCGCCTCGTCCACAGCGACCATCCCGGTCCCCGTAAGGGCGATCGTTTGGTCGTTGATCACCAGCTCCCACGGTGCCTCGCCGGGTGTCGGTTCGGTCCAGTGGAATCGAATCGCTTCTCCCTGCACCAGCACCGGATACGCCCGCGGTTCCGCCGTGATCGGTGCCTGCCAGGCCTCCACTCCGTCGAGACGCAGCCGGACATCGAACGTCCCGGCCGGCGGCCTTGGTGGTAGAGCGATCACGGCTTCGGGAGACACTCCCAAACGCAGAGCCTGGCGATGAGTGCCTGATTCGACCCACAGCACGTGGCTGTCGGTCGGCAGGGCCTCCGTAACCTGAGCATCCGCAAGCTGCTTGGGCAGGCCGGCGCCGCCCGTCAGGCTGAGGGTTCCAGGTTCACTCAGATTCACCCAGTACCCCTGCCCGGCGGCCAATGGGTCGGCCTCATAGTAACCGTCTGAATAGCCGAATACCGAGGTCAATATATCCGCCGGCGTCCGCTCGATGGCCGTCTTGGCGATGCCGCCCCACGGCACCCCGATCAGGCTCCAGCCGGCCGGCAGCGTCTTGGCAACGTGAGCTACCGGAGATCCCGTGATCGACGAACTATGCGCGGTTTCCAGGTTCACCCAGTAACCCTGACCCGGTTCGAGCTGGGTTAACTGCTGGTAGGAACCGTCATAGGCAAAGGCTGACAGCGCAGTCGGAAACAGGGCCGCCAGCGAACCGTCGGTCGGGGTCACCGGCAGCGAGACCAGGCTCCAGCCCGACGGCAGGTCAAAAGTGAATGAGTGCGGCTCAGGTTCGGTCATGCGCCCCTCTGTCGCGATGGCAAGCTGGCTGAGATCCGTCAGTCCTTGCACGCAGAGGTAGAGCGTATTGCCGATCGTTCGAAGCGTCGCGTCGTACACCGTCCAGGTGTCATCGCTGTTCGACCGCTTGGCAATCACCAGATATTCCGGGTCGACTCCGGACAGACCACTGATATTGAGACACAGGTTGAGGGTGTAATCGTGCAGATTGTCTGCTTCCAGGGTCCAGTAGCGTTCGATCAGCACGCTGTCCGGTTCGATTTCGCCGCCGTAGGCCTGGACGGTCACCAGAGGCAGATCCTGACTGTTCTCCGGTTCCTCGTGATACATGGCGGCGTTGAGCGCACCACTGGTGCTGCTGCCCGTCGTCAGGTCCACCAGCATGCCGGCTTCACTCAGGTCCACCTCGCCGGTCTCTCCAGCGGCAACATCGGCGGCATGCTGCACCGGATCGCCGCCTTTCACCGTGACCAGGACCGCGGCATGGTTGGACGCAGGATTCAGCTCCAGCGTAGCGCTGGTGGCGACAGCGCGATTCTGCAGCGCGCCCGAGACCACGGCTTCCGTGATCACGTGTAGGTCCAGTGAGGCACCGGCCGCCAGCGATTCCAGTTCGCAGTTCAGCGTGCCGTCCGTTGCCTCGCATGTTCCCTGGGTGGAGCTGACCGAAACCAGGCGCTGGTTGGCGGGGATGACTTCGGACAGTCGGACATCGTCGGCCTGGTCGGGACCCTGATTCCGGACCGCGATCGCATAGGTGATCTCCGCACCGGTGTACACCACGATTTCGTCCACCGATTTCTCCACGTGGAGATCCGCTTGTAGAGCGTCGGTGGGAGTCAGCAGCCAGGCGAAATATTCGAGTCTCCCATCCTCGTCTTCGATGTGGGAAGAGGTCAGAATCTGTCCGGCGTTGTTGATGTCTACCGCATAGTGCAGCACGGTTCCGATATCCATGTCGACCAGCAGACATTCCAGAGGATACGTTCCTTCCGCGGTGACCCGAATGGCTTGCCGAGTGGTGATCCCCAGCACCTCATCGTCGAACTGGGCCAGTCCGACGATTTCCTCGCGATCGTTGATGCCAAAGGGATGCTGGTGATAGGTCTGCAGCGGCGGGATGATCTCGGTGTGCCAGTCTCCGTCCGGGCGGAAGATCTGCGTCGCTCCGCCAGTGAACACATCGTGATTGTTGACGAAAGTCCCGCCTAGCTGAGCATAACCATATTCCCGGAAGAACCGCAGATAATCGCGGTCATGCAGCGTGGAAATCCAATAGGGCAGATGATAGTTCTGGGTGTAGCGCCAGCCGCTGGTGGTCACCTTGCCGGATGCGTTGATGTCTTTGGGGATGAGGATGTAGTTCGCCGCCAGTAGATGATCTGGAGTGGTCAGTTCGGTCGGTTGCCTGTTGGTCCAGCGGACTACATGCCGGTGGTTGTCCCGGACATAACTTCCGGCCACCTGCCCTTTGTTGTTGATGGCCACCGCCGAGGAAGCGGTGACACCGGACGGCAGCCTCAAGGGATGGCGCACGCCGTCTTCCCAGATGGCGGCGCCGCGATCGTAAATGATTTCGCGGAGGATTCCCAGATACTGTCCCCGGTCATTGAAGTCGTTTATGACGGCGCGCATGCCGTCGGGAGCCGGGAAATGCAGCGGGGTGTAGAGTCCGTTTTGCCACAGGTAATAATGGTCGTCAGCGTAGGAGCGCAGCAGGATCTGGCCGACTTCGTTCATGGCGACCGGATCGATCTGACTGGATCCCGGCGGCCGGAGTTCCTGCATGATATACTGGACGGGTGGTTCGACCAGGGTGAGTGCCCGTTCCACCACGCGCTGCCGGTACGATGCCTGAAACGGCACCGCTTGGGTGGTGTTCACCGGAGCTGTCGTGATCTGGAACAGGACCGAGCGTTCGCGGCCGCCGATGACGACGTTGGCCGGTGGCGAGACCACGGACGGATCACTGCTGGTAAGGGCGATGACGGCGCCGTCAGGCGGAGCCTCGCCGTTGAGTTCCACCCGGTAGCCGATATCTCTTCCGCCGATGGCCTGGTGGTCGGACCAGCGGAGTACACAGGGCGAAAAAATCTCGAAATCGTAGCGAATTTCCTCCAGTTCAGCCGGCATCAGATGCAGCGTTGCCGAACGGGTATCGATCAGGGTAGCGGTGATGCTGATGTCCATCGGTGCAGCGATGCCCCGGGTTTCGAACCACACGGACCCCTTGGTATTTCCGGCCCAGATCGTAGCGCTCGATGGCAACTCGAGCTCGTCGCCGGCAGGATGCTCCAGCGAGACGGCAACGCCGCCGTCAGGAGCCGGCCCGTCCAACTCCAGGCGCAGAACACCCGGGTTGCCGCTGTACAGAGCGTCGTTATCCAGTGACAGGTGGATAAGACGCGGAGGCCGAATGGTAAGCTGCCGGTTCAGGGAGGTGCCCTGAGCAGAGGCTGATATGGTCGCGATGACCTGCTCGGAGACCGGGACCGTGGAAACGTTAAAACCTCTCTGCGTTTCGCCGGCGGGAATGGTAATGTCCGGGGGCACCGTTGCCGCACTCCGGTTGCTGGCCAGAGCGACGGCGAAGCCTTCTGGCGGGGCGGGTTCGGAAATAACCACGGTTCCTTCCACCGTATGGCCCCCCAGTACCGATGTTTGCGCCAAGGTAAGGCTGGTCAGCTCGGCTACCGGTTCGGGATCGACAGGACAGGTGTCGTCCGCCTGGTTGGCGACAAGCGTATAGATCTCGGTACCGATGGTGACTTTGTGGTTGGCCTGATCGGAGGCGAAAACCGTGTAATCGATCGAGGAAAAGGTATTGTGGAAGAGCTGGTGGCCGTCGCGAGTACGGATCAAGCGGATGCGTACGGGATTGGGGTATGCCGGCGATGCGTATCCGGCCTCCTGGATATAGAGGCCCATAGCGTCGCCGCAGCGGCTGAAGCGCCAGAACGAGGCCACCAGGTAGGTTACCGGGATGTCCGGAAACGCCTGCCGGGCAGCCAGGTTCACCATCCTGAACTGCACACTGTTGTCACCGGTGGTCCAGGCCAGCACCAGCGTCCGGTCATGATCGTCGCGGCTGAATCCCCAGGTGGCATTGCGGAAGGTATCGCCCTCCAGTCCAACGCCCTGCGAGTGGGTAAACGAGGAGGAATGAGCCAGGACGCCGGTGGTGTCGAGGACAGTTACGGCGCTGGTACCGTCGTGGGTTTCGGCGATATAGAAGAGATAGATACCGTTGGGACTGAACCGAATCTGGGAGCTATCGCCGGCTAACACCGTTCTGTCGATTTCCTGGACAAGATCAACAGGACGCTGGCGCAGGTCGTACAACTCCACTACCTGCTTTCCGGCTGCGATATAGTGAAATACAAACCGGTGGTCGTCGGGACTGAATCCCCAGCCCACATTCTGGGAAGTATAGGAGATCTGCAGGATCTCGGCGCCATTTCCGGAGGTTTCGTACAGGGTGATCTGTCCGGGAGCTGCTACCAGGCGGTAGATGCCGTTGGGCGAGAACCCTTCTTCGATGGTCTCCAGTTTGGTCTCGATGATCCTGCCCCGGTGCGGGGCCACATAGTCGCCGGTTTTGTCGCAAAGACAATCGATGCCAGCTATCCGGTCTGCCGCGGCAAGTGGCCTGGCGTCCGCCAGGATCATCAGTCCTGCCAGGCTCAGCAGACCTGCTGCTGAAGCCAGAAACCGCCGAACAGCATGCCGCCGGGAAGGTCGAGAGAGGGGCGCGCGGCCCGACATGTGGTCCATGGTATTACCCTCCTCGTGGTCCATGCATCAAGACAGCAAAACCAGTGAGTACCATATACCGGACAACCGGGGGCAGGCGCCATGTCCGCGCCGCATGGACACTGGCGCCGGACGTCATGGTGTCCTGTTCAGCGGACGGCGTTAATCGGCTGCCGGGTACACAAAAAAACCGCACTGACCCGTTGGGTCATACGGTTAACGCTAACTCAGAAATGATAGTTTTGCAAATTGCTAGTGTGACAGCCTGTCGGTTGGCCGGAGGATCGCTTCCGCACCCCCCCTGGGGCGGGATCGTCGGTCAGGCCGGAACGCGCCTGATCACTTCGAGTCGTGCGGCCATGGCGCGCGATCCCGTGCGTCGGTGGCGGCGATCCCGTGCGCCGGCGGCGGCGATGCCGCGCGGCTGTGGCGGGCGATGTTGAGCACGGCAGGCGTCACTTGCATATTGTGCTCTGCGCTGGAGGATCCGGCGGCTGGGCAGCGCCGTCCTACCCATTCAACCCGCGTACCATCTCGGAGTATTCGCCGTCTATCAATTCCGGGCGCATCCTGACCTTGCGCACATAATCCAGGGCGCCGGAAAGGGGCTCGAACTGAGCGGATAGCGCCATGAACAGGCGGGATCCCGGCATGTGCGCCATGGCGCCCAGGTCGGCTACGCTGCGATAAGCCTGCTGGCCCTGCATCAGGTAGTATTCCAGCAGAGAATCCGCCTCCACGTGAGCGCGGAACAGGCCGCTCATGAACAAGGCGTAGTCGCCGCAGTGCTGGCGGAGGCTCAACTCGCGGTCCATCGAATAGCGCCGCTCCGGGGACCACAGTTGGGCGATCTCCATGAGCATCTCGGCGATGGTTTCCAGACGCTGGCCGCGCTGGTTGCGGATGCGGTAGAGCTGGTCCACGCGGGTAAAGCGGGCCAGCAAGTCCACCACGTAGTCGGTCACCGCAGCGTCGGCCACTCCCAGGCTAACGAACCCGGGATATACCAGGCGGGCGAAGAAACGCCGCAGGCCAGCGTCCGAAACGCGCTTGACGTCGGTCGGTCGGCGGTAGATCATCGTGCTGCTTCTCTGATCGGCGGAACGTAGCGGCAACGTTGGCGACGCGGCACCTTGCGCCTGTAGGACGATACGCCGGTGGTGCCGCACGGCAACGCCGCCCTTGCACGGCTCCTGCCATGGGTGCACTGCATGCTGATCTTCCTGTCTCTCTGGCTGGACGATTCTGCCTGCCGGGTGGTTCCGCGGTGACAGTGGGTGGGGTGCAAGGGCGATGCCACCGGTGCTGCCGGGCCCGGGTCGGTGCACAACCGCTTGCAGGTTGCCGGATTCCCCCAGACTCCGGAGCCCGGACTCGCCTATTGCGGCATCGCCTGGACCACGCCGGTCTGGCTGGAGTAGAGATCCAAACTCCTGGTGCCGTGCAACGGCGTGAAACCAAGCCTCGGGCTGTCGTCCACCGGCTGCGCGCCCGCAGCCGTCGACTCGGGCGCTGAACCAGGGGGCGCGCTCACGGGGCTGGTCGTCTCGCTACGATTTTGTGACCTTACAAAAGGTGTGGCACCACACCGCGCCGGAATTCGTCAGGTGCCGTAGACGCACCAGCACAAGCAGTTTTGACGATACGACGAAAAGGGAGAGAATCGATGCGTAATACCCCGCCTGAAGAGTATGTCCTGGTCGAAGAAGCGAACGAACTGGCGTTCATCGCGGCATGCCTGCACCGTGCCGGCGCTCGTGAAGAAGAGGCTCAGGCCGCGGCCCGGCTGATCACCAACTGCGACCTGCGCAGTGTTCGGAGTCACGGTATCAACCGCGCTCCGGGCTATTGTCGTGACCTGAAAGAGGGACGTCTCAACCCGGAACCGAACGTCCAGGTGGCGATCGATACCCCGTCTTCCGTCGTCGTCGACGGCGATGGCGGTTTGGGGTATGTGCCCATGCTGCAGGCCACGGCCCAGGCCATCACCAAGGCTCGGGATTCCGGTGGCATCGGCCTGGGCATAGCCCGCCACATCGGCCACTATGGCGCTGCCGGCCACTACACCCGCATCTGCGCCGAGCAGGGATGCGTGGGCTTCTCCGTGCAGGGGGGCAGTGGCTACGGCGGCCGCCGTAACGCTCCGCACCAGAAACAATCCGTAGCCTTCACCGGTGCGCCCGCGATGAGCTTCGCCCTGCCCGGCGGCCGGCAATGCAATATCGTCCTGGACATGGTGGCTCATGCTTTGTCGGAGTACCGGGGCGAGGAGTTTGCCGATCTGCCGGAACGCGTTCCCGGTGCGTTTTTCAAGAGTGTCGGCCTGGTGGCCACGGCGCACCTGATGGGCGGTGGACTGACCGGGGCCATGCTGCCTGCGGCGCGCGAAATGGCCGCCCGTTGGGTCCGGGCACGGCACGGCGGAACCGTGGTGGCCATCCATCCCGGCGCCATCGGCGTGCCGGTGGACGCGCTGCAGCGGGAGGTGGACGAGTATGTAGAACGCATCAAGGAGAATTACGCGCCCTTGCCCGGTTTCGATGTCGTGCTGTTGCCCGGAGAGAAAGAGGCGCGTTCGGAGGTGGCATACCGCAGCGACGGCATCCGCTTTGGCGCACGCGAGCAGGAGGCGGCCCGGGAGATGTCGGAGTACCTTGGCATACCACTGCCGTGGAGCGAGTGACCTGAAGGTATTCTGCAACATACACGAGGAGGAGCACACGTGGCGCGTTTCATCTACATCGCTGACACGCACCTGGGGGCGGACCCCATGGGATATCAGATGCAGGAGGGGCACCCGGAGCAGTTGCCGGTCATCGTGCGGGCGCTGCAGGACCTGATCGACGCGACCGGTGGAATCGACTTCGTCCTTCATGGCGGCGACATGATCGACGCAGCCTCAGAGGCGGCGATCAGCCAGGCGGCCGAGGTCTTCCAGGTCTCCGTGCCGACGTTTCTGTGCCTGGGCAACCACGACTTGACCCACGAGCGCAGCCTGGAGATGTGGTTGCGGCTGGCGCCCGGCTTCTTTCCGGACGGGCAGCCGGAATACACCATTGCCGTGGACTCCTGCGCCGTCCACGTGGCACCCAACCACTGGGAAGCGGAACGGCCGTATTACTGGGGTACCCGCCAGGAGGCCCATTTTCGGCCGGAGCAGATCCACTGGCTGTCGCGGTCCCTGGCCGCCACCCGCGAATCGGTCTCGTTCGTCGCCACGCACAGCCCGGGGCGCGGCCTTCCCGTCGAGCAGACGGGCCTGGACGAGCCGCACCACGCGCCGCCACCCGCCTTCCAGGCGGAGCTGTCCAGCCTGGCCGCCGGCCATCCCCACCTGGCCTGCGTCCTGGGTGCCCACAGTCACATGAACATGCGCGTCCAGGACGGCGGCGTGCAGTATGTGACGGTGAGCTCGCTGTCCGAAATGCCCTTCGAGTGCAAGCTCTTCGAAGTGGACGCCGGCACGGTGACCTTGTCCACGCACACTCTGGCCGTCTGCCTGGATTTTGCCCCCCGGTACAACTTCGACCGCACCTACGTGCAGGGCCGGCCCTGCGATCGTGCCTTCATCAGCCGCGGGGGTGTTGGGGGATGATGGCCGGTTTTCGGCCCTTTACGTCGACAGCGGATACAGGAAGGCCAGCACCGGGCTGAGTCCGCGCCGGCGCACACCCCGCCGCAACGGCAGAGCCTCGATTCTGAAGCGCTGCAGTCTACCCTGTCCCAGGTCCAGGACTTCCTCGCCCGCCGTCTGCTTGCGGCTGCGCGAGGCCAGCAGCACACAACTGCGCCGGGGCAGCTGCAGACTGGCCGGCAGGGTGAATCCGCGTGAACGGCATACGGTAGTTGCCATGGAATACACGACTCGCATCTGACGCCGTCCGTCTTGCCGGGTTGTACGGGCATTCTCGAGCCGGCTGACGCAATAACAGGCCGTATCTGTCTCTACCATGCGTACCGCCACATGCTCCTCGCCGGCGCCGTAGCGCAGACAGAGCGTGCGAACCGCATCCGCGCCGAAGCACGTTCCAGCCAGATCGCGCCGGAACCGGTCCATCGGCATCATGAGTTCGTACGCCGCCACATCGCAGAGATGCTCCAGCCGTCCCGCCGGTTCGAGCAACCGGGGACGGTGCGCTGCATCATAACGCGGATTGAAGCGGAAGTCAGGAAACAGCGTGTGGGCGATTTCGTGGAAAAGACTGAAGCGCAGCCGCGCTTCGTCCTTCCCGGGCCGGTAGTAGATTACCGGTTCGCCGCCCATCACCAGGATCATCGCGTCCTGCACCCACGGGACGTTCACCGGGACACAGCGTATACCCAGAGCCTGAGCGATCAGCAGCGGATCGTACGGCGGCGGCGTCCACTCCGCGTCGATGCTGCGCAGAATGTCCTCGGCCTGCCGCAGACGCTCCCGGGCCTGGGCGCGAACCCGCTCTTCCACGGTGCTCAACGTGGCGCGCTCGGGTGTTGAGGGCGGGCTGCGCTGCGGATCCAGCGCCGCGGTGTGGGCCGTTTCAGGTACGGTCACCGCCGGTCATCTCCTTGAGCATGCCGTACACCAGGGCCCACTGTTCCGGGGTGGTGGGGCGGCCCCCTTTGAGCTGCACGAAAGACAGTGAGCGGATCTCTTCGGGTTCCAGGGGCATTCCCTGACGCTTACGCTGGTTGATGAAGGCCCGCAGGCCTTCGTTGACTTCAGGCTCGATCAGCGCCGCGCTGCCGTCCTGGGGGGCTCGTCCCAGCAGGTGGGCGATGGTGACGCCCAGGGCATCGGCGATCTTCAGGAGAACCCCGACACCGGGTCGCCGCGACTTGCCGCTCTCTATTTCCCACAGGAACGCCTTGGAAACTTCGGCCTTGGCGGCCAACTCCGGCAGCGTCAGACCGGCGATCTCGCGGTACTTCCTGACAAAACCACCTATATCCATCATTTCGGCTCCCGCGCGGATCAGACTTCCGAGTTACTCGACAGGGAACCGGTGGCTTCTTTTCGATTCAGCTTCGGTTCGCTGTACTGCGCTTCAATCATCGACAATTTCATGTAATCTACTTTATGCGGGCGGCCAAAGCAAACCCGACTGGTCTTCAGGTTCGCTATGGAAGATCGTCGAGGCGGTCGGGTCAGCCACGCTGGCCACACCTGCGACTGTCTGCCGTGTGCCGTGAGGCGCTCTTGCTCGTTCATACACTATGGCGTATTATTCCTTGCATAGGTTCGTAATAGCGAACCGCTTTCGGGTCTGGCCGAGTCGCCCGGGTAGCGCGGTCCCGGCGGCTGGTCAGACCAATACGCCGAAGGAGGTGGAGCCGATGGCCAAGGCAATGCAGGACTACACGGTGAACGGGGAAAACGAGGGCAGGTTGCGGTTGGGTCCCCTGGGTCGGGGAACAGCCGACCGCTTTGGCGCAGCCCTGCGCCGGGCTCTGCTGCGCGACGTGCGTGGTGCGGCGGTGAGCGCGTTGCGCCTGGCAGGCATGCATCACGCCTTGGCGCTGCCGGCGGGGTTGCTGGAGGACGGGGTCCAGCTGGTGGAGAATCTTCGGGCACTGAGGCTGTCACTCCGGGGTACGGCCCTTCGGCAAGTCAAGGTCCGGGCAGAGGGTCCCTGCCGGGTTACCGCCGGCGACCTGGCCGTGGATCCGTCCGTGGGGGCGGCGGATCCGGATCAGGTCATCGCCACCGTCATCGACGGTGCTTCCCTGGGCATGATCGTGGAGATTGCCGGTGGTTGCCGGGCGCAGCCGCCTTTGGCTGGCCGGTCTCTGCCGAATGGGTGGATCGAAGTGGGTGCGATCCCAGCCCCGGTGCGGCGGGTGGCGCTGGAAGTGACAGGGGGTGAAAACCAGGCGTTTCTGGACATGACGGTGGTCACGGACGGCACCGTCCTTCCGGGTGATGCCATACTGGCGGCCGCCGGGGTCCTGGCGGGAAAGAGTCCGGCCGATGGACCGTTCGCTTCCTTGACCGAGCAGGCGATCCGGTGTGTGCGACAGTCGGCGGCGGGTTCTGGTTCAGCGTCATCCGGTTCCGGTTCTGTGTCGTTCGGGACGCCGGATGCACCCATGGCTGGCGAGGGTGCGGCAAAGTGTGTTGACGCGGACGGGCCCGCGGCGTCCCGGCCACTGTTAGCGTCGGCACTGCAGGAGCGCGAAGAAGACCGGAACACGACGCCACCACGCCATACTCCAGCCGTGCGCCACCTGGGGCGCAGCAACCCTGAGTTTGCCGTGCCGAGCCTGACCGGCCTGGTGCGGGAATCGTACGATAAATTCCTGCAGCCGGACAGCCATCCGGAACAGAGGCGCGATCAGGGGCTGGAGGCGCTGCTTCGAGCTGCGTTCAGAGCGCGGTCAGGGGATGCGAAGATGGAATACGCCGGCTACGAACTGGGGCCGGCAGAGCTCCAGATCGAAGAGTGCCGCCGATATGGTCGAACGTGCGGGAAGCCGCTGTCGATCCGCGTTCACGACCGTCAACGCGGTGTCATGGAACGTCTCCCCGCCGGCTTGATTCCGCTGATCACGGCCTGGGGCACGTTCGTCATAGCCGGGATCGAGAAGGTTGTCGTCAACCGTCTGGATCCGCCGGTGACGCCGGGAAGCAGTGACCTGTCGGGCCGCAGGCTGCACAGGGTGGGTGAGCAACTGGCCGCGGCGCTGCGGGGGGCGGTGGAGCAAGATGTGGCTGCGCTGGACGAGTCCGCGCCGGATGCGGCCTTCACCGTCACGGCCGCGGCGCTGCGTGCGTTTTTCACGGGCAGCCGCAATGCCCGCCGCCTCACCGCGGCCAATCCCCTGGCGCGACTGTGTCAGGTGCGGGCTGTCTCGGTTCAGGGCGTGGATCGCCATGACCTGGCGGCCCGGAATGTCCACCCGTCCCATTGCGGTCGCGTCTGTCTGCTGGAAACGCCGGAAGGGGAGCGGATCGGGCTCAACCTGGCCGCCGCCATCCTGGCAACCGTCGACTCGGACGGCTGTCTGTTGACACCGTACCGGCGGCGCACAGACGGCGGCATCGAGTACCTGCCGGCGGACCGGGAGAGGACGGCCAGCATCGCCGACGGCGTGCCGGACGAGGAGTATGCCCAGCGGTACGGCGGCCAACTCCTGGCACGGGTGCACGGTGACATCCAGCGGGTGCACGCGGACCGTGTGGAGTACGAACCCGTGCATCCGGCCCAGACTCTGGGGACCGCAGCCAGCCTGATTCCTCTGGCCGCCCATGACGACGCCAACCGGGCGCTCATGGGAGCGAACATGCTGAAGCAGGCCGTGCCTCTGCTGGCGCCGGAGGCGCCGCTGGTGCGCAGCGGCATGGAGGAGCGGATCGGGCGGGACAGTGGGGTCTGCCTCCCGGCTCGTGCCGCGGGCATGGTGACGCAGGTCACAGCCAACTGCATCACCGTCCAGGAGCACGGCGAGGGCGAATGTGCGTATGTCCTGGAAGGCTTTGGCGAAAGCTCCCTGGGGACAAGCGCGCGGCTGCGCCCCGCCGTGCGTCCCGGTGACCGCGTCGACGCGGGTCAGGTGCTTGCGGCGGGTATGGGCGCCGCCGATGGACAGCTCGCTCCGGGACGCAACCTGCTGGTCGGCTACCTGCCGTTCGAGGGGTACAACTTCGAAGATTCCCTGGTCATCAGCGAACGGCTGGTGCGCGAGGAGGTGTTGACCTCCGTCACGGCGCGGGAGTATGTGGCTACGGTACGCGGTGATGAGCGCGGCGAACAGTTCGGTGCCGCCCATCTGCCTGTAACCGAGGCAGCCAGGTTGAGCGCGGACGGCATCGCCCGGGAGGGCGCCCGGGTGTCGGGTGGCGACGTGCTCATCGCGCGGGCGCGCCGGACCGCCAGTGACGGCGCGGCGTGCCAGACAACCACTGGTGACGCGGCGTGCGACACCTCCGTGCGCCTGTTCGTGGGACAGAGCGGCACGGTGATCCGCGTCGAGCGGTACGACGCGGCCGCCGGTCATCCTCTGGAGCCGGGGATCCGCCGCCTGGTGCGCGTCACCGTGGCCGTACGCCGCCGGCTTCAGGTGGGCGACAAGCTGGCCAACCGGCACGGTGCCAAGGGCACGGTGGGTCTCATCCTGCCGGAGGACGAGATGCCCGTGCTGCCGGATGGCAGGTCTCTGGAC
>SLHA01000067.1 GCA_007136405.1 Candidatus Latescibacterota bacterium
GTGTACACGCATTTTGCCACCGCCGACGAAGAGGACCTTGCGTTTGCCCACAGGCAGGTTGCCCTGTTCGACCGGTTCGCTCGTGATCCCGGTTTACGGTCCAGACCGGACATCGTTTTTCACGCCGCCAACAGCGCTGCGACCATGGCGCTGCCTCAGGCCCATTATGACATGGTCCGATGCGGCATCGCGATGTACGGTTACTGCACCGGAGCGTTGGATCCGCCTCCCATCCAGCTCGAGCCCGTCCTCGAATTGCAGGCCCCGATCATCCACCTGAGACCCGTACCCGCCGGCACATCGCTGGGTTACGGACGGACATACTGGACGCAGCGCGACACGCTGCTGGCGGTCCTTCCCTATGGGTATGCGGACGGGTACAGCCGGTTACTCGGCAATCAGGCGTCGGTACGCATCCAGGGCATCAGCGTGCCCGTCGTCGGCCGCGTCTGCATGGATCACATACTGCTCGACGCGACGGATGTACCGGGCGTGCAGGTCGGCGACTGGGCCACGGTCATCGACAGCGATCCGCAGTCGCCCGCCGGGGCGGGCCATCTGGCCGCCCTCAGCGGTACCATTCCTTACGAGATTCTGACCCGCGTCAACCGCAGCGTGCCCCGCATCCTGGTGGAATAGCCGTGCGGGAAAAGCAGAACCGCGGCACGGAAAAGCACCATACCCGTGCCGGCAAAGCGCCGACAGGCGCGCGGACAGTGAGGTGGATATGAGCGCGGAATCGACCAGCATCGTCCTGACCAACGGCAGAGTATTCGACGGCACCGGCAAGCCCGTCAGCGACGGCGGCACGGTGCTCATCCAGGACGGGATTATCGTGGCTGCAGGGCCGGCCCGGGATATCATTACGCCAACCGGCAGCCGCATCATCGATGTGCGGGGCCGCACCGTACTGCCCGGGCTGATCGACGGCCACATGCATGTCACCGGTATGCCGGGGTTGCTGGATGACAAGGCCCGGTTGCAGGCGCAGTTGCGTGCTGGGGACATTCTCCGGGAGTGTCTGTTCCGGGGTACCACTACGGTCGGGCATGCGGGTGGCTGTGAAGAGAATCTGGTCCTGCGTGACATGATCGACGCAGGGACGCTGCCGGGGCGTGCCCGTCTGCTGGTCAGCGGCGTCGTCACGGCCACGGGAGGCCACGTGCGCGGTGACGGCGCGGACGGTCCCTGGGAGATCCGCAAAATGGTGCGCCGTATGGCTCTGGCAGGGATGGATTTCATCAAGACCTGCGCCACGGGGGGGTTCCAGTGGGCCCATGAGGGCGTGGGTTCACCGGACTACACGCTGCCGGAACTGCAGGCTCTGGTGGAAGAAGCCCGCATGCGCGGCCGCCGGGTTCATGTGCACGCCCACGCCCAGCCCGGCATCCAGAATGCCGTCGAGGCGGGGTGTGACGTCATTCTCCATGGGGCCCACATCGACGCGCGCGCGCTGGACGGCATGGCCGCCCGTGACCTGATCTACATGCCCACCCTGTACATCACCAGCGAGCACACCTGGGGCAGCGGCCGCCTGCCAGAACATATGACCAGCCGCATGCAGGCTGCGTACGAACCGCACCGGGAGGGCGTGCGCCAGGCGCGCGAACTGGGGCTGACCCTGGCCGCCGGTACGGACGGTGGCCCGCGTCCTGGCGCGATCATGCATGAACTGGCCCAACTGGTGGGTTGCGGTTTGACGCCGTCCGAAGCCATCGTGGCCGCTACCCGCAACACCGCCGTGGCGCTCGGAGCCGGCGACCGTCTGGGGAGCCTGGAACCGGGGAAAGTGGCGGACTGCATCGTCGTCGAGGGAGATCCGCTGGCGGACATCGACCTGCTCACCGCGCCGGAGTCCATCGTCATGGTGATCAAGCAGGGGCGTGTGGAGGTGGATCATCTCCCGGCTTCCATGCCGTAGGAGGGGATCCGGCCAGGCATTACCAGTATGCCGATGTCCGGCGGGTGCGGGCGCGGATAAACGCGTCCACACTGAAACGTCCGGCTCCGGCCAGCGCGAACAGCACCATGACGGCCAGGTAGAGCAACGCCAGTTCCTTGCCGCGGAAGGGGTCCGGCGCGTGGCGGACGAATCCGGCCACAGCCATGGTGATGCCGATCGCCAAGGCGGCGGGGCGCGTTCCCAGTCCCAGGGCCAGCAACAGGCCACCGCCGAATTCCGCCAGTCCCGCCAACCAGGCGAAGAGCACCGGCAGCGGAAAACCCATGCCCGCCGTCACCTGCACGAAACCCTCTGAGGGCGGGATCTTGTTGATTCCGTGCGCCAGGGCCATGCTCAGACCGCTGAAGACGCGCAACACAGCCAGACCGGCATGGGCCCGGAATTCGGTGCCATTCGATCCGCTGAATACCCATGAGCGTATCATATCCGTTCCTTTGTCGCAGTTGGGTGCGCCCGGCCCTTTGCGGTGATGAACGGCGCATAATCGGTTGTGGCCGACGCATAACATATGTAGTTCATGGGGCGAAGAGCAAGCATTCCATCCAGTACAAAGCAGTCAAAGTAGGCAAAACGCTGCCCGCGTTGTCCGGAGGGGCAACAGCTGTCGGTTGTCGCCTTCCTATCCAAAAACTGAGGTTCGGTACCAGATAACTGACAGGCATGCCGCTGGCGTGATGCGTCTTTGCCTCGTCTTATGGTATATCCAAGTCGGACGACCGACTCGATGCAGAATAAATGCAGATCGGTCCAAAGTACGGATCGGGTCCTGCGTTGATCCGTAGCGGGTACGTTTTTTGCATGCACCAACTCGTGCAGCATGCCCTGACATCGACTATCTTGTACATTGCATCGTCCAACCTGAAACGCGGAGCACAGCCATGGTTCACGGTAAACGTTTGTTCATTGGTGTGGCCTGGTCTCTCCTGGTGCTAGCGGTCGTACTGCGCATGCCGGCGTCGGCTCAGGATCTGCGCCACTTCGAGCCGGCTCGCCAGCTGCGCGTGACGAGTCTGCTCGGAGCAGCGCCCGGTGGTGCGTCTGTGGCGCATCCGGCCGCCCGTCCCGCCGGCGTTGCCGAGGATTCCGACGTCATCACCGGTGGTGTCATCACCGGTATGGTGTACGGGCCGGATCTGGACGAAGGACTGGGCGCGGTAGTCGTCGCCTGGCCGGCTGAGGATGCGTCCGGGGAGGATGGGGACAGCTTTGCGGATGACGCCGCGCCCATGGCCGTCCGGGCACCCGTGGCCCCGGATGGCAGCTACCGGCTGGAGGGGCTGGCGCCAGGACTCTACTACGTCAGTGCCATGGCCCGTCAGTTCGAGACCCGGTATTACCCCAACGCCGTGGACCGGGCAACAGCGACTCCGGTGCGGGTGGCGGAAGGCGCTGTGGTCGAGGGTATCGACATTCGGCTGGAACCGTACCGCGCCGCCGCGGGCAGCATCACGGGCACGGTCACCCGGGCGGAAGACGGACGTCCCGTCGCCGGTGCGGTCGTGCATGCCTTCGCGGTCGACGACCCGTCGAAGCACGGCAGGGCGCGCAGCGATGCCGACGGGCATTATGCAATCCGGGGGCTGGCCTCGGCGCGTTACGTGGTCGAAGTCCTGGCCACGGACTATCTGCCGGTGTTCTACGGGAACGTCGGCACCTATGCGCAGGCGACGCGGGTGGAAGTCACAGACCCCGACGCGACGGACGGGATCGATTTTTCCCTGGTGCAAGGCGGCTCCATCGCCGGAGTGGTCGTCGACGCAGGCGGCAACCCGGTGTCCGGCGCCTACGTGACAGCATCCCGCTTCTATGCCGACGACCGGTACGACGCGGATGATCTCGTGGAGGAGCGAGCGGAGGATCGGACAGAACCGGCGGGCCGTTCAAGCTGGGCGGTCACCGGTGACGACGGCGCTTACCGTATAGGCGGACTGGTTACGGGCGAATACCGGCTCCAGGCGCAGGTCTCGGGGCGCTGGTACCACGCCACGGTGTGGTATGAGGACGCGCGCGACTACCATGCGGCCTCTCCGGTGGCGGTGGTCGAGGGCGGTGAACGCACGGGTATCGACATGACCTTGCCGCTGCCCCCTCTGGATGCGGCTATCGCTGGCCGGATCACCAACACCGACGGCCATCCGGTGGCCGGCGCTGCGGTGACCGTGCAGGCTGCCGGTGCCGTGCGTCGCCACTATCCGGCCGACTCCGATGACCCGACTATGCCACGAACCTCCGATGCATGGGAAGACAGTGATGGCTCCACGCCCGGCTTCGAAGGGAGCGAGCCCGGCGAAGGAGGCAGCGGAGATGATCCGGATGCCGACGGCGAGATACCGGACATCCTGCCGGAAGACGGGATCGATACAAGGCGAATTTGGGCCCATGTCATGACGGATGATGACGGGTATTATGTCATCGATCAACTGCCTGCCGGCACCTATGTCGTCAGCGCCGGCGCGAGTAGCGGCTGGGAATGGGTGCAGCGCTGGTATGATGATGCTGTTTCTCCGGATGACGCCACGGATGTGGTTCTCGGTGCGAGTCAGCGGTTGCGGGGCATCGACATCGTCCTGCCGCTGCGGCTGGCTACGGCCAGCATCGCGGGAACGGTGCTGGATCAGAACGGCGCTCCCCTGGCCGGCGCGAGCATCCAGGTCAGTCCGGCGGCGGCCGGCGGGGTGGTTCCGGACATCGAGCCGCACCGGCTGTGGGCTTATGGCCAGACGGACCGGACCGGTTCTTTTCACATTGACCGGCTGCCTGCCGGAAGCTATCTGGTGCATGCTTGGTATAGCGCCGGCGATCGATTCGGGCAGACCTGGTTCGATGCGGCGGACAGTCCCGAAACCGCCACTCCTGTGCGGGTGGCCGAGGGCGAAGTCCGCCGTGACGTAGACCTGCGCATCACGGTGCGCCCCCTCTTCGGCGCCGTGGCGGGCACGGTGACCGATGCTGCCACCGGGGAGCCGGTGCGCCGCGCCTACCTCCAGTTGACACCCATGCACCGGGACCCGGTCCGCAGCGCGCCTCTGATGTATGGCGCGCCTATGGCCATCACGGACGACTCCGGCCGGTTCAGGATGGAGCGCATCCCGGAAGGTTCCTATGCCCTCACCCTATATGCCGATGGTGCGGCGGCAACGCACATCCGTGCCGATGCGGAGGCCTCGCGTGCCGGTCTGCGGATCATCGGCGGAGAGACGACCCGATACGACGCGGTGGTCACCCGGCGCGACGATGGCGACGGCGTCATCACCGGTATCGTGACCACCACGTTTGACGATGCGGACCGCCCCGTGATTGGCATCGACCAAGACGTCGACGCGGCTGATGCGGCGCACACCGGTACGGAGGAGTCGGCATTTCCGGCGGTGGCGGTCGGCGATCCGGGCGACGATGCCTTGTGGGCGCCGGAACCGGTTCTGGATGGGGTGTCGGGCGCGCCATCGATCGCAGTGGTCATCGCGCGGCCGGTCGAGGCGCCTTTCGGCACGGCGCATTACACGGCGGTGACGGCTCCGGACGGCCGCTACACCCTGCGCGGTCTGGCACCCGGCGATTACATCCTCATGTGCCTGGCTCCGTACCATGTCGGGGTGTATTACGACGGTGTCTATGCCCCGGACCGGGCCCGGATCATCCGTGTGGAAGGCGATCGTTCCGTGGACGGCATCGATTTTGCTCTCACCGGCATGTACTGGCGCCACGGGTTGACGGATGACTACCATGATGGAGACATGGTCGAAGGGGGACAGCTGCCCAGCCGCGATGCTTCCGGCGCCATGATCCATGGTCAGGTTGCGGATGCGGCGGGTGAGCCTGTCGAGGAGGCTACTGTGTATCTGTTGAACGCTGCCGAGCAACCGGTGGCATTTACCCAGACCGGCCCCGACGGCAGCTACGAGCTGTCCGGGGTGATGCCGGGACAATACCGCGTGTACGCCAGCAGATTCGGGTACGCCGGCGCCTACAACGGCAATCGGCACCACTTCGATGCCGCTGAACCACTGGAGCTGAACGGGGTGCTTCAGGTGGATCTGGTCCTCTCCCGGGACCAGGCCACGGCAGTCAGCGAGCCGGCAGCCAGCGAGGCTGCCGTTCCCGCGGTCATGGCGCTGAGCCCCAATTTCCCCAACCCGTTCAACCCGGAGACGCGGATCCGCTTCACCGTCCCCGAGCCCGGCCGGGCAACGCTGCGGGTGTTCAACGCGCGTGGCCAGCAGGTAGCCGTGCTGTTCGATGAACAGGCAGCGTCCGGTCAGGTATACGAGGCCGTCTTCCATGCCGGCCACCTGAGTTCCGGGGTCTACCTGTACACCCTGGAATTCGACGGCCGGCAGGTGGCGCGGTCCATGAGTCTGGTGAAATAGCCCGGTGGTCCAGACGGGTTTCTGGATCGTACCCGCGGCGGCTGTAGCGTACTCGCCTGGTTCGGATGACCGGACCAGGCGAGTTGCTGTACGGGACTTGCCTTTACGGGCGGCACGAACGTTAGTCTATAGCGTTACCGACGGGATTTCCTTAATTCCTGACAGCCATTTTTCGTACGGCGGATTCGCCTGGCGGCGTGTAGCGGCATGAGTGTGCGCCAGGCCAATCGGCGACTGCGTCCGCGCCAGACGGATGCCGTCCCCAGCGCAACCCATATCGCAAAGGTGAGCGATGCACATCATCGTACCCATCAAGCAAGTGCCGGAAACAAGCAATGTGAAGATGGACCCGGAGACGGGCACCATGATCCGCACCGGGGTAGAGTCTATCGTCAATCCGCTGGACCTGTACGCCATCGAGGCCGCCCTGCGCCTGCGCGAACAACTCGGTGGCCGGATCACCACTCTGTCCATGGGGCCGGCCAAGGCGGAGAAGGCCCTCAGGGAGGCGGTCGCCATGGGATGCGACGAAGGCATCCTCCTGAGCGACCGCGCGTTTGCCGGGTCGGACACCTGGTCCACGGCGTATGCCCTGGCCCAGGCCATCCGCAAGCTGGATGCGGTCGATCTGATCATCTGCGGTGAGCGGGCCACGGATGGGGATACGGGCCAGGTGGGACCGGGCATCGCCGCGGCGCTGGATCTGCCCGTATTGACCTATGTCTGCCACCTACAGCCCGCCGAGGACGACGGCATTCGCGTCCGGCGTCTGGTGGAGGGCGGAGAAGACGTACTCTGGTCACCGTTACCCGCGGTACTCACGGTGGTCAAGGAGATCGCCTATCCGCGCCTGCCGACGCTGCGCGGAAAACAGAAAGCCAAGACGCTTGATCTGCCCACATGGGGCGCCAAAGATATCGACGCCAAAGCGGAACTGCTGGGCCTCAAGGGGTCGCCGACGCGCGTCGTCAAGATCGACAAGCCGAGAGTCTCCCGGCAGGGGGAGCGGATCCGGGCCACGGATCCGGAAGGAATCGAACGCGCCGCGGAGCGGATGATCGAGTTTCTGCGCCAGCGGCAGCTGGTGTCCGCACAATGATCGAGGAGAGACACGCATGACCTGGAAGGATATCTGGACGCTGTCCGAGCGCAAAGCGAACGGGCTGCACCCCGTGTCGTACGAATTGCTTACGCGCGGGCGGGCACTGGCGGACAAAAGAGGAGCGCGACTGTGTGCGGTGGTGCTGGGCTCTGGAGTGACCGAGGCAGAAGGCAAGGAGCTGATAGCCCGGGGGGCGGACCGGGTTTATGTGGTGGATGATCCGGCTCTGGCAAGTTTTCGGGTACGACCCCATGCCGGTGCCCTGAAGCACCTGGTGGAGACGTACCGGCCCGAGGTGATGATCGCCGCGGCGACGACCACCGGGCGTACGGTGATGCCCTACGTGGCCATGCAGGTGTACGCCGGCCTGACCGCGGACTGCACCGGCCTGGATATAGATCCTGATACCGGTGATCTGCTGCAGACGCGTCCGGCCATAGGCGGTAACATCATGGCGACTATCCGCACGCCTGTGGCCCGGCCGCAGATGGCCACGGTGCGGCCCCGGTCGACGCCGGAAGCGGCGCGTGATCCATCGCGCACCGGCGAGATCGAGACGGTCCAGGTGCCGCCGGAAGCGATGGCGACACCGGTACGCCACGAGAGCTTCGAGCCGGATACTTCGCAGGAAGTGGCCATAGAAGAGGCGGATGTGATCGTGGCCGGGGGGCACGCGCTGGCCAAGGAGGAGAACTTCGGTCTGCTGCAGGAACTGGCCACGCTGCTGGGCGGCAGTGTCGGCGCGTCGCGGCCGGCCGTGGACCGGGGCTGGCAGCCCTACCCCCGCCAGGTCGGCTTGAGCGGCAAGACGGTAGCGCCGGACCTGTATGTGGCTTGCGGCATATCCGGCGCCATTCAGCATCTGGCCGGCATACAGACGGCCAAGAATATCATCGCCATCAATTCGGATCCGGACGCGCAGATTTTCTCGGTGGCGGATCTGGGCATAGAGGGCAATCTCTTCGAAGTGATTCCGGTGGTGCTCGAAAAGTTGAAGAAGGAGATGGAAAGCGCATGACTGCGTATAACCCGGTCACTCCTGCCATCGTGGCGGAACTGTGTGACATCGTAGGGGAGAGTAACGTCATCCATGCTGATACCAAGAAGCTGGAAGCCTATTCCCACGACGAGGTTGCCGACGAACGCTTCGTGCGCATGCCGGATGTGGTCGTCAAACCGGCCAGCACGGAAGAGGTCGCGGCCATCATGAAGCTGGCCAACCGGGAATTGGTCCCGGTGACGCCGCGCGGGGCGGGTTCCGGACTGTCGGGCGGCGCCGTGCCCGCGTATGGCGGTATCGTGCTGTCGGTCGAACGCATGGACCGGATTCTGGAGATCGACCGCGACAACCTGGTGGTGGTGGTGGAGCCGGGGGTGGTGACCAATGTCATCAACGAGGTTCTCGAGGAGGACGGCCTGTTCTATGCCGGTTACCCGATGAGCGTGGAAACCTGTTTCATCGGCGGCAACGTGGCCGAGAACGCCGGCGGCGGCAAAGCCGTGAAGTACGGCGTTACCGGCCGCTACGTGATGGGGCTGGAGGTAGTGCTGCCCACGGGAGAGGTGGTCGAGCTGGGAGGGAAGACGGTCAAGGATGTTACCGGGTACGACCTCATCAACCTGATGGTGGGCTCAGAGGGCACGCTGGGCATCTATACCCGCATCATCCTCAAGCTGCTGCCGCTACCGGTGTCCCAGGTGGATATGCTGGTCCTGTTCGAGGATGTCCCAACGGCCATGCGCATGGTTCCGGAAATCATGACCAACGGCCGCATCGTGCCAACGGCCATCGAGTTCATGGACAAGCTGTCGGTGCAGACCACGTGCAAGTACCTGCAGGAAGAGCTTCCCTATGAGCAGGCCGGGGCCATGCTGCTGATCGAGGTGGACGGCAGCAGCGAAACGCAGGTGGAGGAGGACTATGAGACCATCGGCGAGTTGTGCCTGAAGAACGGCGCTATCGAGGTCTATGTGGCGGACAACCACACGACGCGCGAGCGGGTGTGGGCGGTGCGTCGAAACATCGCCGAGGCATTCAAGGTATTCAGTCCGGTGCAGAGCCTGGAGGATGTGGTGGTTCCTTTCGGCCAGATTGCCGCGCTCGTTCCGGAACTGGAGAAGCTGTCCAGCCAGCACAACGTTTCCCTGCCCTGCTATGGACATGCCGGCGACGGCAATCTGCATGTCACGCTGGTCAAGCACCCGGACACCCCGATGAGCGAGTGGGAGAAACAGGAGCGCACCGTGTTGATCGAGCTGTACAATGCGGTAAAAAGGGTAGGAGGAACGATCAGCGGCGAGCATGGCATCGGGATCAAGCGGCGCGAGTTCATGCCGTTGATCATGGATCAGACCCTGATCGACCTGCAGCGGCGCATCAAGGCGACTTTCGATCCCAACCAGGTGCTGAATCCGGGGAAGATGTTCTGACTAATACCTGCCCTTCTCCTTCACGAGCCGGACGATGCGGGTCATGGTGTCCAGGCTGACCGCGTCCGGGATGCTGTGGTCGGAGGCGAAGACATATCCGCCGCCTTCCATCAACACCGGCAGCTTGGCCTGGATCTCCGCTTCGGCCGTATCCCACGCCGACCAGTTGCGGGCGTCGAAACCACCGCGCAGGGCCAGCCGGTCGCCATTGCTTTGCTTGATCCCGACCGGATCCATGCCGGCCTTGATCTCCAGCGGGTTGAGGACATCCAGGCCCAGATCCACCAATTCGGGAACCAGCTCCATGATGTTGCCGCAGGAGTGGATGTGGGCCTTGATTCCCCTGGCGTGGGCCCAGTCGATGGTGCGTTGCTGGTAGGGGCGCACCATGTCGGCCCACATCGCCTTGCTGAACAGCAGGCCGTTGCGATAGCCCATGTCGTCCGGCCATTGGATCTCGTCGAAGGTATAACCGGCGTCCCACATCCGGTCGAACAGAGTCAGGGCCAGGTCGCACAGCGTGTCCAGCATGTCGCGCACCCAGTCCGGGTCGTCGGCCATACCCAGCAGCAGGTTCTCCGTGCCGACCATGCGCGCGTTGACGATATCGTACCCGAACCAGGCACCGGCGGTGATCCACAGGTTCTGCTCGCGCATGGCCGGATAGGTCCGCGCCAGGTGATCCCAGTCGATGCGATCGTCTGAAGGAGTCAACCGCGCCTTGGCCGCGGCCCACGTGTCCGGATCGTGCACGGTGAAGGCGATGTCCTGCGGCGTCGAGGTCGAGTGCTTGAAATTTCTGGTGGTGACACCCCAGCTGTTGTGCTCGATGATGTGCTCTTCGGTTTCCTCTATCAGACGCCGTTCGAACCGCGGGCTCGTATCCACGCTCACATGCCCTATACGGTCCAGATCGAAGTACTCGACCCAGGAAACCCCCTGCGGCAGGCCTTCCTGGCGCCACCGGTGCAGCGTGGTGCCCCAGGGACTGTCGATGATCGGCACGCGATCCGGTTCCTGGTGGTCGTATACCCGCTGCATGCGCTCGTAGCTGGTCATCCTGGACATGGTTCAACATCCTCCGTCGTGGTCTTGGGCGTTGGTCGTGGGCTTGGGCGTGGACCTGGGCGTTGCTGGCCAGCGGGCAGATCCGCCAGAGAGAGCGTCGGCGACACCAGCAATACCGGCGACATCTGTGAGATCGGCATTACCGGCAACCTCCGTGTTACCGGTAAAAACCATGAGACCGGCAATACCCGCCATACCATCAACAACATCAGCAACCGCGGCTGCAGCAGCAACAGCAAAACCGTCAGTGCCCCCGGCGACAGCGACACCGGTGGCGCCAGCCGCGCCAGCTACATCAGCAACACCGGTGGCGCCAGCAGCATCAGGCGCGCCAGCAGCACCGCAGGGCACCATCACGGCAGCGGTTCCCGGGCGACATCGAGCAGCGCCCGGATATTCTCCGGCGGCACGTCGTCCTGGATCTCCTGGGAGGGAGCCAAAATATAACCCCCGCCGCGAGCCATCAGATCGCGCACCCGGCGGGTCTCCTCGGCCACTTCCTGCGGCGTGCCGAAGGGCAGCGCCTGCTGGGTGCTGATGCCGCCCCAGAAGGTCAGCCGCTGGCCGTAGTTCGCCTTCAGGCAGCCCAGGTCCATGGCCTCCGGTTGCACGGGATTGAGCACATCCAGACCCATCTCGATGAGCGCCGGAATCACCTTCTGGACATTACCGCACGAATGCACCCAGACGTCCTTGCCGTATCCGTGCACGAGGTCGTATTCGCGCTGTTCACCGGGGCGAATCATGGCCTCCCAGGTATCCGGCGCCATGATCAGATCCAGCTGAGTGCCCCAGTCGCTGCCCAGCAGAACGCCGTCGATCTCCGGGGCGACCAGGATGTTTTCCAGCATCACCATGTTTTTGTCGATGATGCGGTCGAGCAGTTTGCGGGCGAAAGCCGGTGTACCGGCCATGTCGGCCAGAAAGTTCTCGATGCCGCGGGCCGCATTGGCTTTCTCGAAATGCGATCCGTAGATCATCACCAGAATGTACTTGTCACTGTTGTCGCGGAGCATCTTGAGCTGGTCGAAGAATTGCGGGTAACTGCCGGAACCGGCCACCCGGGCCACCGTATCCGGGGTCTCCGCCTGGCGCCATTCGGACCCCAGCTCATGCCAGTTCCACCAGGGAGGAGACACGTGGATGATGTCGTTGTCGGCCCATTCGCGTGCACTGCGGCAGCCGAAGGCCTGGCGCAGCCGCTGTTCGCCGCTGGGCGTAAACGCGAGGCAATAGGGCGCCCGCACCGTCGGTTGATGGGCGATGGCGGCTTTGACCAATTCTCGGCGATTCATCGGTGCCTCATTCCTCAGTCTTCGGTGTTCGATCCTCGGTCCTCGATATGCGCTGAACACAAAGGCGAACCGGTAGATGCCTCCCTGTGGACGGGGGGGCATCTGCCGGAACAGACGGCATATGGCATCGGATGACATGCCCGATCGGTTGGCCTTCAAGACCAGTTCGCTTGCAGGACCCGTTGGTAGGGGAGACCGGTTGGCAGGCACTATCGGCTGGCATGCAGGACTCGTTGGCAGGCAAGACCTGTCGGTATGCAGAACCCGTTGGTGTAAAGGATCCGTTGGTAGGCAAGACTCGTTGTCATGCGGGCATGGATGTTATGCGGGACCGGTCGTCCTTCACGCCCATCGGCCCTGATGGCGGCTTCATCCGCGGTGACCGGATGAAGCCGCCAGGATCCGCACGCATCAGGCCAGATCGAACCGATCCAGGTTCATGACCTTGTTCCACGCCGCCACGAAGTCCCGCACGAATTTCTCCTGCGCGTCGTCACTGGCGTAGACCTCGGATAGCGCCCGGAGCTGGGCGTTGGAGCCGAAGACGAGGTCGACACGGCTGCCGGTCCATTTCACCGCGCCCGAGGCGCGGTCGCGGCCCTCGTATTTCTCTTCGGCTTCGGAGGTCGGTTTCCACTCCGTGCCCATGTCGAGCAGGTTGACGAAAAAGTCATTGCTCAACGTGCCGGGCCGCTGGGTGAAGACGCCGAGATCCGACTGGCCGAAGTTGGTCTGGAGGACCCGCATGCCGCCGATGAGCACCGTCATCTCCGGTGCGCTCAGCGTGAGCAGGCAGGCTCGCTCCAGCAGCGCCTCTTCGGCCCGCAGCCGGTGTCCGTCGCGGATATAGTTGCGGAATCCGTCCGCGGTGGGTTCGAGCACGGCGAACGCCGGCGCGTCGGTCTGTTCCGCCGAGGCGTCTGTCCGGCCGGGCGCGAAGGGCACCTGGATGTCGTGCCCGGCGCTTCTGGCGGCCTGCTCCACGGCAGCGCATCCGCCCAGCACGATGACGTCGGCGAGAGACACCTGTTTGCCGCCGGTCTGCGCCTGGTTGAATGCCTGCTGGATGCCCTCCAGGGTCTGCAGAATCTTGGTCAGGGTGGCCGGTTCACTGACTTCCCAATCTTTCTGCGGAGCCAGACGGATACGGGCTCCGTTGGCGCCGCCGCGTTTGTCCGTGCCGCGGAACGTTGCGGCGGACGACCAGGCGGTGGACACCAGTTGGCCGATGGACAGCCCGGAGTCCAGGATCCTGGCCTTGAGGTCGGCGATGTCCGCCTCATCGATCAGTTCGTGGGTGACCGGCGGCACGGGATCCTGCCAGATCTGCGGTTCTGCCGGTACGAGCGGTCCAAGGCCGCGGTTGTAGGGTCCCATGTCCCGATGGGTCAGTTTGTACCACGCTTTGGCGAAGGCATCGGCGAA
>SLHA01000092.1 GCA_007136405.1 Candidatus Latescibacterota bacterium
GACTGGTACGACCGGTACGCCAATCTGCCGGACGGGCTGCCAGAAGAAGACTACGCCCGTTATCTGGATGCAGCAAACCGGCGACGCACCCGGAGCAATCATTTCTTGTTGCTGGCCGGGGCTGTGTACGCCTACCATCTGATCGACCTGTTACGGACGGACACCGGCTCGGAGCCCGGCTGGGCGCAGCGTCCTTCGGCGTCGTTGCAGCTGAGTGCCGGGTTCATGGCGGAGGGTGCCGCGGCAGTACGGCTGTCCCGGAAATTCTGAAACTTCCGGGCCGCGGTGCGGTGGTCATGCAGGAACGGGGCGGTGATCGGACAAGAGCACGGCGGTGATCTGGCGAGAACAGGGCGGCGTCTGCGGGTCTCGATGCGGATCTGGATGCGGCTTTCGACCTGTCGACTGCATGCCGTTTGTCGCTATCTTATCCTCCGGTAAACGTGGCCGTCGGGGTCGCGCATCCACTCATCCCTGGAGCTATCGGTGGAAAAGGGCATTGCTGTGCTGGATTTCGGCGGTCAATACGCCCATCTGATCGCCAATCGTCTGCGCCGGCTCAACGTATATGCCGGCATACATCCTCCTGAAATCGACGTCGACACTCTGACCGGCGTGGACGGTATCGTGCTCTCCGGCGGACCGGCCAGCGTGTACGCCGCTGACAGCCCCCGGTGCGACCCCGCGGTGTTCACGCTTCAGGTGCCCATTCTGGGGTTGTGTTATGGCCACCAACTGATCGCTGAGCTTCTGGGGGGACAGGTCCGGCGCGGCGATACCATGGAATTCGGCGCGGCAACGCTGTACGTGCGGCAGCCTGCCGGTATCCTGGACCGGCTGCAGGCAGAGGAGCCGGTCTGGATGAGTCACCGGGACACCGTTGTAGAACCTCCGCCCGGGTTCTCCTGTCTGGCGACCACGGCGGATTGTCCGGTAGCCGCCATGGCGGACGAGACGCGGCGTATCTACGGCCTCCAGTTCCATCCCGAAGTTACCCAGACCACGGCAGGGATGACCGTACTGGACAATTTCGTGCAGCTGTGCGGTTGCGAGCGCACCTGGACCATGGAGCGGTATATCCAGTTGGCCATGGACGATATCGTCCAGCGGGCGGCCGGCAGAAATGTATTTCTGCTCGTCAGCGGCGGTGTGGACTCAACGGTTTCCTTCGTTCTGCTGAACCGCGCTCTGGGGGCGGACCGGGTGCTGGGCCTGCATATCGACAATGGCTTCATGCGCAAGGAAGAGACGGCCCGTGTACGGGAGCTCATGCGTGCCTCGGGGTTCAGCAATCTGCACGTGGTGGATGACAGCGCGGAGTTCCTTCAGCGTGTTGCCGGAATAGCCGATCCGGAGGAAAAGCGCCGGCGCATCGGGGCGGAATTCCTGGCGGTACGGGATCGCGCCCTGGCGGCTCTGGATCTGGATCCGGAGGAGTGGCTACTGGGGCAGGGAACGCTGTACACCGATACCATCGAATCCGGAGGCACGCAACACGCGGAGGTCATCAAGACGCACCACAATCGCGTCGACATGGTGGCCCGTCTGCTGGCGGAAGGCAAGGTGATCGAACCGCTGGCCCAGTTGTACAAGGATGAAGTGCGGGAGTTGGGCGACAAGCTCGGACTGCCGCGCAACCTGGTCTGGCGGCATCCGTTCCCAGGACCCGGCCTGGCGGTACGGGTTCTGTGCAGTCATGGGCGAGCGCCGGCTGGAGCCACCGCCGAGCGGTGGGCGGCCGCCGGCGCGGCGGCCGGGGTCGCGGCGGCCGAACACGGTTTGAAACTGGCGCTGCTGCCGGTCCGCAGCGTGGGTGTGCAGGGTGATTCCCGGACTTATGCCTATCCGGCCGCGGTAGCCGGCGCGCTGGACTGGGATCGCCTGGAGAAAGTGTCCACCTATCTGGTCAATGCGTTCAGCGAGATCAACCGGGTGGTGTACTTGCTGACACCGGAGCGACTGCCGCCGCTGCACCTGCAACCGGCTTATCTGACCCGCGAGCGGCTGGATGTACTGCGCGAAGCGGACGAACTCGTCATGGAGACGGTGGAACGCCACGGCCTGATGGACCAGGTTACCCAGTTTCCGGTGGTGCTGCTGCCGCTGACCCGCGGCGGTGGCGGCGAGAGCCTGGTGCTGCGGCCGGTCGCCACTGACGATTTCATGACCGCGCGCTTCTGTCGTCTGCCGCCCGCCTTTCTGGATGAGATCTGTGCGCGGCTGCTGGCCATGGGCGGTATCGACGCTGTCTTCTATGACATCACCCACAAACCACCGGGCACCGTGGAATGGGAGTGAGCCCGGTGGTTGGTGGCGTGATGTGTCCTTTTTCGGCTATTCGCCCGCCTTTTTCCCCGCGATGTCCGGGGCGTCAGGCGCCAGGCTGGCGCCGCTGGGACGCGTACCCGAGGGACGGATAGGCATCCGATCATAGGACTGGTAAGCGATGTCCAGGTACGGCGTGGGTACGACGCGGTGGGCTTCATGGCGCGAGATCATGGCCGCGTCGATCATGCCTGTGGTCAGCAGCGTGCGCTCCGGTGCATAGGGTGGCGCGCCGGTCTGGAAGAACTGCTGGATGTTCTGGCACAGGTACCCGAAATGCGCAAACGGTCCCTCGTTCTGCAGGTAGAACTCGGTGGCCTGAATGTGGTGGTCTATCCGGGCGGCGTAAGCCCAGTCGTGCACGTACCCGTTCAGCATGAGCGCTGCTGCACGCAGGCCGTCATTGTACTGGAACAGGAATACCGCCGGTTTACCGGCGTGATCCTCCATGGGCCCCATGGGTTTGTCCTGGATGCACTCGCAGGCGGCTTCCGCCAGGTCCTGTGACCACAAGCCCCTGTCCCGGGCACGCCAGACATCGTCTCCCTCCAGACACTGGACAGAGGCCACGCCCGTCTCGCCGCCGGTGCGCCGCTCGACCATGCACTGCAGCGTCTCCAGAGTGTGGTAGCCGTACGCCTCTATGCCGCCGTAACCGATGGCCAGGGCTTCCTCGATAGGAGTCTCCTTTTTGTGCTCCAGCCAGGGACTGCGCCAGGACAACGGCAGGCTGGACCCTGCCATCAACGGTATGCCGAGCTCCAGGGCACGGTTCCACATCCACTGCGCATCGTGGAAATCATAGGCGAAATGCTTGTCGTTGAATACCGGTACGACAGCTCCGCTCTCCCCGAAGACGCCGGCGATCTGTTCGAAGAAGTAACGCCGCGGATACATGTGGCGGCCGCGTTCGTTCCACGGATAGTCCCCGTGTTCGCCAACCAGCAGCACAGCGTCCACATTGAGCTTGTCGGAGCCGGCGTGCAGGGCCCGCCGGATGCTGGGATAGATGGGCACGCCATACTGTTTGGCCAGTCCCACCCCGATATCGTTTTCCAGGACGTGGTCCAGGTACATGCTGACGATCTCGACACCCGGAGCCAGGAAACCGCCGTCCGTAGAGGCGCCTTTGAGAAACTTGGTGACGATGACATCGGCGTGCGACTTGGGGTGGTAGATGGTGACGATAGCGGCAACACGAGGTTTGTCGGCCATGGTTCGATCCTTTGCTGGAACCTGAGGTGTGATGCGATCAGGCATGTCAAGGTAATCCCCGTGCGGCGGGCCGGCCAGGGCGCGGCAGACGCGTTGCCGCTGATAGCCGGCACTTGCCGCCCGCAGCCCGCCGTCTGCGGCTGGCTCCCGCCTGCGGTGGGGCCCGTGGCCGCCGCCCATGACCGACGCCTGCCGCTTATTGCCGCCGCCCATGGCTTACGGTTTTGCCGCCCGCCGCGTTCAGCGCACCAGACAGTAATTCTTTTTCCCCCGACGCAGGATGAAGTACCTGCCGTGCAGACCCTCTTGTCTGCGCACCACATGGTCGAGGTCCGTGCAGCGCTTGCCGTTGATGTGCACTGCACCGCTCTGCACATCCTGCCGTGCCTGGCGTTTGGAGGGGACCAGCTGAGCGGCCACCATGAGCTCGATGAGGGGTACCTGGTCTTCGGCCATGCGGTAGCTGGGTACGTCCTGGAAACCCATTTCGATCTCATCCGCGGCAAGCTCGTCCAGGGCTCCGGAGAACAATGCCTGCGATATGCGTTCGGCTTTGCGGGCAGCCTCCGCTCCATGCACCAGCTGCGTCACCTCGCGCGCCAGGGTGCGCTGTGCCTCACGTTCACCCGGTGACGCGGCCACAGCCTGTTCCAGCGCACGAATCGCGTCATGGTCGAGGAAAGTGAAGAATTTGAGGTAGTCGATCACTTTCTGGTCTTCGGCGTTGATCCAGAACTGGTAGAACTGGTACGGCGTGGTCCGGCTGCCATCCAGCCAGATCGTACCGCTTTCCGTCTTGCCGAATTTCGTGCCATCGGCCTTGGTGACCAGCGGACAGGTCAGACCATAGGCACGGTTTTCGGTGCCCTGGAGACTGCCAATCCGGCGAATCAGGTCCACTCCGGCGGTGATGTTGCCCCACTGGTCCGAGCCCCCGGTCTGCAGTTCGCAGCCGTGGGTTTCGTACAGTTGCAGGAAGTCGAACGACTGGAGGATCATGTACGTGAACTCGGTAAAGGAGATGCCGGTCTCCAGCCGTGATTTGACCGAGTCCTTGGCCAGCATGGCCGGCACGGAGAAGTGCTTGCCCACTTCGCGCAGGAAATCGATCAGGTTGAGTCGGCCCAGCCAGTCGTAGTTATTCACGATACGGGCTGGATTGCTCTTGACTTCGAAGTCCAGATAAGGCTCCAGTTGTCGCCGGAAGAGTTCACTCCATTCCTGCACGGTCGCCGCCGGGTTCAGGGTGCGCTCCTCGTTTTTGAAGGAAGGATCACCGATCAAACCGGTGGCCCCGCCTACCAGTGCGATCGGCGTATGCCCGGCCAGCTGAAAGCGGCGGAGCAGGAGGATGGCGACCAGGTTGCCTACTTGCATGCTGTTGGACGTGGGATCGAAACCGTTGTACAGCGTGATGGGCCCTTGCTGCAGGCGCTGTTCGAGACCGTCGGTGGACTGGTTGAGCAATCCTCTGAAGGTCAAATCCTCAAGTATATTCATGCACTCTCTCCTCGCTTATCATCTGTGCTCATCCACTTATGTTGTGCACGCCTCGATCACTGGAGCCTTGGCGCCGTCGTACGGCGGTCCAGGTGGATTCGTGTGTGCTCCAGGCTGAAGCCGGGTTTGCTGTTGGGCATGGCCTCCAGGCAACAAAAAACCCCCGGTGAAGCACCGGGGGACACGCGGCTGCGCAGGCACAGCGACCGGTCAACCCGCAGTGCGTCCCGGGTGGCGGCTGGTATATCGACGCTCGGTTCCTGGTGTCATGCTGATATCACGGGAATCTGCTTGTACGGCGCGAAGCTGCTTGTACGGACCAAATCAGTGCAGGATTTAGCTTGAATAAATTAGTATGGCAGAGCCATTGCGTCAAATATCCGGGTCGATGATCAAGACGTGTGCCTCTCGCCCACGGCCAGAGCCGTCGGAGCCGTCAGCGGCCCACGGGGCGGCTCACGGCGGCCAACGGGGCGGCTCACGGGGCGGCCCACGGGGCGGCCTCACGACGGCACCCGGTGGCTCGCGGTGGGCCCCTTTTACGAGGGGGCAACGGGCGGCCCCCACGACGGCCCACGGTCCGGTTTTGCGCAAAATACGTCGCGGTGCTATTATAGAAGCGATGGCGGCCCTGCCACCTTCCAGGGACATCCGTCGTAGCCCCAGGCCAAGATCCGCAATTGCTGCTGCCATCTGTCGGCAGCGGGGGCGATTAGCTCAGCTGGTCAGAGCACCTGCCTTACAAGCAGGGGGTCGCTGGTTCGAGCCCGGCATCGCCCACCATTCTAAGCCCTTGCAGCCCAAACGGTTGCGGGGGCTTTTTATGTGCGGGTGTGAAGGTTGTGATGCATCGTGCACGGATCGTGCGCGATGCGCGCCCAAGCACGGTGTGGCCGGATGACTGGCTACCGATGCGGTGCTGAAGATAGAGTCCCGTTCATCGCGTACCATGGTGGCGGGACTCATGGTGGCGGAACATGGTGGCGCAATCATGGCATGGTGTGGTCGTAAGGATCACAGCGGTGCGTGTCGAAATCAGCGCGCGTCGTAGGATTTCAACGTCCGGCGCAGCACATCGGCGCAGTAACCGCAGGCGTCGCAATTCCCATCGCAATGCGCCATGCGCTCGGCCCAGTCGCCGGGGAAGGCGCCGTTGTCCAGGTACCGTGGCGCCATGGCGGGAGCGAAGCAGGGTTCCATCAGGTTGAACAGGTCACCGTTGAAGTGGCCGCTCGCGTAGGCGTCGATCACCATGCGGGGATGGGAATGCTGGCGTGTGGCCAGCTTGAACAATTCGGCCAGGCCGTCGTAACGGTGCAGATCCTCGGGGCGGATCCAGGTACTTTTGAGGAATTCCACCAGGCGGTCGGGATTCCGGTACAGGTTCCAGCAGACCAGCGGGTTGAAGCCGGTCAGATTGCGCTGTTCGCGGATATCGGCATCATGCGCCACGGCGTTGTCGTGGAAGATCTGACCGGGGCAATAACGCAGGCAGCCGCTGTTGACCAGCAGACAGAGTTTCTTGCCATGGGCGACGCACCAGTCATGCACGGTGCGGACATAGGCTGGATCCCGCTGCAGGTCGCGCTGCAGGTAGAAGCCATCGAACCGGTCGGCGACGTAAGCCATGGCCTGCGTCGTGCCGATGCGCATATTGACCGATGCCCGCGTCTCGATATGCGGGAACTGGGTCTTGATGATATGGGCGATGGTGAGTGAGGTGGTGGTGACGACATCCGGGCCGTCGCATATCCCGCCCAGGTGTTCGACGATGGAGATGACCTCGTCTGCCAGCCCCTCGCTCATTGCCCCCGCGCCGTAACAGTTGGCGTTGAACAGCAAGTCGAGCTTGACGCCCAGATGGCGCAGGTCGACCAGATCCTGTTCGAGCCGCGCCTGGGTCTTCCAGTCCCGGGCGTCGCCGCTGCGCCCTAACGCGGCGCGGCCGGAGGCCTGGCCGACCCAGGGGAAATACACCTCCGCGATCCGTTCGCGGTAATCCGCGACGATCGCCGGAAACGGCTCGCCGTTTTCTGGCTGCTGGTAGCCGATGGCGAATTTCACCACGGGGTGCCTGCTGACGGAAGCAGTATGCTATGCATCGACATCACCTCATCTGATGCAGCAACGCCGAACCTATGGGTACGCGGCACAACGGTCATACTACGTGCCGTCCATGGCAACGGCTCGCGCCGCTGAAGCGGGCTACGGCTTGCGGCCCCGCTCAACGGCTTGTGCCGCTGTCCATGGCTACGGCTTGTGCCGCTGTCCATGGCTACGGCTTGCGCCGTTGAAGATGGCGCGCCGGACGCCGTACGGATGCCCGGGATGGACGCGACAACAGGATTGAAGCGCCTACGCGCGTCACGGATTCCCGCATCAACACCCTTGTCCCAACTTCAATCGGCTTCGGTGACCTGCGGCCGAAATACCGCGCCTTCAGGATACTCCGGAGGCGTGTTCCAGTCGACCGACCAGGTTGGACGGCGGCGGAACCTGTCGTGGAAGCGATTCTGCAGCACGCCGCGTTTTTCCAGGCTGATCATGCAGGCGCGGGTACAACCGCGCGCGCCGCAGACCGCCTGCCCGGTGTTGTACAGATTGCGGGGCTTCTTGTAAAACGGACTCCATTCACCGGGTACGGTCTGGTCTCGGTTATACTGCTTCTCCGGCGGCACGGGTTCGTCGCTGACTTTCGTTCCCGTAAAGGCCGTGCCGCAGCTTTTCATGTCGAGGTCGATCCACTCGACCTCCCGTCCGCCCAGATTCACCTTGACCCGTCTGTCCGTGTCAAAGCAGCCGCCGGGACAGGCTTTGACGCAGGCCATGCAGCGGTTGCACAGCTGCGGGCCGTCATAGATGGGATCGGCTTCCAGTTCCACATCCGTCATGATGATGCCGATCCGGTTGCGGGGACCGAACTGCGGCGTGAGCAGCATCTTGCTGAACCCGATTTCGCCCAGGCCGCACAGAAAAGCGGCGATGCGCAGGTTGATCATGACATCCGGTGCCGCCCGTCCGGGGGCCACCGGCCGGCTGTAGTTTTTCTTGAGGTAGCCTTCGTTGTCGATTCCGCGCCAGTCGCTCTGGTGTCCCATGGGGACGGCTTCATAACCCTGGTCTTCGATGAACTTGCTCAGGTTGATCACCGTCATCGGCATGTACAGGTAGGTGATACCGCCGTAGCCCATCGCCGAATAGTTGCTGAAATACGTGCCTTCCTCGATGCCGCGCATGCTGCCGCGATTGACTCGGAAGGCCATGGCGATGACCGATCGGCATTCCGGCATGATCTGGCGGGGATCCATTTGAATGGGTGCGTCGGCCCAGCGATCTATGGATCCGATGCCGACCACATCGGCGCCGAAGGCCAGAGCCTGCTTCTTGACGATGGTCGCCGCTTTGCCTGGATCGTCGACCAGGTCGTTGCGACTGAAGTCGCGTGTCATGATAGCCACGGTGCGGTCTCCCTGCTGATGTCCGATTCTGAACCATAACGAATGCACAGTCCGATAGAATCTGGTCAGTCCGGGCCCTGGCCGCAACCGCGGCGGGAGTGGCTCTCCAAAGGCGAATCGACTCACCCGGAGCAATCAACAGCCAATACTCCGCCGGCTTGATTCGGTGCACTATAACTCCTATGTTTAGTACCCTTCCCTTCGACGGGTGCGAACGAACACCGCAAGAGCAGTTTCATGCACCTCCCTATGAGTATCTCCGTTGATGATGTCACTCCGATCCTATGATCCGACTGGCTCTGTGGGCGCTTGGTACCCTGCTGCTCGTTCTGACGATCCTTTGGTTCCCTGTTACGTTTGCCGACCAGCTGACCGTTCCGGCTCGCGTGGTCCCAGCACGGCAGTGGTTGCTGCTGGGCGGCGAATCATCTGATGGGGTCACGGCGATCCTGCGGAATAACGTCACGGGTCAGGCGGACGATGTGCAGCTGTATACCGCTATACGCGGAGACAACCTCCACTATCGCCCTCATGCCGGCATGATGGACGGCCGCCGAATTGCGGCCGGAGACACAGTGGGCTGGCTGCACTCAGCCGATCTTGTGCGGCAGGTGGCCGAATTGCGCGCCGACCTGGACCGGGCACGAGCAGAGCTGCGCTTGAGCGATAGTGACGAAAAGGAAGCCGTGGTTGCCGTCGCACGCCGGGGGTTGGCGGTCCAGAGGGAACGCACCCGCCGGCAGCAACAACAGGTGGCCGTCCAGCAGGCGCTGCACTCCGAGGATCTGATTTCCGGCGAGGAGTTGGCTCAGGCCGAGCACATGTTGCTGGTGCACAAACTCCAGAAGCGGGTGGCTGAGGCACAGCTGGACGTGGTGACCAGCGGCGCCTCAGCGGCCGCTCGGGAGCTGATCCGTACTCGGATCGCGGGGCTGGAACACCGGTTGGCGTTGGAGCAGGAACGCCAGGCCGCTCAGACGCTGGTGGCTCCCATTTCGGGAACCACTGCCGGATTCTACGGTCCGGACACCTTGCTCGTCGTGAACCCGTTTGATCGGTGGGTGGCCCACCTCCTCATCGACGTGCATGACCTGGCCCTCGTTCAACCAGAGCAGTGCGTACGGGTGAGTCTGCCTGGTCATCCAGGGCCCATAGATGGGCGGATCACCCATATTTCGTCCCGGCGTTTTGCCGTGGAACGTCGTCAGGTAGTACTAGTCGTGGCTTTGCTGGAGACAGACGACGAGTTGATATCTTCGCTTTTCGGTCGGGCCCAGGTGATCCTACCCGGCAAGCCCCTGCGAACACTTTTATGGCGTGGACTGCGGCGCTGACATGGTGTGATACGGCGTGCCCCATGACGATCAGCGGCCACTGCGGAGTAGCCCATGGAGATACTGATTGCTGAGGACGAGGCGATGGATCAGGAATTCCTGGGGGCGGCATTACGCCAGCTGGGCCACGAGCCCTTGATAACGGCCAATGGTCAGCTAGCCTGGGACCTCCTCCGCCTCCGGCCGGAATTGCCCTTGCTGATCACGGACTGGAAGATGCCGATCATGGACGGATTGGAGCTGTGCCGTCGCATTCGCCAGCAACCCCGGCCGGGCAGCTACATGTACATCGTCGTGATCACGGCCCGCAATAGCAAGCGCGAGTTGCTCAAGGCGATGGCGGTTGGAGCGGACGATTTTCTCTCCAAGCCCATTGACACAGAGATCCTGGCAGCTCGGTTGCATGTGGCCGAGCGCATCCTGAAACTGGACGCCAGGGTCCGCCTGCTGACCCAGCTTCTGCCGGTGTGCCCCATCTGTGGCAGGATCCGCGCCCGGGATGGGAGTTGGTACGCTCTGGTAGAACACCCCCGCAAATCAGCTGGCACGGCCGACGAATCGTCCCCGGCCAGCATGTGTCCGTCCTGTTTTCTGGACCTGGCCGAACCCGAGCCAGGGCCCTTGCAGGGTTAGACCGGAGAGGGCTCCCGATGGGACGGATGGAGTATAAATATCTGGTCCGCTGTGAGGAACTACCGCGTCTGCGCCACGTCATCACCCCGTTTGTGGAGATGGACAGCTTTGCTGCCGCTGCACCGTGCCGGGAGTATACCGTTCGCAGCATTTACTTCGATACACCGGGCCTGGCTTCATACTACCAAAAGGATGCGGGCATCCACACTCGGCGCAAACTACGCGTTCGCGGCTACGGGAAGCTGAGTAACGACAGTCTGGTGGTGCTTGAGATCAAACGCAAGTACAACATGGAAGTGCGCAAAGCCCGGGCTTTTCTACGCTTTACGGCGTTGGAAGAGCTCATCGCCACGGGAGCCGTGGAGCAGCATGTCCAGACCGGAGCCTCATCCCAGCGGATCCAGGCGGAACAGGATGCTCGCGCCTTTCTATACCACCTGCACCGGTATTCCATGTTACCGGTGGTTCTGGTAGCCTACGAACGCGAGGCGTTTCTGGGGCGTTTCGATCCACGCGTTCGCCTGACCTTTGACAAGGTCCTGCGGGGACGGGTTTATCCAGACCTGCATATGTTGTTCGATGAGGGCGTCCTGCGGAACGCGATGTCCGAGCACTTTATCCTTGAGCTGAAGTTTGAAGCCGGGATGCCCACTTGGGCCGCCGCTATCATAGAGGATTTCGGCCTGGAGCGCCAGGCCCTGTCCAAGTTCGGTATCTGTCTGGAGAACGAAGGGCTCGGGGGTGCCAAGTCCAGTCGCTTTGCCTGGGCGGCCTACCAGCCGCCCCGCACCCCTGATGCTCGCTGATGCCGCAGCAATGCGATAGGGTGGGGTGGGGTGTCTGGCACGCTGGATCCCTGGCGGACTGTGCGGCACAAGACCACCACTGCGGCCTGGGTGGCCTGTTGTGAGCGCGTCCGCTAGCATGAAAGGACATAGTCCGTGGAGATGATCCAGGATATGCGGCAGTTTGCCGCGTACGAGATGACGGCGATGCACACGCTGCAGAATCTGGCGATAGCGCTGCTATGCGGTCTGCTGGTAGCCGGTTTCTACCGCGCCGCCATACGGTATCGCAGCAGCTACCGCACCTTTGCTGGTGCCCTGATTGCCATGGCCATGATCACTGCCATCGTCATCATGATCATAGAGAACAACCTGGCCCGGGCCTTCGGTCTGGTTGGAGCGATGTCGATCATACGTTTTCGTACTGCGGTGAAGGACATCCAGGACATCGTCTTCATCTTCTTTGCTCTGGCTGTGGGTATGGGTGCAGGGGTGGGTATACACATCGTGTCGTTGACCGGCACCTTTGCGGTCGGCGCCGTACTGGTCGCAGTGGCCAACCTGCAGCCCATCAGCGGCCGTCGCCGCGAATACTTGCTACAGTTCACCTATTGGCCCCAGGGCGAGGGTGAACCAGCGTACTTGGACGTCATGCGCCGTCACTGTCGCAAGCATCATCTGGTCAACAGCCGCGCCCGTCCGGATGGGGAATCCCTGGATCTGGCCTTTTACGTCACCCTGAAGGATCTGGACCGCCACAGCCAGTTGGTCCGGGAATTGGGAGACATCGAAGCTATTCTGAACGTCAGCCTTTTCTTTGACGAAGAAGACTTCTGATAATCCCGTGACGGCGGCCGTACTCGCGGCGCGCCGGTGATGGCGCGCGAGAATGAGCGGAGGGCCTTTCCCCCGAACGCAACCACACCCGGCAATACTACGAGATCCCGCATTACCGTACCAGCACCATCGTTCCAGTGGCGCTCCATACCCCCGCCCGCAGGCGGTAGACATAGGCGCCAGTAGCCCATCCACGGCCATCGACCTGAATTTGGTGGAAGCCAGCCTCCTGTTGCTCCCATGATGTGCGGAAAACCGGTTGACCGAGTAAGTTGTGCACCTCCAGCTGGACGTGCGCCGGCTTGGGTAATCCGTAACGGATGGTCGTGGACGAGTTGAAGGGATTGGGATAATTGCCCAGCAGGGTAAACGCTACCGGTGCGGTTGCCGGTGTAGTCTCATCTGCGATGGCCGTGACGTCCGACTCCGTGCCGGTGACAAGGATATTATCCAACCTGAGTTGATCCCGTTGTCCTTGTTCTTCCGTCAGCCTTCTACCGGTATAATAATACTTCCAGCGTAACTGTATATAGGGGTTCCCGGCATATTCCGCTGGGAGACGCACCGGACCTATGGTTGTTTCGTGCCCAGCCTGCTCGTCTCGGACATACTCGACGGGGACTTGGTGTTGCATGACATCCACGAATGCACCCGTACGTCCTTCACGAACTTGCAGGCGAATATGGTAGACTCGACTACCCGGAGACAGTGTGCCGCCAATCCAGGAAACATCGACATGCTCCACATTACGTGTGTCCAGTGCAAGAACGGCAGCACCCAGGTCTCGACCTCTGCCTGTATTGATAAAGGCGATGCCATGTTCATTCAGTCCATTGATGCGTGTACGTCCGGTTAACAGATATGGAAATCCGATTCTGTCCTGGTCTTCTATGTGATATTCATCCGGGTCGACATAATAAGCCCCAGTCATCTCTGCTTCCAATGATGGATCGTCCTGATCCGATTGCAGAAAAAGCATGCTTTCAGGATACTGTCCTGCTGGCGCCAGAGAGCTCCAGGCACCAAAACGATAGTCCGCTTTTTCAAGCACATGAGCTCTGGGATGTAGAATATTGAAATCAACCGTTTCTATGTTGAAATATTGCGGCAGTAATGAAGTATAATCCCATAGGTCTGGATTACCATCAAGATAGAGACGACTGCCAGCACCCTGCAGTGAAGCGAGTTGTTTCAGTGGTGTGATATCCACTATATGGTTATTACGCGCATTGATATTTTTCAAGTTGACGAGTGACTGCAAAGCAGTGATATCTTCAATAGTATTGTCTCGAATAGAAAGAAAAGTCAGTTGAGTCAGCAAGCGCAAAGGTGAGTCTTTGTCAAGGCGAGACAA
>SLHA01000020.1 GCA_007136405.1 Candidatus Latescibacterota bacterium
CAGGAGCCGGCGGTGTCGCCGTTCGCGGTGACGCCGGAGCAGGATCAGGCGTTGCGGTTTACGGTGGCGGATGCCAACGGGAATCCGCTGGCGGCGGGCACGGTGATCCAGGTGACGGTGACCGGGGGCCGGCTGAACGGTCCGGGCCGCTTCGAGATGGAAGACACCCAGGAGGCGGCGGCGACGCAGTTCGCCACCCAGTTCCGGGGGGAGGCGGGGGCGGAGCGGACGCAGGTGACGATCGCGGTGACGTCGCCCAACGGTAACCGGGAAGTCGTTCTCACCGGCCGGCCGCCGGCGCCGCCGGAGCCGGCGACGCTGGCCATCGTCGCCACCGACAGCGTGCTGGTGGCTGACGGTACCAGTTCCACCACGCTGTATGCTGAGGTGTTCGACGGTGACGGCAACAGACTGCCGGGGCAGACGGTGACTTTCGCCACCACGGCGGGCACGATACCCTCCACCGCGGTGACGGATGCGGCGGGCCAGGCGGAGGTGACCTATGTCAGCGCCGTGCGAGCGGAAGGCGTGCCAGAGGTCACGGTGACCGCACGGGCCGGCGAGGTGAGCGCGGCCACCACACTGCGCCTGTTGGGCGTGCAGTTGCGCCTGGCAGCGGCGGTGGAGCAACTGGCCGCCGACGGCCTGGATCAGACCACCCTGACCGCGGTCCTGGAGACCTACGATCCCCTCGGCGACCACGGGGGAGACCCGGTGCCCTTCGTGCCGGTGCGCTTCTCCGCCCCGGTCGGCACTTTGTCGGCGGCGACGGAGCCGACCAGCATCATGGGTGAGGCTTCGGTGCGCTACCGCGGCGTGCCCAGCCGCGAAGATCCCGGCGACGTGCGCGTAAGGGCGCGGGCGGCCGGCGTCGAAGCCTTTGTCGATATCCGCTTGCTGGGCGTGCACCTGACCATGTCGACGCAGCGGGATACCATCGTGGCGGACGGCAATGCCCAGTCGGCGCTGTACCTCCGCTTGCAGCGTTCGGATGGGGTGCCCCTGACGGACGCGCCCATCCATCTGCAGACCACCCTGGGATCGCTGTCCGCGCCTGTCGTGGAAACCGATGCCTTCGGTGACGCCCGGGCGATCCTGGTGTCCGGCACCACGACCGGGCGGGCGGTGGTCACGGCGACCTACGGAGACGGAGACGGCCTGCAGGCGGTGGCCTCCGTGGCCATGATCAAGGGGCCGCCGGCCAGCATCGCCCTGGTCTCGGTGGACCCGGCCTCCATCGGCGTGCGCGGTGCGGGCGCTACGGAGACCGCGATCGTGACCTTCGAGGTGCGGGACGCGTGGGGCAACACGGTGGCTGACGGCGAGACGATCTACTTTGCCCTGAACTCGGGGCCGCAGAGTTCGGCCACGGGCCGGGTGGGACCGGACAGCACGGCCACGGTGAACGGCCGGGTGACGGCCGCCGTCACCAGCGATACGGTGGCTGGTACCGTCCAGTTGATTGCCTGGGCGAGTTCAAGGGACGCGGGTGCCGGTACCATCCACTCGGAACCGGTTCCCATTGCCATCCACGGCGGCCATCCGCACCAGGACCGCTTCAGCGTGGCGCCGCGGCCGGTCAACCTGGCCGGGCGGGTGGTATACGGCCTGGAGAGCACCGTCACAGCGTACGTGTTCGATCGCTATTCCAATCCGGTGCCAGCCGGCACCGCGGTCCACTTCCGGACCACCGCGGGCGGGATCCAGGGTTCTGCCCTGACCGATGCCGACGGGCAGGCCGCGGTCACCCTGTTCACCGCCGGGCCGGAGCCGGTTGCCTATGACGGGCTGGCGCATATCACGGCGTTCACTCAGGACATCGATGGACAGCAGATCGAGGCACCCACCACGGTGCTGTTCAGCGGTCCGACAGCAGCCATCGAAGTCGTCTCGGGCTATCGTCCGGAGGAAGAAGTGGACGGCATCATTCGCATCGAGGATGGCGCCAGCCGGAACGTCGTCTTCCGGGTGCAGGACGATCGGGGCAATCCGATCATGGGCGGCAGCACGATTCGGGCGACGAGTGACGTGGCCGACCTGTCGGGCGATATCGACGTGGTCGTGCCCGATGTGCGCTCCGGCCACACCCTGTACTCACTGACCATATCGGATCCGGAACCCAACGACGACAATCCCGGGGTATACGAGGTCGGGACCGTTGTCATCCGGGTGAACTCGCTCAACGGCAACCGCCAACTGGTCATCACTGTGGCGGTGGACTGAACCGCTGTCCGCATCCCGCGCGCGCGGGTCCGCATCGCGCGCGCGCGGGATCGACCGCGCGCAGAACGGAAGTCGAGGAAGTCAAAGTAGGTAGAGGAAGGAACGAGCGTTTATGCCCGTTTTGCAGGTAGGGGCCCAGGAGGCGCTGGGTATCCATGTGGAGGGGCAGCAGTTGATGGTTGCCCATCTGCGGCGCCAAGGTGGCCAGATCCGCGTCCTGAGTCTCCGGAAGGGACTGCTGGCGCATCGCCTTGACTCCGCCGAGGACACCGGACAAGATGCCTCGGAATCGGTGGAGGCGGATGTTCTGGGGCTGGATTCCGCGGGTACGGAAGCGGCGGCGCTGAACCATGGCAACCACCGGAACGTAGGCCAGCCGGAGACGAACAGCGACGCCCTGTACCGGCTGATCACGGACCTGCCAACCAGACGCTGCCGTGTGGGGCTCAGTCTGCTCGACGGCCGGGTGTTCTATACGGAATTTCCGGGCGACTTCGACCTCAAAGGCAAGAAACTCAAGCGGCGGCTGCTGGCGGAAAGCCAGACAGGGCGGGAGGAGGAACAGGAAATCCCCCAGGCAGAGCGCCATGCCTACATCCGCGGCCACGCGGGCAAGCTGCTCTCCATCGTCCATGATGACCCGATGGAAACGATGACGCTGCTGGACGGGCTGCAGCCTTTCATCGGCAGGGTGGAGATCAGCCTGATCGACCCGCTGGAAGTCGTGCTGATGAACCTGGTGCGGGCTGAATACCCGGGGGACGAGCAGGTGACCGCGGTGGTCTACCTGGGCCAGGACTTCAGCCAGGTCGTCTTCATGCAGCAGGGCGAGTTTCTCGGCCTGTCCCCGCCCATCCGGGAGGGCAGTTGGGCGGACGACGTGCTGGACATAGTCTCCCGGCGCATCGTCTTTACCCAGCACACGGCGAATCTGCCCGATATCGGCCGGATCCTGCTGGCCGGCGACTGTCGGCGTCTGGAAGCCTCCACGTTCTTTGCCGAGCAATTCCCGGAAAGCCAGGTCAAGTACCTGACCATGCTGCAGCTGGATCTGGAGAGCCTGGACCGGGACACGCAGCCGGATCTGCCGGCTTACGCGGTGCCTGTCGGTCTGGCGTGGAAGGCGCTGGATTCCACCGCGGCGTACCCGACCAACTTCCTTCCCAACTCGCGCAGACGGCTGCAGAATGCCCTGCAGCTCGGCTGGCACAGTCTGGTGGTGCTGACGCTGCTGATGGTCGCCCTGCTGGGGTTTGGCCGGCAGGAACAGCAGCAGCAAGCCGCCATCCGCCAGCTGGACATGGCCAACCGGCTGAGTCAGCAGCA
>SLHA01000088.1 GCA_007136405.1 Candidatus Latescibacterota bacterium
CTGACCATGCTGATCGAGCCGATCAACAATCTGCTCAACCAGGTGTTCGTCTTCATACCTCAGCTGGTCGGCGCCGGTGTGCTGCTGTTGATCGCCTGGATCATTGCCACGGTTCTGCGCCGGGTCGTCGCCAAGGCGTTGGAGGTGGCCAAAGTAGACCAGCGGCTGGGCGGCGAGGAAGGCGAACCCGTGCCGGTAACCGGTCCGGTTTCCGAGGCGGTCTACTGGCTGATCTTGCTGCTCTTCCTGCCGGCTATTCTGGGAGCGTTGTCGCTGGGCGGTCTTCTGGACCCTGTGCGCGGTATGATGGACAAGGTGCTGGGATTTCTGCCCAATCTGTTGACCGCCGGCCTGCTGATCATCGTCGGCTGGTTCGTCTCCCGCCTGGGACAGCGCATCGTCACCAACCTGTTGGCCGCGGTGGGCACTGACCAACTCAGCGAGCGAGTCGGCCTGGCAACCGCGCTGGGCGCCCAGAAGCTGTCCGGCATCCTCGGTGTCGTAGTTCAGACTTTCATCCTCATCCCGGTAGCGATCGCCGCGCTCGATGCGCTTGCACTGGAGGCGCTCACCGAACCGACCAGCGCCATGCTCAGCCAGCTGCTGGGGGCATTGCCGAATATCTTTGCCGCGGTGCTGGTGGTGGCGATTGCCTATGTGATCGGCCGGCTGGTCAGCGGCATGGTGACCAATCTGCTGGCTGGCATGGGCTTCGATAACCTGCCGCCCAAACTGGGACTGGGCCAGGAAGGGATCGAGGGCCTCATGTTATCGGCCGCGGTCGGCTACCTGGCGATGGTAGCGATCATATTCTTTGCGGCCATGGAGGCGTTCGCGCTACTGGGCTTCGCCTGGGTAGGCGAACTGCTGTCCTTCTTCATCGTCTTCGCCGGACATATCCTCATGGGCCTGTTGATACTGGGGATCGGTCTGTATCTGGCCAATCTGGTGGCCCTCGGCTTGAAGAAGACGGGCACGGCGCATGCGACCTTGCTGTCGATGACGGCGCGCGTAGCCATACTGGTGCTGACTGGAGCGATGGCGCTGCGTCAGATGGGCCTGGCCAACGAGATCATCAACATGGCCTTCGGTCTACTGCTGGGGGCCCTGGCGGTTGCCCTGGCGCTGGCGTTCGGTCTGGGCGGTCGCGACCTGGCAGCACGTCAATTGCAGGAATGGAAAGATCAGGCTGAGAAAGGCGAGAAGTAGGATACCCGGGCATCCTGTGCGGCGCCTGCGCACCGCGCAGGATGCTTTTTCAGCCTGCGTCGCTTCCACATCACAGAAGATTAGGCTTTTCCCCGCGTGCCCCGATGTACGGATTCCCGTTTACCCGCAGCATCGATCCTGTGGTATGTCGTGTCAAGCGCATGGATCGCCCATGGAACGCCAAGGGAGCCCTATTGCCGCTTGGATGTTGATGCTGTTGATGTTACGGTGTTCATGGGTATCTGCCTCTCCGACGTACAACACCCTAAAGTGGTAGTTGGTTCAACGTGCGATCCCGGCACATGGGCGGTGGCGCCTCGAGCTCCCGGACGGGATTCCTGCATGGGGGTATGTGGCAAGCGCTGACGGTCCCTTGACCCCGTGGGCGTAATAGCGAATTTCTCCTGCTCGCATCGGGCGCGGAACGGGTATCAGGAGAGAGGGTGTATGGATTCAACAGGAGTGTATGGATGGACCGGGAAAATCCTGCGCGTGGACCTGTCGTCGGGTGATATCCGTACGGAGGATACCCTGCGGTGGGGCGCGGAGTACTTCGGTGGCAGAGGGCTGGCTGCCCGCATCGCCTGGGACGAGTTGCCACCCGGGGTGGGGGCATACGACCCGGACAATCCGCTCATGTTCATGCCCGGGGTGCTTTCGGGTACGCCGGCTCCCAGCTCGGGACGCACCTCGATCTGCGCGGTGAGTCCGCAGGCGTACCCGCTGGAATGGTTTACCCGCGCCAGCATCGGAGGACACTGGGGTACCGAACTCAAGTACGCCGGATACGACGGACTGATCGTGACCGGCCAGGCCAGTGGTCCGGTGTACCTGTGGGTCGAGGACGACCACGCCGAGCTGCGCGACGCCTCTGCCCTGTGGGGTCAGGGCATCATGGCCACTCAGAAGCAGCTGCTGAGCGAGCTGGGTGACGACGTGCGCATCCTGACGATCGGACAGGCAGGCGAGAATCGCAGTCGCATTGCCATCATCGCCACGGAGACCGAGAGCGCGGCCGGGCAGGGCGGCTTCGGCGGCGTCATGGGCGCCAAGAACCTCAAGGCGATCGCGGTGCGCGGGCACGGTGCGGTCCACGTGGCTGACTCCAGAGAGCTGCTGGCTCGCTGCGCCGTGGTGCGCGACGGGATGATGATCAAGTACGCGCGTCGCCGCCGCACGAACCGCATCGAGGGCAAATACAAGCAGAAACACTACGCCTGCACCCAGCACTGCGCCGTTCCCTGTGTCACCTTCTACAGCGACGTGCCGGGTGCGGTATACAAGGACCGGAAGTACAGCGGACAATTCCACTGCTGCGCCCCGGGCTTCGTCAAATCACCGCAATGGGACGTGGGGTTCGAGGCCGGCTTCGAGGTGGCCCAGCTGGCCAACGACTACGGACTCAACCACTGGGAATTCCGCTTCGGGATCGGTCCGTGGCTGCACGCCTGTCAGCAGCGCGGTGAGTTGGAGATGCTCAACGGCGATCGCGCCGACCTCAACGATCCCCATTTCTGGGTGAAGCTGATCGAGAAAACGGCGCTTCGCGAAGACTGGGGAGACTGCTTCGCCGAAGGCGGGCAGCGGGCGCCGGCGCTGCTGGGGGCGGGCGAGGATCTGATCAACCAGTTCTACCCGGCCTGGGGCCAGGCTTCACACTGGGACGGCCATGGGTCGTTTGGACTGCCTTCGTATCCTTACTGGCTGGTAACCGGGCTGCAGTGGGCCATGGATACCCGAGATCCGCTGGGTGGCGGGCACGGACACACCACCAACTTTTCGTCGATGATACGCACCATCGACAAGGACGACAAGGTCACCTGGGACAAGGTGCGGCAGCTCAGTGAGCGGGTGTACGGAGTACCATCCGCGGCGGATCCGTGGAGCGGATACCGGGGCAAGGCCCACGCGGCGTCGCTGCACTGCGATATGAACCCGCTCAAGGACGCTCTGGGTATCTGCGACAATATCTTCCCGCTGATCGTCGACCTCAAGGCGGAAGATCTCCAGATCCGGGCTCATGGGATCGAGGGGCTGGACTTCGAATACTACTTCACCGCGCCGGCCCTCGGACTGGACATGTCGCGTGACGAATTCTACCGCACGGGTACGCGCATCTTCACGCTGGAGCGGCTGCTGCAGATCCGCAACTGGGCCCGCGACCGGACTGTCGACGAGACCGTGATCTCCTATCTGGCTTATCCCGAGACGGATCCCAACCCGGTCACCGGCGACCGTGTCTGCGTCGATCCGGACGGTTTCGGCCAGCTCATGGACGAGTTCTATGCCCTGCGCGGCTGGAACAGGAATACAGGCTGGCCGACGCGAAAATGTCTCGAGCAGCTGGGTATGGGATCGATGGCGGACGACATGGAACAACTGGGAAAACTGGGGGAGGAGGTCTGAACAGGATGGCGGGTACAGGAAAACCACGGCTGCGTGTCAGCCAGAACGTGTGCAATGCGTGTCAGTCATGCCAGGCGTACTGCTCCACGGCCAGGGAAGGGGCCTGCGCGCCATCGCTGTCCAGGGTGCGCGTCTACCTGGATCCTTTCGGTGCCCGGCATCGTATCACGATATGTCGCCAATGCAAGAACGCGGCCTGCGCCAAAGCATGCCCCGAGGGTGCGATCACGCTGAGCGCGGACGGCACCCGTTGGGACCTCGACGAGGATCGCTGCACCGGGTGCTTCGAATGCGTCGAAGCCTGCCCCTTCGGCGCTGTCTTCCGTCACCCGACAAAGCAACGGCCGATCCGGTGCGACACATGTAACGGCAAGCCGTTGTGCGCCGAAGTGTGCCCCATGGGGGCGCTGGATTGGGAGGACGGGTGATGGGCATGACACGGGAGCGCCGCTCGCCGCAGGCGCTATGTATCGGTCTGACAACTACGAGAATCCGCCGGCCCGGCAGGCGATCTTCGGTTGGTTCGCCTGCCAGGCTCGGTAGCGGGACCTTCTGCCCGGAAGTATGCCTGACATAGACTTCCATTCTCCCGACGGAGAAACCTCATGCTACTGGATCATCCCACCGGCCAATATCGTTTCATTCCTGGTAGCGACCCCTATTCGCGTGGCGTTACGGCTGCGCCGGGGTACGAAATCATCCACTGTGTCATGGACCAGAGATTGCCCTGGCAGCAGGGATTCGAACGCATCGATGCTCATCTGCGGGAAATCGGGCGGCCGCGCATCGCCCTGTGCGGTGTTGAACTGCGCTCCCCGGCACCGTTTCCCATGCAAGGGTTCAAGAATTTCAACCAGGGGTACTGCCGGATGATTCGCTCGTGGGGGCTATGGGTCGATGAACACAATCCCGTGGCCCGCACCAACGTTGCCCCCATGCAGGAGCCGCCGGACGAGGTGGTGCTCCACGCCTTCTCCATCACCATACCCGCCCGGGGAACGCCGGCACCGACTTTCGTACTGGCGGGCGCCGGGGAGCTGCGCGAGGGCGTCCTGGACGAAAGCCACATCGTTCGCCGGGGCGACACCTCCGCAGCGGCCATGCGGGAAAAGGCGGTTTGCGTCATGGACGTGATGGAACAGCGCCTGACCGGTCTGGGGGGCTCGTGGTCCCAGGTGACCACCGTGGACGTGTATACGGTCTACCTGGAGGCGTCTCAGTTGTCCGATACGGTGGTGCCGCGTCTGGGTCCGGCTTGCCGTCACGGGGTGCGCTGGTATCGCGCCCGGCCACCGGTCGTCGACATCGACTTCGAGATGGACATGCGCGGTATCAGGCAGGAAATCATCGTGTACTGACCGCCACGGGTTGCATCAAGTGAGCAGCCTCGCGCGCCATCGCACGCGATCGTCGCGCCGCCGACGCCACTGCATCACCGTGCCGTCTGCGCTGCCGCGCCATCCGCACCATCGCATCACCGCGCCATTGTATCACCGCGTCACAAGCTCCACGCCCTACACGCTCCACGCGCTCCATACGCGGAGCCGTGACGCGCGACTGTGGTGCATTCTGCCGACTGGCAGGCCACGCGCTCCATACGCTTGACCCGTGGCCCTGGCCTGCTGCAAGGTCGCGGCAGAGCGCGATAGCGATGCCGCCACCCGGGATGGTCTCAGACACCGTTCCTGAGCTGGTCGCCCACCGCGCTCAACGTTATCACCGCCTGCTCAGGAAAGCAGCCATCGGGCAGCGGCCCCACGTTCACCAGCAGGTTATGGCGGGCTTCGCGGGCTTCCCGCAGCTTCGTCCAGAGCACTTCCGCGCTGAGATCATCGTGCCCCGCGGTGTACCCCCAGCCGCCCCCGGCAGTGGTACAGATCTCGCCCGGCTTGTCCGCAAACTCGTCGCCAAAGCGGCTGTAGGCTTTGTGTTCGGGCGCGAAGAAGTCTTCCGTGCCAAGGTAGCCTTGCTTGTAGGATACCAGCACCTGGGGTTGCAGCGCGTGGATGTGATCGTACAGCTCCTGGCAGCGGAATACATCCCCATCCACGCGCGGATCGAAGCCGACGCGCTCACGCCCGGCTTCATCCAGCGGATGCAGGGGCACGGCGATGCCATCCAGCCAGATGGCGGCTATGGGGCCATACTGAGTGAGCAGCTCGGTGATCTGCGCCGTGACGAAATCCAGATAGTAGCGCAGATCGTGCGCCGCGCCCGTAGCATAGGCGGGTTCGGGCGGATCGTAGGCCGGGCGGGCATTGCCGCCCCAGCGATCGTTGTTGGGCGCGTGTGGATGTTTCCAGTCCCGTCCGTGGGAATAGTACAGGCACAGCCCCAGGCCGCGCTTGTCGCATGCGGCCGCCAGTTCGCCGATCAGATCCCGGCCGCAGGGCGCCTGCATCACGTTGAACGTGGTCTGGCGTGTGTCCCACAGACAGAAGGAGTCGTGGTGCCGCGTGGTCAGGTTGATGTACTTCATGCCGCAGGACACGGCGAAGTCGACGATCCAGTCCGGCTTGAAGTTGGCGGCCCGGAACCCGTCCTTGAGTCCGGCGTAGGCGGCGACAGGGATGCGTTCGCGGAACTGCACCCACTCGTGCCGCCCCAGCAGGGAGTACAGGCCGTAGTGCATGAACAGCCCGTAGCCTGCCGAGCGAAACCACTGACGTGCGGCTTCGCGTGGGTCGCCGGCGTACTGTTCGGCAAAGGCGCTCAAGTAACGCGGTGGCTTACCGGTCATCATCGTTTCCTTTGGATGTGCGTTCTTTGCCGTTGCGCCCGGTATTGGCGTCGCAGCCGGCAGCCGGCAGGCGGAAGCGCGCAGGGTGCGGCGGTGCTCTCATGGGCATCGCCGCGCTGGTGGCATTGTCACCGCTTGCCTGTTGCGGACCAAGCACCGAGTGTTCGTCTTATCTGCAGCTGCGTTTACAAGGAACCGTCTGGATGACGACGCGTTCGCTGGCCTGGCACGGAGGCCAGTGCATGCCAAGGGAATGAGAAGATGCCTCGATGCCAAGAGGGCATGGCCAGACCAGGTTGTCAGCAAGCCGTGTTCCGCTTCTACGAGGAACTCAACGATTTTCTGTCCCCGGACCGGCGTAAGCACGCGTTCGTACACCCGTTCACGGGGACTCCGTCGGTCAAAGACGTGATCGAAGCGTTGGGCGTCCCCCACACCGAGGTCGATCTGATCCTGGTAGACGGCCGGTCCGTCGGGTTTGATCACCGGCTGCGCGGCGGTGAACGGGTGGCCGTCTATCCGGTCTTCGAAGCGCTGGACATCTCACCGCTCAACCGTCTCAGGCCCGTTCCTCTGCGCCGGACGCGTTTCATTCTCGACGTGCATCTGGGTAAACTGGCCCGCTATCTGCGGCTGATGGGCTTTGACGCACTCTACCGGAACGACTACGACGATTCCACCATCATCGGGCTCGCCCGCACCGAACACCGCATCATCCTGACCCGCGACCGGGGACTGCTCAAGCACGGCTCGGTCACTCACGGTTACTGGTTGCGCAACACTGAGCCCAGGTCGCAGTTGCTGGAAATCGTGCGTGCATTCGACTTGCGGCGGAGTGCCCGACCGTTCAGCCGCTGCCTGCAATGCAATGTACTGCTCGAGAGCGTGGACAAAGGAACGATTTTAGCAGACCTCCCTCCCAGGGTCCGGCAAGCCTGCGAGAGCTTCGCCCGTTGTCCCGGATGCCAGAAGCTGTACTGGCCCGGAACGCATTACCAGCAGATGAAAGCTCTGCTGGTGCGCCTGAACTTATTCCCTGGGCCTGGTCAGTACACCTGATCAGGGCATGCATGCCGCGCCAGGGCGTCTCGTGACGGACGGTATCAACCGACAGATCGGCCGTCCTCTGGCGCCTAACGAGTCCAGGGATTCCGGCCGTGCTCCATGTAGGTTCGGGCGGCGGTTTCCTGGTACACCGGGTCCAGGCCCAGCGCCGGATTGGATCCATAGTATCCGGCGATGAAGCCCCCGCCGAACGGGGCCGCCAGTTTATCGATATAGGTACGAGCCGCTGCGGCGATGCGATCGTGGTCGCGCGTCTGCAGGGTGGTCTGGATGTCCACCGGGCACTCGAAGTGTACCTGGCCGCCGAAATGGGCGGCCAGGAAGTCGATGTCATGCAGTTCCGGTTGATCGAATTGCAGGATGTTCACGCCGGTCTCGATCCAGTCCGGAATGATGTCGCGCACAAAGCCGCAGGAATGCAGCCGGAAACTCAGGCCGCGGCTCCGGGCCGCGCCCACTACGCGGGCGTACACCGGTTTGAACAGTTCGCGGAACATGCCCGGTGACATCAGCAGCCGGTCCTGCGTGCCCCAGTCTTCGCCGGCCGAGATGCCGTCCACGCCGATGTCCGCGTAACGGTGCACCTGCGCCTCCAGCAGGGCGGCGATCCGGTCCAGCAGCGCGCGTACGCGTTCCTGCTCGCCGGCGCAGTCCGCCAGGAAGATCTCCATACGCCGCATGTACCGGGCGATGTCGAAGGCCATGCTCATACCGCCCTGGACATAGTATCCCTCCCGGTGAAAATCCTTGACTTTGTCGGCCGCTTCTTCGTACAGGTCAGCGCGGTCGATGTCCGGCCAGTCGTACTGGTCGAGCAGTTCCCAACCGGCCTCGATGACACCGCGGTACACCTCTCCCTTGGTGATATCCTCCAGGCGCCGCCATTCGTTGCCCCATTCGTCGATCATGTTCCAGTAGCCTGTATGTTCGGTCCACGGCTGCATGGGGCGATTGGGCGCGGGCTTGCGGTGCACACCGCGAAAGTCCGAGGGGAAGCCGCCACCCATGGCAAAGGGAATGCGCGGCGGTGCGTCAAAGGCCAGGCTCTGCTGGACGATTTCGCGGCTGGTTGGGGCCATGATCCTCTCCTGCTGCTGGGGGCGGGACGGTGTGGAACGCTTCTTGGGTGCCGTGTTCAGATGGCCTGTGGATCATCGCGCCATCACGACAATGTGTCGCGCGGCGGAGATGGTAACGACCCGTGCGGGCGGGGCTCCGGTTACTCGAAACTGGAATCGCGTTCCACCGGCCCGGCGACGTGAATGTCGACCACAAGGTCCGATGCAAGATCCTCGAGGGCATCGCGCAGGTCGCTCTCCGACACCTCGGGCGGCAGCTTCAGCAGGACCGTGGCCTTGAACAGCATCTGTGCAGACATGGGGGCATCGATGCAGTCGCTGGTCAGTTCCTCTACATTGGCACCGAGCTGGCGCAGGAGTGCGGCAATGTCGCGAATGATGCCGATGTGGTCGGCTCCGATAAGCTCGAGGCGGATGGTCGCGGAAGGCGGCGGCGCATCAGCACCAGGTTCGGCGATCACCGTAAGGCCGCCCAGATCCTCCCCGCGAAGGGTTTCCAACAGCGAGGATACCCTGTCGTCGGCCACGGTGACCCGCACGATGCCGGCGAATTTGCCGGCCAGATGGGACATGCGGCTTTCCATCCAGTTGCCGCCATGCTCGGATACGGTCCGGGCCAAAGTCTCCACCAGGCCGGGCCGGTCGTTGCCGATCACCGTCATCACCAGAGATTTATCCATTGACCCCTCCTTGCGGCTTGCGCCGGAAAGCGCCTGCCGCGGTATAACCGTCCAACCGAATCAAGATGCAACCATCGAGCTGCTGTCACATCCGAGCGCGGCTCCACCTGCAGGGAGCCCGCCGTGGTTGCATGGATATCCGCTGCCATATCCCACCCATGGTTATCCTGCACGACCGCCCGCTCCGCGGGTGCGCAAGTTAACAACCTGCCGCGTTGGCCGCAATGATGTCCATCAGCCTGCCCTCAGCCACCCCTTGCTGGCGGCCCTGCTTCCAGTCTTGTATGTCGGCCCGTGAGCCGAAATTCGCTCATCCAGTCTGCGCCGGCCATCGAGTGTCTTCATGGCGCCCCGGAACCAAGGTGCGCCAGCGCGTCGATGTCGACGATTGCTGGAGGTCCGACATTACCCAGTCTGTCCACCGGCAACACGGCTACCTGGCGAATGCGGTCCGCCGGCCGGGCTGCCGGCTGCGCCGGTGGCTGGCTCCCCGGCAGGCCGGATGGGTTCGGAATGGGCCCACTGCCGGCTACTGTGGCGCGGGACAGGGTTCGGGGCAACAGCAGCGAGCGGTCTGCAGGCGGACGCGTGACATAATCCCAGCCGGCGGGGCCACGCCAGGCGACGACCCAGCGGAAGACCTGCGCCGGATGCGGATGTTGCCAGCGCACCTCCACATGAGCAGTGGTGGCGCTGGCTCCAACCCGCGGCGACGCCAATGCAGGGGCCCTCAGCCAGGGAGTGAGTGGCACCAGGGCATCCCGTGCATACGGTCCCTGGCGCAGCGAGTCCACGATACCGCTGTTGTTATTCGACAGGGCTTGCATGCTGAACAGAGCGTGGCCGGGGTTTTCCGGGTTGAATCCCCGGGCGATCATGATCTGGTTGATGGCCTCGTTGACGCCGCCCTCGTCCCGGATGCGGCTGGCGTTGATTCCTGGCCACACGTGCCGGCCATGGCTGTTCTGCCGGGTCCACCAGCCCAGCAGTACCGGATAGGACTGCTGTATCTGTCGAATGGGCCAGTACAGTTGCGGTGCCATGTAGTCCAGCCAGCCCTCCTGCAACCATTTGAGCGCATCGGCATACAGAACCTCGTACTGATCCATACCGCGTATGGACTCGGGATGGCCGGGCCGCCAGATGCCAAATGGCGAGATCCCGAACTTGACGTGCGGTTTCTCCGCTTTGATGGCATGGTGCAGGCGTTCGACAAAGGTATTGACGTGTTGCCGGCGCCAGTCGGAGCGGGACAGACGGCCGCCGCTGCGTTCGTAGGCCTGCCAGGCCGCATCGTCGGGAAAACCCTGACGGGCATTGTACTCCGGATAGGGGTAGAAATAGTCGTCGATGTGGACGCCGTCGATATTGTAGCGTCGAACCACATCCAGGATGACATTCTGGCAATGCGCCTGAGTACCTGCCAGCGCCGGATCCAGCCAGTAATGGCCGTCCGCCAACGGGCGCACCAGTTCGGGCCGGGTGCGCACCACCGAATGCCGGGAAACCGGTCCGCCGCTGGGATGGTGGGCCCGGTACGGGTTGAACCAGGCGTGCAGTTCCAGGCCCCGGGCATGGGCCGCTTCTGTCCAGAAAGTCAGCGGGTCGTAGGCGGGTGACGGGGCCTGACCCTGAACGCCGGTCAGGAAGTAAGACCAGGGCTCAAAACGGCTGGCATACAGCGCATCGCATTGCGGGCGCACCTGGAGGATGATCGCGTTCAGGCCGATGTATTGGGCCAGATTGAGAATATCCAGTGCTTCCTGTTGTTGCTGTGCCACCGGCAACCCCGGGGCGCTGGGCCAGTCGATATTGGCGACCGTCGCCACCCAGGCAGCACGGAACTCGCGTTCGATGCGCAGATCCGGCAACGGACGATGCACGACGGGCGGTTGTGCGCGCATGATGGCACATCCCAGTGCCACCAGCGGCAGACCGATGACAAGCAGTATCAGCGCCCATACACGATAATGCATTGCGCCTATCCCCGGCTACAGATTCAAGCCCGTGTGAACTCCGGCTCGCCGCGCACATCGTCCAGCACCTGTTGCGCTTTGTCCAACTGCGCCCTATCGCCGCGGACAGCAATCCAGATGGCGCCTTCCGCGCCGCCTATGCCGCCGGCGGCCACGGGCATGCCCTCGACACCGGCCAACACCTGCAGCGCCTCGAGTTCTGTGAACAGCGTACCGGGCACCATCCACAGCGTGGGTCCCTGTCCCTCTGCATCGCTGCAGAGCAGGGCAGCCGCCTCGTGCAGGTCGATGGACAAGTCCTTCTCCAGACCCGCCGGATGCAGATAGCGGATGCGCCGCGCGACAATCCGTCCCAGGGCGGCGCCTACCCCGCCGCCGGTGGGATGCCCGATGAGCACCCCCGCCTGCCGGCGCTGGTAGTTGATGACGTTGACGCCCTTCACGTACACATCACCAGGCCCCATGTCCTCCAGCGCTTCGGCCAGCTTGATGTGTAGCCGCTCTCCCCTGCGGATGACCAGGTCCGGATGCGTGTAGGAGAAAGCCGGACCATCGTATCCATGGGGCAGGGTACGACCGGTGACGAAGGTCTTTTTGTCGAACCGCTCACCGGTGATTTCCTCGACGATATACCCGTTGGTGGTGCCTGAGCCGACGGCCAGCGTGCCCTCGTTCATGGCCCGGCGCACGAAATCCGCCCGGGCAAAACCCCGGCCAATGAGGCGCTTGCCTTCGGCAACGGTCAGCGATGTGACGAAATGCATATTTCCTCCAAAAAAGAGACGTATCGCGATGATTGACAGGTTCTTCGTGCAGCCAGCCCCTGCTGCCCGCCCGGTCCTGACGTCGCCTGTCTGTTTCGGCGCCGTCCGTCCAATTCCAGCGGCGCCCGTCTGTTCTGCCCATGCCTGTCGCCGGTCCCGATCTCGCCCAGTCGTCCCGGCGCCGCCCATTCGTTCCAGCGCGGCCTGCCGTCCCGGCGCCGCCCGTCCGCGACTCACGGTTGACAAGACAATGGTACAATGCATTCTTGCCGCACTGTCAAGCGTCGTGCCGGTCGTGTGCCTGCCATGGGTCAGCTGTCGTCGCGTGGCCTTGCCCATCTCCCCCGGACCGCCGGGACGCTATCGCCGCGCGACTGCACCTGGCCTGCCGCTGGCCTGCCCAAGGCCTACACCTGGCCTGCCGCTGGTTTGCCGCGCGACTGGCTCCGGCCTGCACCTGGACTGCCGCTGCCCTGCTGACGGCCTGCCGACGGACGTGAACCGTTCATGGAGAGACGATATGACCCAGCTTCCCGCGGTGCGCTTCGGTGTATTCGGTGATGCGCACTACGCCAAAAAAATATATGGAAACCGGCACTGCGAGGATTCGGCGGCCAAACTCGCCGAGTGCGTGGCCACCTTCCAGCACGCCCGGGTGGATTTCTCGGTGTGTCTGGGCGATCTGATCGACAGCGCCGCGGATCCGGTAATGGAAGCCGGGTACGCGCGCACCATGGCGGCTGTCATGGCCGGTTATGCGGGACCATGGCACATCGTCCTGGGTAATCATGATGTCAACGCCTTCACCAAGGCTCGCTTTCTGAAGCTGTGTGCTGCCGGGCATCCGCCCTGGTACTCGTTCGAGGTCAACGGTATCCACTTCATGGTGCTGGACGGCAATCACCTGGCCGATGGCCGGGACTACGAGGAGGGCAACTTCTCCTGGGACGAAGCCTGGCTGTCCGCCGCGCAGCTCGACTGGATGACGGCGGATCTGGCCTCGGTGCCGGACCGGCCGACGGTGATCCTCTGTCACGAGAATCTGGCCCAGAAGCCACCCCGGGACGATGCGGATCCGCACGTACTACGGGATGCGCCCCGGGCGCGGGCTTTGCTGGAAGGAGCCGGCATGGTGACCGGGGTGGTGCAGGCGCACTACCACGAGGGCATGGAAATGGAGCGCAACGGCATCACGTACATCGGCGTGCGCGCCATGGTGATCGGACCGGGGCTGGAGAACAACGCCTTCGCCGTGGTCAGCGTCAGCGCGGATGGCGGGTTGACCGTGGATGGTTACGGACAGCAGCGCGACTACACGCTGCATGAAGGTGCATAGGGGCTGCCTGCCGCATTCGTCGGCGGCATCCACCGGCGGCATCCACCGGC
>SLHA01000156.1 GCA_007136405.1 Candidatus Latescibacterota bacterium
AGTCGGCCAAGCCGGCCAAGCCTCACTCGGTGCGTGGTGGTACGATCCAGTACTGAAGAACCTAACTTTTCCTGGGATACCCGGCCAGCCGGCCCGTGGCGGGCAGGTTGATCGGTGCCGACCGGAATCCATGTACAGAACGAGCTCTCGAAGATGCGCGCCGGGTTCTGGAAGCCAGGCGCGTGCGGGTGGAGCCCGTTCAGGAGCCCGTATCTGCGCCGTCTTCGCACAACGCGTGCTCCGCCGGCGGCGACAGACGTGCTCGTGCCCGGAGCTCATGCGCCGCGACCTCGGCTACCTTCTGCTGCAGCTCTGTGGGGGTTTCCACCCGGTACACCTTCGCCTGCCGCATCATCCTCCACGCACCCTCTGGCGTGGAGAATCCTCCCAGTACGAAGACGGGTGTCGTTCCATCGACATCGCGGACGTTGAGAACGCACTCCAGGGCATCGATCTCCGGACGAGTGGCATCGATCCAGACCGCCGCGTAACGCTGACGGCGCAGGGCAGCCACGGCCAGATGCAGACGCCGCCGTATTACCGGCAGAAATCTCGTACGCAGGCACACGTCGATGCATGCACTGGTCGCATCCGCAGCGATGACCAGCACCGCGGTACAGGGAGAGGCGGAGATCCGGGTTGGTTGGTGCTCCATCGGCTGGTGACGCCCGCTCATGCTGGATACCACCTGCTGTGTGTCGACACGAACGCGGTGACGCCGCCACGGAGGCAGTGTCAGCCACGTGCGCTCCGCATACGCGGAGCGCCGCGCACGCGACCGAGGCGACCACACGGCGTCGGAAGGAGGATCGCTGAACCTGCTTCCTCGGAAGCAATGTTTATGCCACCACTTCGTTGAACTACTTATCGATATCATTAACAACATGTTACAGATTACAGCCCAAACGCTTTTCGTCGTCCTGCCGGAACGATCGGGCACAGTCTGTGCACAAACGGTACACATTGCACAGGATCGACGTGCGAACCGGGCTGTATGGTACAAAAGGTCAGGATCGGAAGCCGGATAGGTCCGGGAGGGTGGCGAACGAAGAACCGCGGTTCAGTCTATGCCATACCGGCGTAAACGGTTGTACAGCGCCCGCCGGCTGATTCCCAGGGTACGGGCGGCGCGCGTGCGGTTGTTTCCCGTCGCCGCCAGCGTGGTCACGATGGCCTGCCGCTCCATCTCCGCCAGCGGCGTACCGATCGGGAATGAAAGGCTGGGGACCTCGGATTCCTGCTGGGTGAAGCGCGCCGGCAGGTGTGCCGGCGTGACCAGATCCGTGTCGCAGACGAGGACGGCACGCTGGATCACGTTCTTCATTTCGCGCACGTTTCCCGGCCAGTCGTACCGTTGCAGGAGTTCGGTGCATTCAGGATCGATGCCCTGCAGGTTCTTCTGGAGCGACTGGCTGAAGCGGGTCAGGAAACTGTCGATCAGCAGCGGGATGTCACCCGCACGCTCGCGTAAGGGCGGCAGCACGATGCGGAACACGTCCAGCCGGTAGAACAGATCCTCGCGAAAGGCCCCTACTTGCACCAGTTCCGTCAGATCCGCATTGGTGGCGGCGATCAGACGCACATCGCAGGCGATTTCGCTGCGGCCGCCCAGCCGGTGGAATCTGCGATGCTCGATCAGACGCAGCAGGCTGACCTGCACTTTTTCGTCGATGGTGCCTATTTCGTCCAGGAACACCGTACCGGTATTGCCCAGCTCGAACTTGCCGGCGCGCCGCTCCACCGCTCCGGTAAAGGCACCGCGCTCGTGCCCGAACAGCTCGCTGCCCACCAGTTCCACCGGCATGGCCCCGACGTTGACCGGCACGTAGGGTGCGTCCCGGCGCACGCTCTGATCGTGTATGGCCCGGGCCACCAGGTCCTTGCCCGTGCCCGTTTCCCCCAGCAACAGCACCGGCATGTCCGTAGCCGCCGCCTGGCCAATCTGCCGGTACACCTCCTGCATGGCGGCCGACTGGCCGACGATGGGCGCGCAGGCGGCCGGCAGCTCCGGTGTCTTGAGCAGCTGGTTGACCCCGAACTGCGGCCGTTGCTCCACGGCAGTGTCCACCAGCCACCGCAGTTCCTGGTCGCTCACCGGCAGTTTGGTGTACAAAAAGGTGCCGGCCTGCAGCGCCGAGCCCACCAGGTGAAGGTTGTGCGGCTCGACCAGAAACAGCAGCTGGGTCACCGGACATTTGGCTGCGATCACCTCCATGATGTCGCTGCCGTCATTCTTGTCCTTTCGGAAACTGGCGCCGGTGACCAGCATGACGTCATAGGTATCCGTCTCGAAACGTTCCAGGACGCGATCCAGCCGCGGCTCCCACGCCACCTGGACGCGGGTCTGCGGATAGATGGCGCCCAGGCGTTCGACGAGGTCCGAACTGCGCTCGACCACGATGACCTTGTGCGGCTGTTTGTTCATCGACGGATATCTCCCCTGCCGTTTGTCTCGTGCACCGACCTGTCACCGGTCCCGGTTGCTCCCGAGCCGAAGCGGGATTCCGGTACCTCGTGTGACCGGGCCAGGCGCTGACGCATTGTGCCCCGGATCAGGCGCTGATTATTTGTGCAACCGGGCCGGGCGATGCTATGTTCGCGCCCGGTGTCGCGCTTGCCCGGACAGACAGGCGACTCGTCAGAAAAAAATAAGCATTACGGCCGTCACGGACACGATGTGCCGGCAGAAAGGACGCAATGATGAAGACCATCGGCTTGATCGGCGGCATGAGCTGGGAATCCACCGCCACCTATTACCGCCGGCTGAACGAACTGGTCAAGGCGCGGCTCGGTGGACTGCACTCTGCCCGGATCGCCCTGTACAGCGTCGATTTTCACGAGGTGGAAAGGCTGCAGAGCCAGGAGCGCTGGAAGGACGCCGCGGCGCTGATGATCGCCGCAGCGCAACGGGTGGAGCACGCCGGCGCGGACCTGCTTTTGCTGTGCACCAACACCATGCACCGGGTTGCCGAACCGCTGCAGGCGGCGATGCGCGTACCGCTGGTGCACATCGGCGACCCGGTGGCCGATGCCGTCCATGCCTCCGGACTCCGGTGCGTGGGCCTGCTGGGAACGCGGTTCACCATGGCCGCCGGTTTCCTCCGCGACCGCATCGCACACCGCGGCGACCTGCGCGTCATCGTGCCGGCAGCAGCGGACCGGGAACGGGTGGACCGGGTGATCTTTGAGGAACTCTGCCAGGGTCGCCAGCGTGCCGAATCACGCGCCGCGTATCGACGCATCATCGCTCAGCTGGTGCACGAGGGGGCTCAGGGCATCATCCTCGGCTGCACCGAGATCGGCCTGCTGATCCGGGACCGGGATGCGACCGTGCCGCTGTTCGACACCACGGAACTCCACTGCGCCCGGGCCGTGGAACTGGCCCTCGAAGGGGAGCCGGATGCATCCGGGTGACGGTTCGGGCGCCGGGCGTGCGGCCCGGCCCGAGTCATGGAGGTATGCCGCCCGGCCTGGCTCATACCGGCGGCGCCCACGTCATGCCGGCGCACCGCCCACATAGGGTTTCAGCGCCGCGTCATGCCGGCGCACCGCCCACATAGGGTTTCAGCGCCGCGTACAGGGCATGATTAAGCGGTGTGGGCACGCCGCTCTCCCGGCCCAACCGCACCGCCGCGCCGTTGAGGAACTCCAGTTCCAGCGGCCGCCCGGCCTCCAGGTCCGTCAACTGCGAACTCCGGGCTTCCGGTGCCATCTGACGCTGCAGGTACTGGAGCAGGCGATCGACCAGGTCCGGACTCAGCGGTACGCCGCGCCGCCGCCCCACCGCGTATACCTCCTCCATCACTCCACGCATCAGCGCCGTGGTCTCCGAACAGGCAAAAACCTTGCCGAACGGCAACCGGGTCATCGCCAGGACGCCGCTGGTGGCGCAGATCACCACGAACTTCTCCCACAGCAACAGCCTCATGTCGGCGCGCAGATCCACGGGCACGCCGTGGGCGGAGAGATAATCCGCGATCTCCCCAACGCGACCGGTAAGTCTGCCCTCGAGCTCGCCAAAGACCAGTTCCCGCGCATGCCCCTGCTGGCGCACGCGGCCCGGTTCCAGCAGGCGTCCGGCCACGTAGGTCAAACCACCCAGGATGTGTTCGGTACCCAGGATGGCGCCCAGATGCTCTGCTACATCGATGCCATTTTGCACGGGGATGACGGCCGTGTGCTGTCCTACCAGATCGCGGTACTGGTGCGCAGCCGCGGCCAGGTCGTACGTTTTGACACAGAAAAGCACCACGTCCACCGCCCCCCAATCACGGACTTCCCCCCGGGCTGGTGGCTGCACGGTGAATGTGCCGAAAAGCTGCGACTCCAGAGTCAGCCCGCGCCGGCGTAAAGCCTCCAGATGCGGGCCGCGAGCCACCAGCAGCACATCGGCGCCGCCACGAGCCAGCAGGGCACCCAGATAACCGCCTATCCCCCCCGCGCCGATCACTGCTGCGCGCATAAGAGCCCCTCACCCATGGCGCCTGTGCCGCTGTCGCTCAGATTCGTTCCAGCTCCGCGCCGAGCGCCCGGAGCCGATTCTCCAGGTTGTCGTAGCCGCGATCCAGCTGGTACAGGTTGGAGATGCTGGACCGGCCCTGGGCGGCCAGCGCCGCCAACAGGCAGGCGCCGCCCGCGCGAATGTCGTGGGCTCCGGTGCGCGCCGCGCGCAGACGGGCGGGACCATGGACGATGACCAGCCGGTCCTTCTCCGGCAACAACCGGGCGCCGAAGGCCCGCAGCGTCTTGACATGCCCCAGGCGATCCTCGAACACGGTCTCCCGGATATAACTGTCCCCATTGGCGACACAGGCCAATGCCACGATGCTGGGTTGCAGGTCCGTGGGAAAGCCCGGGTAATACGTGGTCACGACATTGATGGGCGAGAGCACCTCCGGCCCCTGCACCCGCGTCCATGACCCGTCTTCGTGCCATTGCACACCCATCTGGTGCAGCTTGGCCGTGAAGACGCGCAGGTGATCGTGCTGTACGCCCTGGATGGCCACATCACCGCCGGTGATGCCCGCCGCCATCATCAGCATGCCGGCGTCCAGACGATCGTGCATGATGGTGTGCTCGGCGCCATGGAGCTCGTCGACGCCGCTGATCTCGACCGTCCGCGTGCCCGCGCCCCGGACGCGCGCGCCCATCTTGGACAGCAGCTGCACGAAATCCACGATTTCCGGATCCGAGGCCGCGTTCTCGATCAGGGAGTCCCCCGCCGCCAGGCTGGCCGCCATGATCAGGTTTTCGGTTCCTGTGTGACTGGGTAGATCGCAATACATGAAGGCGCCGCGAAGATCGTCGGCGCACACCTCTATGCCCCCGCCACCCGTGCCGGTCACCCGCGCCCCCAGCCGGGCGAAGCCGCGGTAATGATAGTCCACCGGACGTGATCCGATGGCGCAACCGCCGACTTCACAGATGCAGGCCTTGCGGAACCGGGCCAGCAACGGACCGACGAACAGCAGCGCCGCCCGGAAGCGACCGGTCAGGTCCTCCGGCAGATGGTAGTTGGCCACATCCACCGTGTCGATGACGACGGTCTGCGACGACAGATCATGATCCACCCGGGCACCCAGCTTGCGCAGCACCTCCAGGGCTACCAGAACATCCTTGACCGCTGGAACCCGGTGCAAGATGGTGTGCCCCCGGGTGGCCAGCAGACTGGCCGCGAGCATCGGCAAAGCAGCGTTCTTGGATCCCTGGACACAGGCCTCACCCGCCAGCCGGCGTCCCCCCTCTATGTATAGCAGCTCTTCGGAAGACATGCGTTGAACTCCTGCCGCAGCATGGGGATACCGGTGGACGTTTTATCAGGATGACCAGGGGGTGCTCCAATGTAACTCCATGCTGCCGTGCGGTCAATCGATAAAAAAAACGCCGCAGCCGGGTGCCGGGTTCATCCGGAGGAGGAAGGCGGCAGGGGCGCGACGCGGCACCCATGCCGGTGCAGACGGAAATAGAACGACGGTGCACCATACCCGCGGGTGCTTCGCCGCATCGTCGCGGTCAGGCGCGGCGCAGGGATCGCCGGGACATCGACGTGCACTCAGCGTCTCAGCTCTTGAGGTCGACTCTCACGCTGGTGCCGGCCCGGACCACAGTGCCGGGCTGGGGGGACTGGCCGGTGATCGGTGCCTCGCCCTCTTCTTCTGTCTCGGCGACCAGATCGAAACCTTCCAGGAGCTGAATCGCTTCGGCCAGCTCCATCCCCTGCAGGTCGGGGACCACTCGCATCCGGTCCACCTCTGGGGGCGGGGGAACCGGAACGATGCGAAACCGGATGGTGGCACTCACCGAGGCTTCGAATCCGAAACGGTTCCGGTAGCTCCCATCCACCGGGGTGGCGTAAAGCCTGGTCTTGGGTGGGGAGAGAGCCCGGGTCAGGGCCGGCGGCAGCGTCGTCCCGCCCCGCAGAGTCGATGCGGCCGGCAGGCCGGCCATCGTTGCCGACGACCCCTGCGCCCCATCCGACTCCTGGTCGGCAAGGCTGAGTGCCACTCTCACCTCACCCTCGGTCTCGGGGATCGTGTAGAAAGTCGGACGCCACCCGCTTTCACGCAGAAGCCGGGTGCCCGCGTCATTGCGGGCATAAAGAGCCAGGAGCTGTTCGATAGCCTGGCTGTCCAGCGCTCGCTGGGCTTCGGCCACTCCCTCGCCCACAGAAGCGATGATCTGTCCGAGGGGAGCCGCAGTCACGTCGCTCACGAGCCGGCTGATTTCACTCATCGGGCCTCCTGCTCAGGTAGATCGGGGAACAGCAACCACAACGCTCAGCGCTCCCCGGGCGGCCTTCACCGTCTGACCGGGCTCAGGGGCCTGCGAGATGATGGCTCCAGCGGGTCGACCCGGCGCGACCTCTTCGATCACCTCCAGGTCCAGCCCGACCGCCAGCGCCTTGCGTCGGGCCGAGTTCACGGTCTGGCCTACCACGTCCGGGATTTCGTCGGGGGGACCTTCTTCGGTTTTCGGGGAGACCAGGCGGAGAGTCAGCTCCGAGACGTTTTCGGGGTGGATCGTACGGGCTTCCGCCGCATCCAGAGGGTGGAACCGCGAACCGGCTTCGGAGACGATGCCTCTGAGGCGGATCTCGGCGTTGGACAGTTCCAGCCCCCCCAGAGAACGCGACTGGTTCAGCGCACCCGAGATCGCCCCCGCCAGGCTGTCGACGGTAGGAGATCCCTCTTCACTCTTGCGGAGAACCTCGAGGGCTTCCCGGGCTTCGGCGAGCTGATCCCGCAGAGCAGCTCTTTCCTCCTCCAACGCTCCGATCGTCTTGTTCCTGCGGTCGAGCTGCACCTGGAGTTGATCGACTCGAGCCGTCTCCACGGTGAGCAACTCCTTCAGGGCTTCCAGCGCCCGGGAACCCGGCTCCTCCCGATCTTCCTTATCCGCGGGGGCGGGCCGTTCGGGCGGGCGCTCAGCCAACCTGGCCAGCAGTAGGGGGATCGCGACCAGACGCTCCGAACGGAGAGTCCGTACCGCGGGGCCATCTGCCTCCGCTCCCGGAAGCGGTATGCCCCGGTCCGGCAGAAGGACCAGCGGACCGAAGGCGACGGAGACGGCGTTGCGGGCGGCCTGGAACGAGCCGATCTGGGCCAGAACCTGTGCTTCATTTCCCTCGCCGCGAACCAACCGAAGTGCAGGCACCAGAAGCTCCGGTCCGGGAAATTTCTGGCTGAGGCGGATGGAGCCGTCGCGTTGGGTGGTCGTTTCGGTGCCGACCCGTCGCCATCCTTGCGACGGATGACACACCTCGAGGGCCACGGAAAAACGCTCGATCGGGCTCCCGTCCGTTTGCAGTATCTGGGCGCTCACCTGGACATTCATGCAACCTCTCCCGGGTCCGAAATGACGATACGAGCGCTGGCCCCGCGCGCTTCGGCGCGGACCACGACCCGTACACCATGGCTCAGAGAGGCTCGATCGAGCTTTACCCGACCTTGCCCTTCGTCGTCCGTTCGCGTCATCTGGGTCGCCAGCAGGCTGAGCCGCTCATCGGCTGCGGGACGGCGACCGGTCAGGCGCTCGGTCGTCTCCACGTCCACTTCGAGAGCGACGGGAGCACCGGCCAGGATCTCCCCTGCGGTATTCGTGAGTTGAATGAGAAGGACGAGGTCTTTCCCAACCTCCTGGAGACGCAGATCCAGGCGGGGGGCCGGCTTCCCTCCGTGGGGCGGGACACTCACCAGACGGCCCGCGACCCTGGAGGTGATCTCCTTCGTGGCGTTCGTAGTGGGAGACGGTCCGAATCGGGGGCGGAGTACCACGACCGGATTCCCCTCCTCTTCCTCCTGCGAGGTGAATTCCACCTCGAAGGCGAAGTCCAGATAGGGGATCTCGTATCCCACACCACCGAGCTCTCCGGATCGGGCCTCGGTGGCCAGGGAGTTCTGGGCCGTACGGAGCGCCTCCGCCAGTCCGACGAGCATCTGCCGGATCGCCTCTGCTGTGACCTGGCTGCCGCGGCTCATCAGTTCACCTCGGAGTTCATTCGGGCCCGGGCCCGAGCGCATTCGACGCGGGCCTCATCGGCCGCCTGCCGCTCGCGTTCGATCTTGAGCCTGGCCAGGGCGCGGGCGCGGGCGCGGATCGATCGGTCGTCCAGATCTCCGCTTCCCCCGGTGCGGAGGGCCAGTAACTCCTCACGGCGAGCTTCGTACTGGGCGCGAGCGGACCGCAGTGGCGGATCTTCAGCCAGCGCCCCGGCCCGTTCGCCCAGCCGTTCGCGTACCCCGAGGCCATTGCGGAGTCGTTCTGTGAAGCCATCTCTGCAGGGCGGATCCCTGAGCAGTGCAGTGAAGCGGTCGGTCAGCGCCTGCACCCGGCGAGCCGCCGAGGTCGTCGGCGTATCCACGTCGGTGAAACGGTCCGGGAGGCTGGTGAAACGGTCCTGAATCTCCGTGAACCGATCCCGGAACCCCGTGAATCGGCGCTCGACCTCCGCACCCGCGTCACGCCTGCGCCCCGAGGCGTCCGCATGGGTGCGGCCTCCGGTAGCAAGCGAGGCTGGGACGCCTCCCCGGCGCCTGACCTCATCTCCCGGAATCCTGAGTTGTCGATACAGGGAACGGGACAGGGGTTCCTCGAAGACAGACCCGTCTCTCACCCGGCCGGCCGGCTCGAGAATGGCCGGCCGGGGGGTCCGCAGGGGAGGCGACGCCGTTCCTTCTTCTGATTCGCCTTCGTTGCGCCGGCGATGAATACCGGCGGAATCATGGCTGTCGGTGCAGGTCCGGGTCGTCACCTCCGCCAGGTCGCGCTGACGAGACCAGCGCGCATCGGCCGCGCGTCGCTCTGTCAGGGGTGTTACCGGGTACCGGACGGAATCCGTCGCCTGGACCCCGGTCCGGCCGGTGAGTTCATCCATCCTGGCCTCGAGCTGCCGGCGCTCCTGGCACAGACGCTGGATCTCCGGAGGGAGTTCGTAATCCACCGGAGGGGCGGCTCGCCCTGCCGCGCTTGCGTCCATGAAAGACTTCCACGAATTCCGGGGCATCCCTTATTCCTCCTCCTCCGGAAGCATGGCCCGGATGCGCTCCTCCAGAATGGAGGGCGGCGGGACGGTCACGAGTTTCGTCCGCAGAAGCGAACTGCCCTCGGCCGAGTACTGGTACTTGCTGGAAAAGCTGGCCGAGACCGTCGAAACCTTCATCTTGGCGCTGGCCGACAGAAATCCCACCTTGCCGCGGGCCGAAGCTTGAACGTCCACCGTCGAGCGACGGCTCTCCCGCTCCGTGGCCATGGAAATGGACATCTTGACCTCGATGAGGGTGTCCACGAACTGATAGAAGGTGGGCGTGAAGCCCAATTCCAGCAGCGAGTAGCCGTTCGCGTTCCCGTCTCCGATCCGGATCAGATTCGTCCGCTCCGCCGTGACCGGGGTGTCGCTTTCATCTGCCTCGTTCTCGGGAGCGTAGCCCGCCATCAGCCGGGCGATTTTCAGCGAAGTAAGGTCCAGCTCATACTGAGCCTCGGCGATTCCCACTCCCATGGCCTTCACCATCTCAGGGAAGGGGACGTCCAGGAGATCCTGTCCGATGGCCATCACTCACCTCCTTCGGGGGCCTCACCGGAGCCATTCGAAGGCAGGATCGCCTCCAGCCGGCGGCGCCTGTGGCTTTCCTCGATATCCATGAAGCTCCGGATCCGCTCGTTGAGGATCGCTGGAGGCGGGACGGGCACCAGCTTGGTCCGGAGCAGGCTGGCTCCCTCGGCCGAATAGCTGTACTTGGACGAGTAGGTGGCGTCCACCTGAGTGGTCTGCACGGTCTGGTTGCTCCGGTAACCGCTGCCACTCGAGCCGCCGAACAACTTGCCGATGACCCCGCCGCTTTTCCGGGTAGACTCTCCCGCCCGGCTCGCCTCCTCCGTGCGATTGGATGACGTCCGACTGAATTCCCGTTCCCGGGTCATCCGGATCGCGATCTTCACCTCGATGATCGTGTCGACGAATTGGTAGAAGGTAGGCGTGAAGCCCAATTCCATCATCGACAGACGGGTCGGAACCCGGATTACCTCGTCATTCAACTCCGCCTCGGCGGGATCGCTGCCGGTGTCCGCCTCGATCTGGGCGCGACGGTCGTCGATGATCTTCTGGACCACCTCCTGCAGCTTGATGCTGTCCTCACTGAGCCCGCCGGTGAGCCCGTCGTCGAACACGGCGTAGGCGCGGGCCTGTTCGATGGTCATGTACTCGTAGCCGAAGAAGATCCGGCTGTCGTCAAAGGTCTGGTTGCCGAACGGGTCGAAGACCGACTGGAGCCCTCCCATCATCTCGGCCGTCCGCATGGAACTCTGGTCCAGCTGGAACTGGCTGTCGGCAATGGCGAAGGCCATATCGCGAATCATGTCCCCCATGGGGACGTCGAGAAGGTCCTGTCCGATACTCATGATAGGATGACTCCTTGTCCTGCGCGCCCTGGGACAGGGACGACAGTGTGATGGTGGGTGACCGAGGGTTCGAAGTGGCACGGTTCGGGGCTATTCATCGACCGACTCCCGGAGCGTCCGGAGAAGGGCCATAAACTGGTCCGGTGGGGGAAGCGACACCAGGCGCGCGGCGATGGACGAGGTTCCGGAGGCTTCCACCGAGAAGCGGCGCTGGTAGCTGGCGGATACCGTTGCCGCAGCCATGAACACCCCGACCCCCCCGCCGACGGACGCCGATGCGGCCACCGAGGTCTGGGTGGATTCGCTCATAGTGAAGCTCAGCTTGGCCTCGACGGTGGCCTCGGTGAAGGCGTAGAAGCTGGGCGTAAAGCCCAACTCCAGGAGTGAGCGGGATTGCCCCCCGATCTCCACCACCGTCTCGCCCATGGTTCGGGCCATCTCCACCGAGTTTCGATCCAGGGCGAACTGCCCCTCCGAGATGGCGATCCCCAGCTTCTCGATAATTTGGGGAAGAGGGGCCGAAAGCAAGGCTCGCGTCGTTCGTGGCACTGCGCTCATGATCGACGCTCCGCCTGCAGGATCTGGATGGCCTGCTTGAATTCATCCGGTGCCGGAACCGAAGCGAGTCTTGCCGAGATCTGGCTGTTTCCCGTGACTTCCAGGCCGAACTGACGGGACTCGCGGTAGTTCAGGGTGGCGCCCACACTCACCGTGGTTCGCTGGCCCTCCCGGCTCTCCACCTGGGAGGTGCGGACCCGGGAGAATTCTTCGGTGACCCGCATGCCCTCGCTCCCGGTCAGGGAGATCTCCCGTTGGCTTCGGCTGTAGAGCTGGATGGCGTATTCGTCGGTAGCCCGCATCACGTGGACCACATGGCCCACACGGCTCGCCCGGAGTTCACTGGTGGCGTTGATCGCAGCGGTCAGATTATAGGCATATGCCTCGGCCGCACCTGACGCCTGTCCTCCCCCTGCCGCCCCGCTCAACCCGAACTCCTGCCCGTCGACGGTGACCTGGTGGCCGGAAAGATCGAGGGGAGCAGGGGTCCAGAGGTACACGAAACCGTTCCCCTGTCCGGGGTTCGCGCGGATATCAGGCGATACGTCAGCAAGCACCGTCTGGGGCTCGAGGATGCCGCTCACACCGATCCAGTACGCGGTCCGATCCGGAGTGTTGATCCAGACCGTCCGCCACTCGGCGTTTTGCGCGCCAGGTTGCTGTCCGGCATCAGCGGCCCGTCCTTCCCCCCGGCTCGTGATCATCTGGATCTGGCCCTCCGGGACGCCGTTTTCGAGCAGCATCCGGCGAATCGTCCTTCCTCTGCGGGCGCCCAGATCCAGGTTGTACGCCGGACTTCCGGTACGATCGGTCATACCCTCAAGAGTCACCCGCTCGCTCGTAGCGATGAGGATGCGGGCCAGGAGGACGACGAATCTCCGGGCCTCGTCGTCTGTCACGAAGTCCTCGTCGTGGCCGAACGGAATCCGCCAGGAGTAGCCGCGATCGGGATTCGGAGGATGGATGTACGCGTCGAAGCCCTCTTCGTTATCGATTTGCTGGAGCACGTGTTCGGCGTACTCGGCGAGCCCCCCCTGGGCGGTGGTTTCGACCGTCGTATCCCCGTTCAGGACGAACTGGGTCGCGTCGTTCTCGCGGATGGCCAGAAGGCCCCGGTACTGCGGCGTCTTCAGGAAGGCCACCGATCGGTCGGTGACGACGACGCGATCCGAGGGGGCGTCCGTGGAAATGTTCAGGGAGCGGTCCGGAGGATCCGCGAATACGGCATCTATGTCGTCTCTCTCCAGAAGGCGCTCCCGAAGATTCCGGATACGTGCGAAGGGATCGTTTCCGGTGGGAGTTACCTGCGCTCCATTCACGATGATCGCCCCTTCAGCGTTCGCCCGGTAGGCGAGCCGGGCGGACCGCGCCTCCATCCGGGAGCCCGATTCCTCCACCCGTTCACTCTCCTGGCTGGAGGACGCGCTCTGGCCGTTGCGCCCAAAGCGGGCGTCGATGCCGAAGCCGAACTCATCGCTTTCCGTCACCTCCAGGCGGATCTGCAGGGAGACGCTGATGTCGGCATACTGGTAATGGTAGAAGGCGGGAAGAAGACCGAGCTCGAGCAGCGATCGTCCCCCCAGGCTCGCTTCGATCCGGGTGAAGGCCTCCATCTGGGCTACGGAGTTGTGATCCAGAGCGGTCTGGGCTTCGGCAATACCCAGACCGAGTTGCTTGATGAATTCGGCGACGCTGGCGTCGGCCAGGATCTGGCCGGGAGTCATGTCTTCGAGTGCAGGCATAGCCGGCTCCTTCAGTAGGAAGTGGCGCCACCCGCGGCTGAGCCGGTGGTGGGAGCAAAGGATGCGG
>SLHA01000138.1 GCA_007136405.1 Candidatus Latescibacterota bacterium
CGGCGGTGACGCGCTACCGATCCACGGGCGTCGTGGTACCTGGCGTAGAGGTGCAGATTCATGAACCCAACCCGGATACCGGCGAGGGCGAGATCTGGGTCCGTGGCGACAATGTCATGCGGGAATACTACCAGGATCCGGACCGCACCGCCGAAGTGCTCAGCGAAGACGGCTGGTTCCGCACCGGAGACCTGGGCAGACTGGATGCCGACGGTTATCTGTATATCCGCGGCCGGCTCAAGAATGTCATCGTCGGCTCCAATGGTGAGAATATCTATCCGGAAGCGATCGAGGCGGTGTTGAACCGTCCGGATTTCGTTCTCGAATCCATGGTGTACGAAGATGAGGGGCAGCTGGTGGCGCGAGTCCATCTGAACTACGAGGTGCTGGATCAGGAATTCGCCAGCCGCAAGCTGACCGAGTCCCAGGTGCGCGCGGCCGTGGAGGAGAAACTGGAAGCGTTGCGCCAGGAGACCAATGCCAGCGTGTCACCGTTTTCGCGACTGCAGCGGTTGCTCGAGCAACCCGAGGAGTTCGAGAAGACGCCTACCAAGAAAATCAAGCGTTACCTGTATGTGAACTGAACCGGCAGCCGCGCAGCAGGCCGGCCAGGATGCAGGTATGGCGCGACCGGCGCGGCGGCAGGGCGGCAGGACGCCGGTCTACCAGGGAGAATCTTCATGACGCCCTACCGCATATACTGGGGGGAGGCCCACGACAACACGTTTCAGTTCGAAGCGTCACCCGTCTCTTTTGCCGACACGGTGCGGCGTGCAGCCTCGCATCTGGATTTCTACGCTGCGGCGTATTACACCGCCTGCGCCGAAGCCTTCCAGCCGGGAGGCCACCTGTCGGAAACCACGACAGCCGTCAAGCTGCCGCTGGAGGTCTGGAAGCCGCAGGAACGGTTGGAGCGCGAATGGGCCCAGATCAACGAAGTCTGCCGTGCCGCCAACGCGCCCGGTTCCTTCGTCACGTTCCCCGGATATGAATGGCAGGGCGACGGATCTTCCGGAGATCACAATGTCTTCGCCTTGGACGAAGGGCTGCCCATCTTCCGGGTCCGGACTCTGGCCGAATTGTACGAATGCCTGCGTCCGTATCAGGCCATCGCCATACCCCATCACACCGCGTACCGTCCCGGGCGGCGCGGGCGCGACTGGTCGGTGTTCGATGCGGACCTGTCGCCGTTTACAGAGATATTTTCCGTCCATGGTTGCTCGGAGACGGATGAGGAATGGGTGGGCATGCGTCACAATTCGCACATGGGTCCCGCGATGGGTGCGGGAACCTGGCAGACCGCCCTGGACCTCGGGCTGCACGTGGGCGCTATCTGCTCCACGGACAACTGGGGCGACATGCCGGGTCACTACGGGCGCGGACGCATGGCCTGCCTGGCAAGCGAATTGACACGGGCCAGCCTCTGGGAGGCGTTCATGGCACGGCGCGTCTACGGGGTCACCGGCGACCGCATCGAACTGGACTTCACCGTGGACGGCGCGCCGATGGGCAGCATCCTGACGGCTTCGGGGGGGCGCGACATCCACGTGCACGTGACCGGCAGCGACGCCATCGATCGTATCGAGATCGTGCGCAACGGCCGCGTCATCGCCACACACTGTCACCAGGGAACCTGGGACCTGCCGGCGGCCGGCCGCCGCAGTCGGTTCAAGATGCGCGTGGAAGCGGGATGGGGGCCACGGCCCAACGAGATGCCGGTGCGCAGCCGGGTCTGGGACGGGCGACTGACCGTGGACGACGGGTGCTTCACCGGGCTCGAGAAGTGCTGGATCTCGCCAGGGCACCAGGAGCCCCGGCTTGATGGCGGACAGGCGTATTTCCACCTGCTGACGAGCACGCAAAGCGTGGGCGGTCCGTGTGAGAATGCCCATGTCTTCGAATTCGAGGCCAGCGCCGACGCGCAGTTGACCTTGGAGCTCAACGGTATGCAGGAGCGCGGCACCGTGGCTGAGTTCGCGCGCGGCAGCCGGGTGATGTGGTTCCGCGACGAATGCGTCCGCATGTTGGCCACCGAGCAGGGTATCCAGCCGTTCAGTCCGGAACGGCTGGACATCTACCACCACGTCGCGTACAAGGCCAAGCTGCATCGCCCCGTTCCCGCGGCCGGGTATACCGCGGTGCTGGACCTGGAGGACGAAGAACCGCTGGACGCCGAGGCGAACTACCGCGTGCGCGTCGAGCAGCGCAATGGCCAGCGTGCCTGGTCCAGCCCGATCTGGGTGCGGCCCGCGGGCTGAGACCCTCGGCTCGTTCCTCCAGCGCACGGCGCACCTGTTTGCCGTGGGTGCGACGGTACGTTCCTCCAGCGCCCGACGAGTTTCTTCGCCGTGGGTACGGCGGTCTATTCCTCCAGTGCCCGCCGCACCTGTTCGCCGTGGGTGCGCAGGAAATCGTGCAGGATGCGCAGATCGTAGTTGATGCTGAAGTGTCGCACCCCCATGTCCAGGTACCGTTTGGCATCGTCGGCGACCACGATCTCGGCGCGCGGCGGGATGCCCATCTGGATGGCGGTCTTGAACACTTTGTTGGCAGCGGCCTCTACTTCAGGGTTGTCGCGCTCGCCGGCACGGCCGATGCTCATGGAATAATCCGATGGCCCCCATTGAATCATGTCCAGTCCGTCTACGGCCAGGATCTGATCCAGGGCTTCCACGGCAGGTTTCTTCTCGATCATCATGACGATCACGATGTCGCGCAGGGCTTGCACATAGTCCGGCGAGCCAGCGTACCGCATGTAGGCAAAGCGACGCGCCGCCGCTCCGTACCGCCCTCCGTCCTCAGGCGTGTCCGGCCGTATGGTACGAATGCACTGTTCGACGTCCGCGGCGGAGCGGCAGTCGGTGAACAACACGCTGTCGAAACCCGAGCCGACGGCGCGTTGGGCGACGTATTCGTGGTGTTCGTCGTCCACCTTGATCATCATGGAGAGATCGTGCAACTCGGCGGTGCGTGCCATGTGATCCAGGTCGTGCAAGGTGAAGGGCGCATACTCGGCGATGAACTCGACGTAGTCGAACACGCCGGTATGGGCTATGGCTTCGATGACCGACGGCCAGGTCGAGTTGATGCGGGTTCCGAGCGTGGGCCGACCGTCGGTCAGCAGCTGACGCAGTTTGTTTCTCTTCATGAGAGCTTTCCTGAGTTGAGGTGATGAGCCGATGGCTGTGCCGGGCTCTGTCGCTGCGCGTGTTACGGGACCAGCCAGCGCGGCGGGCGGTGCAGCGGTGCAGCGGTGGGACGTCCGCCGGTGGGAACCCATGCCTACATACCGGCAGCATCAATACGGGCCGGAACCGCGCCAGATCCGCTCGACGGGAAAGCGCAGGCGTGCCTCGGCGGCTTCGATCTGTTCAAATCGCTCAAAGCCCGTCCCGGACATGAGGGTGAACGGCAGATAGGCGCACTCGTCGACATACAGCAGTCCGGGCTCCACGACGTACTCGCGGTCTGGCCAGAAGTCGCCCGTACCGTAGATCAGCGAGCGCGACCAGTAACGAAAACCCCATCCGTAGTCCGCGACCACCGTCCCCGTGTTCCAGTACGCCTTTTCCGCATTGCCACGGGTGGTAGCCTGCTGCTGCAGCCGGATGCCCGCCAGGCCGACACCCGAGTCCTGGTGGTAGAAAGCGATCCACGGTGCTTCGTTACGAACCACGGCGACGATGCCCGAGGGCAGGTCCGGATCCGGATGAATGGGTTCATCACGGATGACGCCGTCCGTTTCCTTGCAGGCCCACCAGTCCACCTGGTCCGCGTTCATGACGATTTCCTCGTTGCGGATGGCATTGGTGCTGAGCACGGTGTCGACTTCCAGCACCGTGCGGGTGCGGATCCAGGGCGTCCAGGCGCAGAAGGTGTATTCGACACAGCACTGCACACCGTGGATGCGGGGCAGCGCGCCCCAGCGCCGGGTGCGCAACACCAGCGGTCCGGCGGCTTCCGTGGCATACGGGGGCGGGTCCCAGTCCGAGGCATGACTCCAGACCTGGTCCGGAATCCACAAATCAGGATTGTAGTGCAGGAACCGATGCGACTGGTTGTTGCCAGGGGCGTAATACAAGGCACGATCCGGCCGGGCGCACGCTGTCAGGCTGCCCAACTGGCCGGAGCGGGGACAGAGCCCGGCGTCGTAGTGAGCGTTGCGCACGTGACGCCAACCGTTGTTATCTTCCTGCAGGCACAGATCCGGTGAAAATTCGTCCATCGCGGCGGCCTGGGCATCGGCCTGCCCCCAGGCGCAGATCAGCATCAGGTCAGTGTTGGGAGCCAGGTCCAGAAACGCCATCACCCAGGCGGTGGAGCACTGGTCGCGACGACGCACGGCGGTGTGGTTGGCCCGGGTCTCGCGGATGACCTGGAAAGGGATGGCGGACAGCGTGCCCGATCGCGGCTCCATGGCCTGCATTCGGAGTTCCCGCTGCCAGTTGCCGCATTCCTCGGTATAGGCAGAGAGCATCAACTCGACCGGTTCGCGGTGCCGCGCCAAGCCCGCGGTTTCGCGGTAATGGAAGACACGCTGGCACGTAAATCCCGGACAGGGAAAGGCTCCGGCCGCCGGCGCGATGGCGCGCGCTTCCAGCTCGCGGGTGACGTCGCCGCGTTGCAGTTCGACGCAGATGCGATATTCGCGGCTGGCTGCCCAGGGCAGGAAGATGACCAGTTCCGGATAACCGGCCGCGGTCTGAAATTCGCCGCCGGTCGATGCCGAAGAGACGTGGCTGCCGGGTTTGCGCACGCCATGCCCGGAAGCGGTGACCAGGGTCGGCACGATGCGGCCGTCCTGACGCAGCAACCACTCTTCTATTGCTTCCTGGTTGACGCGTACGGAGAGGACGCGTGCAGGCAGGGAGATGTCCAGCGCGAGGCGCACATGCCAGGCCAATAAGGTCCGGTCGGCTGGATGAAAGGTCATGCTGGTGATGCTCATCGGTGGCTCCATGGGCAGAGGAACAGATCGCACGACAGGTACCGGTGAATCCGCAGACCACCGGTCCGTTTCGGGCAGGACGGATGACGGGCACCGTCCGACAGGGGACAGAGGTCGACGCTACCTCGATGTCATGGCCTGAGTTCTAGCGCGGTAACAGTTCGCGCGTGAAATGGACGATGGGAAAACACTCCGGTATGTGCGAGTCCCGGCAACCGTGCGGGCTCCAGAACCAGGCGCCGGAATCCTCGTGCGGTGGCGCCTCGCGGTACTGGTTGAAACGGGAGAAGTCCATGCGCAGCACATCCCCTTCCCGGGGGGGCAGGGGGCGGCCGTCGGCGGCGGCGAGCCACTGCATGCCGGCCCACGGCAGCGCCAGTTCCACGGTCCAGCCGCGGTCCCGGTCCGAGCTGTCATTCAGGGTACCGTCCACGTGCACGCCCCATTGCAGTCCGGGCAGATCATAGCCCCAGAAGCCGGTACGCATTCCACGCGGGTGCGTCTTGAACCCTACGCCTTCGAAGGGTTTGGCCTGCGGATGGTTTTTGTCCAGGGTGGGTTCCCGGGCGTAGTCGACCTTGTGGTATTCGTTGTCCCAGATGAAAAACACTTCGTAGATGGTACCCAGGGCATTGATCTCGAACTCGTAATACGCATCCCGTCCGGCCAGAAAGAACTCCACGTCATTGTTGCGAAAGATGAACGAATCTCGTTCCGTCAGATCCGCCTGCACATCCGGTTCCTCGATCCAGAATCCAACATACAGGTGGGTATCATCCCAAAGCACGGCGGCCCGGGTGTCGTGCAGGCCGGGAGCGCCGCTGATCATGTCGGCAAAGCGCGGCGAACGCGGCACCGCCTGCCAGATGGGCTCATCCAGGCGGCCGTCTATATACGGCGGTGTGTCGATCCGGTAGGCAGTGTATTCCTCGATGCGCGCCGCCGGCCAGGGGAAGCAGCTTCCCTGCGCGTAGGGGCCGTCGTACTCGCGCGGTGCGTTGGTGATGCCCACGGTGTAGCGTTCGGTATCGGACGGGGTGTCGTTCATGGTCATCCTTGAGGGAGTAGAGTGGCCGCGCCGAGATGCGGCAGCCCGTCGAACGGGATTACGTCCGGTGACACACCCCGGCGGGTAATGGCATCGGTGTGGATCCTGCTGCGTCCAGCTCGGGTATCCTGGATCAACTGACGTATTCCCGGATGATTCGCACGTTTTCCGGTGGCGTTTCCAACGGCAGGCAACCGGTTCCCAGGAGGCAGTTCGGGTGGTCAGCGGTGATGCCGAGGATACGGTCGATCTCCTGGCAGATGGCCTGCCGGTCCCCGCCAGCAACGATGCTCGGATCCATGTTGACGCGGATCTTCACGTGCGGGTGGGTAGCTCCGGCACGGGCGACAAACGCCTGCTGGTCCGTTTCCACGTTGCAGACGAGGAACTCCGTACCCGTGGCCAGCAGATCGTCCAGGATCAGCAGGGTGTCCCCGCCCATGATGCACGGGATGGCATGCCCAACCGCGGCGGCGGCGGTGTCGATGGCGCGCCTCAGGGCGGGCAGCTCGATCTCATGGAAATGCCGCGGTGACAGCATGGGCGGTGCCGCGGCGGATTCGAAGAACGCTACATCCAGCCCCGCGGCGACGATGGCCTGGCAGAAGCCGGCCTGATTGGCCGCCAGCTCCATCAGCCAGCGTGCCATGTCCTGCGGACGCAGGGCCAGGTCGGCGCACAATTCGGTCAGGCCGCGCAGGCTCACCGCCATGGAAAACGGCCCGGATACCGGAATGCGGACATCGGCTTTGGGCAATGCCGCCGCGAGCCGGCGGCCCACCTCGATGACCATGGCGATGCGGCCGGCTCCGGCTGGATCAAAAGGCGCTCGTCCCAGGGCCTCGTCCAGCGTGGCATACAGCGGCGGATGAACCGCCGGGATGCCGTGGCCATCCGGCCGCTGAACCATGGCGCCGTACGCCTCGGCTTCCAGATTGTAAATGTCGATACCCACGACCACCGGTGCATGGCGGTATTCCAGCCAGGCGCGCCGGTGCCCCTCGAAAAGCAGATCCGGATCTTGCGACGTCTCCCAGGGAGTTCGGCCAACCCAGCGCGCGGCATGCTCGTACACGGATGGTGAGAAGGGTATCTTCACGGTATTCTCCAGGGCTTTGTAGCTGGTCTTGCGGCGACTGACAACGCAAGTAGCAGCTGGCTGCCAGGCATTCAACTATACGGACTGGCGCCCGTGCCTTCCACTGATCCCACCGACACACCTGGAACCCAGGGTGTCCGTTCCGGCGTTATGGGGCAGGCATTGCCGGGTGCACAGGGTGCATTCGGTGACCAGCGTGCGGTCATCAGTATACGCCTCGATCTGCATCATGACGCCACGTCCTCGGGATCGCGCAGTTCCCACCCGAACAACCGGGTTCCGCAGAAACGCGTCATCGTCCCGGCCGCGATCAACCCGGGCGGCGCAACTCGCGCACCCGGGGCAGCAGGACATCGCAGTCGCGGTCGCCGATTTCGCCCTGATATCGATCGCAAGCCTCGGGCGTGACGCGGTCGCGGGAGGCCTGGATGAAATCCGGCAGATCCAGTTGATGGAACCGGCTGCGTAGCATGCCGTCCTCATGCAGGATGAGTTCGCGGAATCCGACCGGATAACCGATCAGGCAGGCGGTGTCGACGACGAGAAAATCGCGCCATAGTCGAATGCGGTTGATGTGCCGGTGGCCGGTCAGCACGGCCGCCACGGCGGCGCAATCGCTGACGGTCTGCAGCACCCTTTCGTGGCCCGTGACAAGGCCGCCCTGATCGGTCTGGTTGGGCAGAATCCATGGATGCAGCACCAGCAGCAGCGGTACGCGGTCCCGCAGCGCCTCGGCAGCGGCCCGGCGCAAGGCCTGATCCAGTTCCGGGCTCCAGATTCCGGATCCGTTGTTCGAGTTGGCGTGATACACGTTGGCCAGCGCCAGACGCAGGCCGGGCGCGGGCTCGACCACCTCCAGCACGGAAGGAATGGTAAAGCGCTCAGCGAAGGCCGTGAAGGATCGCTCCGCTGCCTCGCAGTCATGGTTTCCGGGCACGATGTGCAGCGGTGCGTCGAAAGCTTCGTAGGCCGCGGCCACCGTATCGACGGACTCCAGGTATTGATCCAGAGGGATCTCGAACGATCCGCCGCCGCACAACAGGTCGCCGCCGTGGACGATGAAGTCGGGTTGCAGGGCGTTGACCGCGGGCACGGTGGCTTCCAGGACTTCGCGGCCCCGGGTCAACAGCTTGGGAGCGCCGAAATCGCGCGGCGCGGCAGGATGGTAGTGCGAGTCGCTGATGAAGACGAAACGGATGGGCATAAGCTGACACGGTCTCCTGGCAGGTGGGGAAGCGCGGCGCAGATCCGGCCTGGCATCTCCCATACGGGGGAGCAGTCACCTTGGCTGCGCCGGCGGCGGGGTGGGCCGGCCCGGCGTGGATCCGGTGCTGCGGGTGTTTTCGAGACGCCCGGAATACGCCGGAGCTTCGTTGGTTTTCAGTCGCGTACGGGACGGCCGCCGGGGACCTTCCGGACGGTAGAATATGCGGGGTCTGGACATCGGCGCAAACAGGGCGCCGCGGGCGCCTGCTGGCACGATGTCGTGGGCGTACGCTGGCACGATGGGGGAGCGGGCGCACGCTGGCACGATGGGGGAGCGGGCGCGCGGCAGGTGAACGGGTTGACGGTAGAATGCCGGACGGTAGTATGATCCATGGGCAAGCCAGCTCGGAGGGGCGACCTTGTCCATGGCCATGATAACTGCTTAGGTTGAGTACTGCGGGTGAGAACGCTGCCTCCGACCGGACAGAATCGCTCTTTCCATACCTGACGACCAGCAGAACGCGATATGGATTACCTGACCGAGGGCCTGGTGGAAGCCCTGCGCATGATACTGGCTTTTGACCGTGAGTTCATCAGCATCGTGGGCGTCTCGCTCAAGGTGTCGATGACCTCCACGGCGCTGGCCGCCGCCCTGGCAGTACCCGGGGGTATCGCGCTGGCCGTGGCGCGGTTCCGCGGCCGCCAGGCGGTAATCACCCTGATCAACACGCTGATGTCCATGCCCACGGTGGTCATCGGTCTGCTGGTGTACTCGCTCATTTCACGGCAGGGGCCGCTGGGCGGTTTCGGTCTGCTGTATACCCAGACGGCCATGGTGGCGGGCCAGACTCTGCTCGCCTTTCCCATCATCACCGGATTGGTGCTGGCCGCGATAGCCGACATGGACAGGCGGGTGCTGGCCACGGCCGCCGCTCTGGGCGCGGACCGTCGTCAGGGTTTTCGCGCGCTGCTGCGCGAGGCCCGCTTCGGGATCCAGGCGGCGATGGTAGCCGGTTTCGGCCGCGTCTTCGCCGAAGTCGGCATCTCCATGATGCTGGGCGGCAACATCCGGGGGTACACCCGCAACATCACCACCGCTATCACCCTGGAAACCAGCAAGGGACAGTTCGCTCTGGGGCTTGCCCTGGGCCTGGTGTTGCTGACCGTGGCCCTGGGGGTCAACGTCGCTCTGGAGTTGATGCGGCGACGGGAGGGTTGAGCGTGTACGAGTTGAGAGAGATGCTCGTCCGGCGTGACGGCTTCACGCTGCAGATCGATTACTGTCGGCTGGAGTCGGGGCTGACTTATGCCGTGGTCGGGCCCAACGGTTCCGGCAAGACCACCTTGCTGGATGTGCTGGCCCTGCAACGCGCCCCGGAGTCGGGCGAGCTGCGTTGCGGTGAGCAGATGGTCGACTGGGATGCGGGCCGGGCCACCCTGGTGGAGCGCCGCCGCCGAATCGCCTACCTGATGCAGAACCCCTACCTGTTCAGCATGACCGTGGCGGACAACATCGGCTACGGTCTGCGCCTGCGCGGCATCGATCCGGCTGAGATCCGATCCCGTGTAGAGACCATGGCCCGGCGTCTGTCGCTGGAAACCCTGCTCCAACGCAGCGCCCGGCGCCTGTCCGGCGGTGAAGCCCAGCGCGTGGCCCTGGCCCGGACTCTGGTACTGGACGCGGACGCCTACGTGCTGGACGAACCCACGGCCAACGTCGATCGCCAGCACGTCCATGGCATAGAAAGCCTGATCCGTGCTATCGGCCGGCAACGCCAGGCGGTCGTGGTGCTGACCACCCACTCCCAGGAACAGGCGTATCGTCTGTCGACGCATCACATTTCCATCTTCAACGGCCGGCTCAGTGACATCGCCTACGAAAATGTGCTTGCCGGGCGCCTGCGCCGGGAAGCCGACGGCGTACGCATCGTCACCGTGACCGGCGCGACGCCGGTGCCGGACGGGGACGACAGGTTGTCTCTGCCGCCAGGCGCGGATCTGGAGATCAAAGTGGCCGGGGGCGAGCCCGGGCCGGTCTCCGTGGCCATCGATCCGGAACACTTGATTCTGTCTGCCGCCGAATTGCATTCCAGCGCCTTGAACCATCTACCCGGCACGGTGACACGGGTAGAGGCCCAGGGTGACTCCCTGCGCGTCTTCGTAGACGTGGGCGTGTCCCTGTGTGCCCGCATCACCGCCCGCTCGTACCAGGAGATGGGACTCAATGCCGGGCGCCGGGTCTGGGTTACCTTCAAGGCCACCGCCGTACGGATCCTGTGACACGACCAGGGCGTGCGCCGGCGCACGCCACCTGCCCATGGTCCTGGAATGCTCCCGCATCGGCGCCACATCCGGGGTGCGGCTCTCCGTCCAGAGCCGGAACGCCGGAGCATCGGTGTCGCTCCGGACGCGGTTAGCGCGCCTGCGCCTTGCGGTTAGCGCGCCTGCGCCTCGATGACCGCTCCTGCCGGAGACTGCAACCAGCGTCGGTGGTTCGCGTCCGCGCCGGGCTCTGGTTATGCTATGCACGGCATGGATCGGGATGGACCGTGCTTGTGGGCAGAATGTAGCTGGAAACGGGTCAGGGAGGAACACCGATGGACAGAGTGGTAGGTACCGTGGCGCGCGGGCTGCGCACCCCCATCATCAGCCAGGGAGATGATCTGGCCGAGATTGTGGTGCGCACCGTACTGGATGCCGCAACCGCGGAACAGTATTGCATCGAGGACAGGGATATCGTCGCCATCACCGAGTCCGTGGTCGGCCGCGCCGAAGGCAACTATGCCTCTGTCGACCAGATAGCGGCGGATGTGCGGGCGAAATTCGGCGACGGCACGCTGGGACTGGTGTTTCCCATTCTGAGCCGCAACCGGTTCGCCACTTGCTTACAGGGCATCGCCCGCGGTGTTCGTCGGATCGTCATGATGCTGAGTTATCCGGCCGACGAGGTGGGCAACGAACTGGTAGACCTGGATACGCTGGAAAAACATGGCATCGATCCATGGACCGACGTTTTGACCGAGGAGCAGTTCCGGCGAACCTGCGGGCATACCGTGCACCGGTACACAGGCGTCGATTATGTCGCTTATTACAGATCGTTGCTGGATGAAACCGGCGCCGACAGCCAGATCGTCTTCTCCAACCATCCGGAGGTCATCCTGCAATATGCCCGGAACGTGCTGGCCTGCGACATCCACACCCGCGAACGGACCAAACGCCTCCTGCGCGAACATGGGGCGGCGGTGGTCCATGGTCTGGACGATATCCTGAACCGGCCTGTCGAAGGCAGCGGCTACAACGAGCAATACGGCCTGCTCGGTTCGAACAAGGCTACCGAGGCTAGCGTCAAGCTCCTGCCCCGTAACGGTCAGCAACTCGTGGAGGATATCCAGGAACGGGTTGCGGCCGCAACCGGCAAACGGATCGAAGTCATGATCTATGGTGACGGCGCCTTCAAGGATCCGGTGGGCCGGGTATGGGAACTGGCCGATCCCGTCGTTGCGCCCGCCTATACCGCGGGTCTGCAGGGCACGCCCAACGAGGTCAAGATCAAATACCTGGCGGACAACCATTTTGCCCACCTTCGCGGGGAGGCGCTGCGTGCCGCCATCACCGGTCACATTCAGGGTAAAGCCGGAGACCTCAAAGGCTCGATGGAGGCTCAGGGTACCACGCCCCGGAGACTCACAGACCTGCTGGGCTCACTGGCGGATCTGGTGTCGGGAAGCGGCGACAAGGGCACGCCGGTGGTCTACATCAAGGGATATTTCGACAACTACTCGCGCTGAGACGGGCAAGCTAGGCGAGCCCATTCGGACAGCAACAGGAGGAAGCTGATGGAATTACGCGACGCCTGTGCCGTTGTCACCGGTGCCGGAAGCGGCATAGGTCGCGCCATTGCGCTGGAGCTGGCTGTCAGTGGTATGGAGGTGGTTTGCTGCGGTCGCAGGCTGGATCGTCTGCAGGAGACCGTGGCGGCCATCAAGCAGTCAGAAGGAATGGGCATGGCATTGGCCGCTGACGTGACTGACGCATCCCAGGTGCAAAGGCTGATGGACGCCATAATGAAACACCGTGGCACGGTCGACGTACTTTTCAACAACGCCGGCAGTTTCAACTCCATCGCCGGCGTGCACGAGGTGGATGTTGAAACCTGGTGGGACGACGTGACGGTCAATCTGTTGGGGCCGCTGCTGTTGATTCGCGCGATTCTGCCGCACATGATGGCGCGCGATAGCGGGATCATCATCAACATGAACGGCGGCCGGCCGGTGGGCGGCACGGGATATGCCTGCGGTAAAGCCGGCCTGATGGAACTCACGCGTATACTCAACGACGAATTGCGCATGCAGAACAGCAGCATCCTGGTGTTCGGCGCCGGTCCCGGTCTGGTCCGCACGGAGATGACGGAGCTGCAGGCGGAGAGCGAGGCCGGCCGGCGCTGGATACCATCCACCTACGAGTCGTTTCAGCGCGGCCGTCTGCGCCGACCGGAGGATGTGGCACAGGCAACAGTGCGTCTGCTCCAGACCGCTACCCTGGCGGACAGCGGCAAGAGTTACGGCCCGGACACGGACTTCGGTGAATGGGGTACCTGAGTCGGATTACCGAACGGCAGATCGTGGGATGAAGCCGATCACCGAGCCTCGAGGATAGGGTCCATTTTCAATGAGGTAACGGCATCGTTGCCGGCGATGGTGGCGCAGATATCTGTGCC
>SLHA01000126.1 GCA_007136405.1 Candidatus Latescibacterota bacterium
CCTGTCGCCGAACACGCCGGATCCCTTCAGTGCATCCACGGTAAGTAGCCGATCCCCCGCCGTGTCGCCGGTCCACGAACCGGTGTTTTACGGGTCTCTCCCTTCGGTGGATGATGGTTTACTCATCTCCCGGAAGCAGCATGGCCGCTCGCGCGCGGAAGTTTTCCAGCCGGTGGAACGTGATCAGGTCGTTGTCGTGCTGGTTGGGCGCGTCGCGGGCGGTTCGGGCGGCGACCAGCAGGTCGTCGCCGTCGATCAGCAGGCCGCAGTAATTGGAAGCCTGCCGCATCAACGGCCAGACGATCACGTAGCCGGCCGGCAGCCAGTTGAGGGCGTCGAAACTGCAGAACAGCGCCAGGACGCGGCGGATGGATTTGCGGCCTTTGAAGCGCGGGTTGTTGTCCAGCGCCGCCGCCATGTCCATGTCCTGCGAATGGGTCGCCAGATTGGACGTCATCCAGTAGAGACCGGAAGCCGGGTCGTGGATCACGTGGAAATGGTTCTGCGCGCCTGGCCATGGATAGAACTGCTCGAAGCGGTAGTCCAGGTCCTTGCCGTCGTCGTGCAGGCTGCAGACGGCGGTTAGACTCGGCGTGCCGTATTCGTCGATACGGGTGCGCCAGAATAGGCGCAATTCTCCCTTCACCTGGACCACGTTGCCCTCCAGCCAGTGATCGGGATAGGGCTTGCCGGGGGCGTCGCCCACGCCGCTGCGCAGGGACGGTGGGGTGCCGGGATAGGTCAGGTAGTTCGATCTCCGCCAGGCGGCGGGGTCGGTCAGGTCGCGCTCCAGGTCGGCAGCGACAACTACCGTGCGCGACCCGGGACCGTTGAATTGCCCATCTTCGTTGACCGCGCCGCAACACCAGTAGAGGTTGCCGTCTTTGACGGCGCAGCTGCTGGCCGCGTTATAGAAGCCGCCGTCGAACAGCTGGGCCGGTTCGCTCCAGGTGGTGCCGGAATCGTCGGAGCGGATGATGCGGATGCCGTCGCCGCGCCGGGGGCCGGCGCCGAGGAAGTAGAGCGTGCGTCCTTGCTCGACGAGGCGCCCGCAATGGAAGGCGCTTGCGGCGGGCAGTTGCGTCCACTGGCGGCCGCCATCGAGGCTGCGGTAGAACCGCAGCCGGGAGTGACCGGAAGGTCTCTCCAGCAGTGGCACGGCGCACAGAAGGCTCTGGTCGGCGGCCCGGGCCAGTGAGGGCGCGTCACTGATCCAGTAATGGTCCGGGGTGACCACGGGCAGATCCGTGATATCTGTCACGACGGTGAAGTCGTCGGGCATGGGAGTCGCTTGACGCTGCATGGCTCCATCCTCCATCGCTTCTGCATGTCGCGGCTAGGGTTTCGGCAACCCGGGTATGGTGTCGCCGCCGGGGCTGTTCCAGCCGCGGATGGCGGCGCCAGTCCGGTGGGCCCATTGCGCCATCGTAAGTCTCATCTCTTCCGCCCGTTCCCGATAGTCCGGCGCATCGATGACGTTGGCCGTCTCCCAGGGGTCCGCGTCCAGGTCGTACAGTTCGTCCTGGCCGACGCTGTTCCACCCGTATTTCATGTTCCCTTTACGGGCCGTGAACAGGGTAGTGGCCATGTGGAAGACGGCGAAGAACTCGACGAACGCCGCGTCACGCCAGGCGGCCGGCGTGCCGTCCAGCAGCGGCTTGAGCGACATGCCGTGAATCTGCTCGGTCGGGAACCCGGCTTCGGCGTAGTCGAGGATGGTGGGGTAGATGTCGAGCAGCGACGCGAACTCGGGCGCCGCGCTGCCGGGCGTCCGGCAGCCGGGGGCGGGAGGTCCCGGTGGAGCGACGATCAGCGGCACGCGCTGGATCTCCTCGAAATGGCTCCACCCCTTGTTGGTCAGCCCGCCGTGGCTGCCCAAAGTCTCGCCGTGGTCCGCGGTGAAGATGATCAGCGTGTCCTGGCGCAGCCCCAGGGCGTCGAGGTGGTCCAGCATGCGCCCGATCTGACGGTCGATCAGCGTTACGTAGGCGTAGTAGTGCCGGATGGCCCGCTCCCAGTCGGCCCACTGCAGCTCTCCCGCCCTGGGGTGGATGTTCATCTGGTGCGGTCCCGGCGTGCCCTGGGAGTCCCAGCGGAAGTTCGGCCATTCGGGGATGCGGACATCCTTGTACAAGTCGTAAGCCTCCTGCGGCACGAGCCAGGGGTGATGCGGACCGGAGAAGTTGTGCCAGATGAAGAAGGGGGCCTCGCCCTGGCTGAAATCGTCCATGAGCCGCATCGTCTGGTCCGCGAGGAACCAGGAATAGGTGGACTCTTCCGGGCCGGCGAGGATGCCGTAGTTGTGCGACGGCGCGGGTGCGCCTGGTTCCGGCGGGCGGGTTTTACCGGAGAATCCATGCTCGGTCAGATACGCCTCGTACTCCGGGCAGGTGTGCCCCTTGCCGTCCCTGGCCTGCTGGTGCCCGGTAAAGCCGAAATGTTCCGGCAGGGATGGCTTGTTCGGCATGGTGATGTACGAGCCGGGTCTGCGGACGGATTCCTGCCCCGTGCCCAGGTGCCACTTGCCGGTGAAGCCCAGGCGGTACCCGGCTCGCTGCAGGCGGTGCGGCAGCAGGTCCGGGTGGTCCGGCAGTTCGGAAACGCAGGCGCCGAGCTGGTGGGGGTTGCCGGTCATGCCGTGCGCGTGCGGGTAAAGCCCGGTTATGACCGAAGCGCGGGCCGGCGTGCAGACCGGGCAGGTCGTGTAGGCGGTCTCGAAGCGCACGCCCTGGCGCGCCAGAGCGTCGAGGTTCGGAGTCCGGCATGGCGTCGGACCATAAGCCCCCACACCCGACAGACGGTGCTGGTCGGTCATGATCAGCAGGATGTTCGGCTGCCTGGGTATCCTGTCCTTGCTCATTGGTAATTCCTTATTTTGTTATCCATGAATTGCAGCGCGGACAGTTTGCCGTCGTTCATGCTGATCTTTATAGGTCCTGCCGCAGGCACATGGCCAGTTTCCGGTTGACCATTCGGGTCAGAGCAAAGCACAACCGGTCGATTCGATGTGGAAAAGGGGTGTTGTTATGCGTCAAAACGAAAAGCATAGAGCCGGGATTGGTGCATATAGAACCGCAGGCGAATGGGCTGGCCGGCCAGCTCTTTCAGCATGCGACCACCGGACCACTCCACGGGAATATCCAGCTGGTTGACCCGGATTTCCTGGCAGTCTCGCGCTGAAAACCCTTCAATCGGGGTGCCGATCGGATCGGTGATCTCAACCTTCATCAAACCCCGCTCCGCATTGGCATTCAGGTGCAGACTATCTCCAGGGCTGGCAAAGGGCTTGGTCAGCAGCACACCCATTTCATCGCCAGCGACCCGAGCCACTAGCCGTTCCTTCGGCAGTCGGGCGGCGCCCAGTCCGCGTACTCGGGGACTGCCAGTACCACTCGGTATGTTGTGGCTGTGACTCGTACCCTGGTAGTACATACGAATCTCGTCTCCATACTCGAACAGGGCACAGCCGCTCAGCATGCCACCATCAAACGAGCCAATGGGTCCCCGGGGGATGAACACCGGACGATTGGCCAGCCGCTCCCAGTTTTTTCCGTCCCGGCTGAAGGTCAGGTGCAGATCGATCGTATCCGGTTCCAAAGGACAACCGGGGTAGCCTCTCCGTCCCCAGCAATGGTAGACCTGGAGCAGACCGATATATAAACCCTTATAGAGGGACACATGCATCGAGTAGAGCTTGGGGGGATCGAGCTCGTCCGGGCGGATTACAACCTCAGGTTCAGACCAGTGAATGAAATCGTCGCTGACGGCACGAGCTATGCGTCGATTGCAGCCCAGTAGATTGGGTTTCTCTGTCCATAGACGCAGGGCTCGCGTATTACTATACGGAACATGGCGAAGATAGCGATGAAGAAATTCCTCCGCTTCATGGTGATGAACAAAATCTTCTTCATCGAGAAACCCCAGTTCTGCGGGTAGAGAGAAGCTCCCGTCCTCATCTCGTTCCATGTCCCTGAGCGCTGCATCTATGGGTATGTTCTTTTTGACCCGATGGTCCGGAAAACCTATGTCCTCCGGCCTCAACCTCTTCTGACCGGCAATGATGGTCGGACGACGGAAATTGATATATTTGCCCAAGCGCTCATCATACACCACCATACCATTTCCATCGTTGGAATTGCGCACGATAGAGCGTTCACTCGGATAGTCCTTCCAATGAATGCCATCCGCAGAAAAAGCAGCAAACGCCCTTCCTCCATGGGACTCTGCTGTTCCATCTCGCTTCGTCATCATCTTGTAGCGGCGCTCAGGATCGAGATCATGGGGGTCCTTGAGAACCGGCCCAAACCCATTCGTGTGCAGTAGATTGCGATCCCCGGCGCCTTCGTAGCGGTGACCCCGCGCGGTAGCAAACCCAGCCCCGTCAAAACCCAGATCCGGTTTTTCCCAATGAATCCCGTCCCGGGAAAACGCATAGGCGCCCAGAGACATGGTCGCGCCGGGTATGCTGACGCTGTACCACATCTTGAATATCCGTTCATCGGTATCGTGGATTACTGTACCCGACGAGGGAAATATGGGATTGCCCAGGTGCTTCACGGGAACTTCCGGAGCCCGACGTATCATCCATACGTCATCGATGACATGGTCGTCCAGTAGCAGTTGGGTCTTGGTTCCCACTTCAGTGAATTTCATTGTTTCCATGACTATCTCCTGTCGTTTTCGTTCAGTTCGTTTTCAAGGTAAACCGGGGCCGAGAAGGCGCTCCGGTCGTCGCAGGCTCGCGCCTCGAGCCGGACATAACGCTGACCCGCAACAACTCACTGTCACTCATCACCGCCACTCATCCCCAGCGATTTACGGTTTCCCCGCCGATATTGTCCACCTTGATGTCACGGTGCAGCGCGCCTTCGCCATGGTCCATCCCGGTCAGTTCGTCTTTATGTCCCAGCCGGGCAATCGTGTTCCACTGGCGCGGCAGCTGGTGGCGGGTATGCGCGTCCCAGATGCATGGAGCATGAACCCCGCGGGCGTACAGGTCCATGGCCAGGCGTCGGTACGTTTCAGGTTCGGCATAACGGCCGGTATCACCGGCTGGACTCAGGTCGCAGTAGATCCGGGTATCAGTGTTCGCTGCCACCGCGACCAGGTAGTCGAAATTCGGACCGTTGTCGTCCGTGTTGAAGATGCTTATTCTTTCGCCGGCCTGAGGGCACAACTTACTCGACGCAATGACCTCATCGACCAGACCCTCCCGGATCCACGTTTCCGGATCGAGACCGAACAAAAGGTTGTTGTCCCGCGTGGCCAGGACATAGACTGCGATTCCGAATTTTGCCATATCCGACCGCGTGGTGTATTCATCCAGCCGTGTTCTGACCCTGCGGAGGTATCCGGTCAGGAATCCCGCCCGGTGACGCAGCCATTCTGGATCGTCTTCCGGCAACTTGAGCGGGTCGGTGCCCGTTGCTTCCAGGAAACTCCGCACGATCGATGTTTCAAACCGTAGAAACGGCATGCCTTTGTGAAAGAACAGCGCGATACCGTCGGGTCGGTAGGAGGCCATCTGTTCCAGCACACCGATGGTCTGGTCCTGGGATTCGGGATAGGCGTAACTCAGCCGCGGCAGTTCGGCGCCATCGCGGTCGCGGATCCGGCGGATCGGGTTCACGGGCATGGAACCCATGCGACGAGCCAGATAAACCTGCAGACCGATTTCATGCGCGTAGTCGATAGCGGTGCGATAGGCTTGAACGCCTTCACCGTTATGCCAGTATTCGAGTAGGAGTTTCTCGAAGTCGCTGTTCCGGTACGGTTCGATCTGGCTTCTGGTGGTTGCCGGACTGGTAAAGGCCCGATTCTTCCCCTGCATAGTGGAGAAATCATGATGACCGATCATGCGCTTGTTGTCGCCGGTTAGTGCCGCCGCCTGCCACCTTTCGACCTGCTTTCCGGTCATGGGTACCAGTTTGATCCAGGCGACACATGAGGTTCCGCAGTTGCCGAACTTCGGTACCGGCTGCAGCAGGTTTGGATCATGCTTGAAAAGCAGATTCCGCCCGGTCAGGTCGGCGCATTTCCAGAACACTTCCTGAAAGCGTAACGGTCCGGTCCCGTTGTGATCCGGCCGCAGATAACGGTCGGCGGCGTCACCGGTCAATTCAACGGTCACGCCGCCTTTCCACAGGCCCAGAAAGACGGCGTGCCAGCCGGCCGATGCCAGCGGGTATTCCACCTCCGGTACCAGGTCTTCCGGGGCGGAGGTGAGCATGATGCCCTTGATTCCCTGTGCTTCGTAAGAAACGGTCTGCCAGGTGCAGCGCGACCGGTTACCAGCTATAGCGCCCGGCGGACGGCATAGGGAAAGATCGGTCAGCATAATGGCGTCCGGTCCCGGATCCGGTGGATGATGACATACATTATCCGATGCGTTCTTCATGCCCATCGCCCCTTTCGTCCGTCGGCGTCATGTCAAAACGAGAAACCTATGGAACTAATATGGGATTTTCTCCCATGAATACCTGCTTCAACACCAATTTCCGATATGACAGTTCCGCCGATTCTCCCTCGGCAATGGATGCCAGCCCCACGCCGGCGGCGCCTTGCCGATCACATTTCGACTCGCGCCAGATACAGGTTGGATTCCTTGTAGATGCCGGTCTCATGGGCCGAATGGTAGACGACCCAGAGCTTCCCATCGTGAAGAGCGAAACCCGGATAGCCGACAAAACCTGCGGAGGGTAGAGTGATCAACTCGTTCATGGACATTTTGTTCCGATCGACCTCCCACAGCGGCACCCGTTTCGGCTCAAAGGCCCGGCCGCCGGCCACGATGCGGCCGTCCGGCAGTCGGATGAGGTTGGGCTGGGCCAGCCGCTGCACCTCCGCCCATCTCCATTCGGTGTAGGGTGGGGCCGAGATGCCGAGCAGGCCGGTATGACCTTCACTCCATTGGTTCCGGCTTTTGTTCCGCCAGTCTTCACGGTTTTCCCGGGAAGCGATATCAGGAGGAGCGTCCTTCCAGCCGCAGGCATCGCTGCCGCGCTGGCGGCGCATCAAGGCGATGCAGGTGTTGTCCGGGTTGAAGCAGATGGCGGTCTCGAAAGTATGCGCAACGTAATCCGGAGTTGCCGGGGTGGAGGCGGTAAAGGCTGTTTCGTCCATTACTATCTTGAAATCTACGCCGTTGTCGCTGCGATAAAGTCTGATTTTATCGTCACGCCACCGCGTGCCGGAGCCGGGCTCGATTTTTTGCGCAAAGGCGTAGGCGGCGCCTTCGCTCATGTTCCAGTTGATGCGCCAGAACGGGAAACCGGGGTCGCCGATTATCGTCGGTTCATTCCATGTGTGGCCGTCGCTGGAAAAACTGACGGCTGACTGCATCTTCTCCGGGTCCGCATGGCCGATGGTTCCCAGCATCATCAGGTGATTGTCCGGGGTCACGGCAAGCCTTGCGAACGTGTCGTGGCCCCTGAAGGTCTGTTCGGCATTGGTCAGCACCGGCCGCCACTCATCCCCGTCCGGTGATGTCAGCACCATCTCCTGTCCGCTGCCCGCGGTTCGACTCGGTTCGCCCGGCACGCGCTGTCGCACGTTGCAGAACCACTGGTGGTGGAATCGGATCAGGCTGCCGCCATAACCCACGGTCGAACCGGAAGGTCCCTGCCAGATGGTGTTCACTGCAATCAATGTTGGCATTTGTTTCTCCTTCTTCACTTCGTGTCACCCACTGGGGTCCACGCTCAGCAGCTAGCGCTCACCCGCGAAGATCAACGGCGGTGTGGAAAGCTCACCGCCTTCGTCAACCATCACTCCGGCGGGCAGCCGCGGAAGGCGTAGAGGTGTGCGTCGCGTACATAGAACACCAGTTTGATCCGTCGCCCCACCAACTGTCGGGCGGTGGCGCCATGGCGCCACCTGACGGTCAGATATTCCGGCCGCGTGTCATCGCCTGCTTCATCGTACTGTTTGTCCGCATAGGCGTTGACCGTGCGAGCAGTACGGTCTGTCGGCACCAGGCATTCGTCGCGGCTGAAACCCGGGATCGGATTGTCGTCCGGATCCCTGATCTCTACACGCACTGCGCCGGTGCAGTGTTTGGGATCGGCGTTCAGATCGCGGCGCGGGTCGTAGTTGAGCTGCAACTCCAGGTCGCCCCACTCCACTGCCGGCGTAGCCGCCCAGCCCTCCCGTTCGGTGGCTTTGAGGGAAACGAACCCGTCGGGCCTGAGCATGGCCACGCCGATGGCCCCGGTGTTCAACGGCGAGCGCGAATGGCTTCCCGTCCTTCCCGAGTAATAGATCCACAAGCGGTTCTTGTGCCGGATCACTCCGTTCGAAAGCACGTTGACGTGATCGCAGTCGAACGCTCCGGCCGGGCCTGTGTCCAGAAACGGAGCCGGACGGCGCACCCGCTGCCAGCGATGGCTGTCGGCGCTGAACATCAGTTGCGCGGTGAAGCGGTCGGGCACGTTGTGCATGGTCTCGGCAAAACCGAGGAACAGGCTTTCGTAGGGGAAGATCTGGGCCGAATAGACCTCCAGGGCCGGCGGGTCGTCCAGGTCCTGCTTGGCGATGATTTCCGGAGCGGACCAGTGGATCAGGTCTCCGCTTTCGGCCCGGTAGGCGTGCCGGCTCAGGTAGCGGTCCCGGCCTGGAGCGACCGCCTCCGCCGGGCGGCAGACCATCACGTACTTGCCGTCGATTTTGGTGGTGACCGGATCGGTTCGGTCGTGCCAGCCGGGCAAAACCAGTCCGGGCCGATAGTCCCAGTTGATGCCGTCGCGAGAGCGCACCGCCCACAGCCCGTGACCGCCCGGGGGGTTTTGCCAGAAGACGGCTTTCAGAGGCCACTCGGAGTCTTCTGGGTCTTCGATCACGCCGATGCCGTCCAGTCGGGCCCGGGCGATATCTTCGTCATAGACTGCCTCCGGTTGCGGCGCGACTGGGCCGTCCGCGCGCGCAGGCATCCCGGGTACGAGGCAGATATTGTTGTCCTTCGACCCCTTCCAGGTGAAAAGGCCCAAACTCGGCTTTTCGAAGTGCAACCCGTCGGTGCTCGTCGCGTAGCAGATGCGTCCCCCGGCCGCGTACCAAAGATGAAACCGGCCAGCGCGCCAGAGCGCGGTTCCATAGGCATGGATGCGTTCTCCTTCCCAGGGCCGGTCCGGCCGGATCACGGGTTTCGGCCACTTCTCCGGTTGATGGAAAACGCGCTGCAGGCGGATGCTTGCGGCGATCCAGCGGTCGTCCACAAACAGTTGCGATGGCGTCAAATCGGGTTGGCTCTTCCCGGCTGGTTGCGGGCTGGCTTGGGCGTTCATGCAGGTCTCCTGGGGTGATCGGCAGCGTGTGTCGACTATGTAGCCGGCTACATAGTCGACACAGGGCTCCCATCGTTTTGCCGTAGGGGGCGTGGCGGTTGAGTTCCAGTCGCGGCCAGTCCATGATGTCGCCGTTCCAGTAGGCCCGGACGAACTGCGCGGTTTCTTCCGGAGCGACTTCGAACAGGAGTTCGTAGAACGGCAGGTGCATCTTGATCTCCATGCCGCCGTACTCGTGGGTGCGGACGCTCTTGCCGCTCTCCGGCTCGATCATGGATTGCACTTCGAGGGGCACGACCGCATGCTCGTACAGATCGACGAAGGTGTGACCGCCCCAGTAGAGCAGCCCGCACGGGCTGCGAAAACGGTCGAACATATACCCCGTGGCATCCCTGGCTGCCTGGACGTAGCGGACGTCGCCCGTCAATGCGCTCAATCCGGCCAACGTGCGGAAGAAGCTCTGCTGGGAGGCGAGGTTCGACACGACGAAGCGTTTGCCGTCGCGCCGCCACTCCGCCGGCTCGTTGGTTTCGACGTGGATGCCGTCGGCGAAAAGAGGTGATTCTGTGCCGCTCCAACGGTCGCGGCCCTTTTCGAGAGCGTTGTCGGCGAAGGCGCGGACGATGGTTAGCGGTTGGGCTGGGCGGGCGTTCGTCTGCATGGTTTATCGGCTCCTGATAAAAATATTGTGCCGCAATGGTTTACAGAGCCCACACGGAGCCCATGTTGCTCCCCGCGATAACCGGGGCCGCAGGCCGCGGTGGGTGCTCCGGAGTCGATGGCATGAGGTGATTCAGCTTTCTTTCGGAAGGGCGCGTAGGGGTCCGGGGGGCATCGGCGAGACGCTGCAGCTTGGTTCGGCGGAAGGGTTAACCGGGGGCTTTTTTGTCCGGATGAAGGCATAGGCAGAACCCCTTTGAAACCCGGTCGTCGCGCTCGCCGCGTAGCCTTCGAAATCATCCATGCTGCTCGGCGCAGGGGTCTCCGGCGCGGCTGGCCAGGGCGTCGTACACGGCCAGAGTGCGCGCGGCACAGGCGCTCCAGGTGAATTCGGCCGCCCGTTGCCGGCCGCGCTGGACCAGGTCGCAGCGCAAGGGTTCATCGGTGAGCAGCCGGCGCATTCCCGCCGCTATGGCTTCGACCTGCTCGGGATCGACCCGAACCGCTGCGTCGCCGGCGATCTCGCCCAGGGACGACACCCGGGAGGTCAGCACCGGGCAGCCGCTGGCCATGGCCTCCACTACGGGCAGTCCGAAGCCCTCCACCAGCGACGGGAAGGCGAAGAACACTGCCTGGTCGAAACAAACCCGCACTTGCGCATCGCTGAGTTGCTGGCTGAAGACCACCCGTTCGGTGAGACCCAGGCTACCGGCAGACTTCATCAGCGACGGAAAGCCGTCGCCCCGACCGACGATCAACAATAACAGGTCCGGATACTCGGGAGCGATGCGCCCAAAGGCTTGCAGCAGGCGCGGGGTGTTCTTGTACGGTTTGGTGTTGCCCATGCAGAAGACGAACCTCCGGCCCGCCACAGCCCGGGGCAGGGGAGCATCCGGGGCGGGAGCGAAAAAGACCGGGTCCGCCCCCTGATAGCACAGGGTGAACTTGCCCATCGGTGTGCCGTAGTGCGCCAGCGCCATCCGCAGGGTGTTTTCCGAGATAGCGATAACGTGATCGGCCCTGGCGACGGCGTGCCTGATGCAAGCAGCGGCCAGCGAGCACTTCCACCACTGGCGCCAGCGTGACTCGAAGCTGAGTTCGGGGTGCTCGACCCAGATCAGGTCATGCAGGGTGATCACCACATGCCCGGCCTGCACGCCCAGCGGCAGGAAGTGGAAAAGCGCATGATAGATGTCCGCCTGCAGGCTGTTGATGGGCCTGGCTCCCCACAGCGTGTTCCGCGCCGAGCTGATCTTGTAGGGCAGGCGGATCTCGGTGAAGTTCGGCTGGGTTACCAGGGCCTCGTGCCGGGAAGCGTGCAGCAGCACGATGTACTCGTTTTGGTGGTCCAGTGCCGCCAGCTGGCGGACCAGGTTGACCGCGTACCGGCCCAACCCGGACACCGTCCCGCGCCACTGCCGCGCATCCAGGCAAATTCTCATCCCGGTTGCCTCCCCAGTTCGCTACGTCCACGGTATTTCCAGGCTGAACGGTTCACGCGATGGTCGCGCCACGGTCGCGCGCCACCAGCGCGCCAACAGCGCAACGACCGCGCCACGCTGGCCGCCTGTCTCCGTTCACCATACCGTGTACCGTGGCCGCCTCTGGCCAGCCGGGGCGCCCCGCGCTACGGCGGCGTGCGGTGACACCGGACTGAACTAAGTCTCATCCGGTATGTATTGGGTATACGATATCGTCATGCGGTACGAAGCAGGGTTATAAACTCTGAAAAAATAATTTTCGTCATGAAAATAATCATCGTGAAAATCCAGTATGCTGTCCAAAATATTGTCGAATTTTTGCTGGAACTGTTCTTCGCTCATAAGGTACTCTTGCTCTACCTGGTACACTTCATGGTGGCGATAGTCAGGCCTGAGCCATACTTCAGTACGATAGCGTACATAGTCATCTGGGTTGTTTTTATCAGCCTGGTCGCAGTCATAGAAATGCGCGCCGATTGCGTCGCCTGACAATGTAGTGATCGTATACTCACTGGTTTCGTACACGGGAAACCAATGCATGAGCACACCGAACTCGAACCCTACGTGATCCTTGACATTGTATACTTTTTCTATTTGTCTGCCAACCTCTCCGTGGTTTTTGTAGATCCGTAAAAGTCTTGGATACCAGATCTCGATCCTCATCCTCGCATGACAGGTTTTGTCGGCATCTTCGGTAATCAGCGATTCTCTAGGTCCGTCTATGTACCTGTGGATGTTGTTGAAATGCGCTTCTGCTGTAACGTGGTTTCTGTTGATGTCACATGAATCGCTGTCGGGTTTCAGCGGTCCATTGCAGCTGCATTCCCAGACGCTGAAAGATATGAACAGTATGGTGATTTTCGTTACCGATTTCAAGGCGATATCCTGTATATGTCTGCCGGCAGCGACACGCGACGCTTTTGCTGGGATGACGCGCTGGCTTTCCGCCCGAAGGCAGGCAAACCGCAATCCCTGGCGAACACCCGTATCTCCGTTCAGGCGAGGTGCCGATCCGGCCGCGCAGGGCAACCGATTGTCGGATGGTTCCCCGCACCGGTATCCCCAGACTGAACCGTGGCGCGTCCGCGGCCACCCCGCGGACGCGCCGAACTACCGGAGCCCTCGCACCACCGGAGCACGCGCAACACCATGTCACG
>SLHA01000151.1 GCA_007136405.1 Candidatus Latescibacterota bacterium
CCGCCTGAGGTAGTGCGACCCGCCGGTGGTCATTGGGCGGACGGAATTGGCGGAACGCTGCAGACCAGAGTACCCGAGTTTCGGCGGACAGGATCACCGGATGACTCGTGCGGGATTCTGGGGTGAATCTGCGGATCCGGCCGGAGCGCTCAACGGAGATTCTGCCCATTCTACGGGCGGGAATTTCGGCGGCGCCCTTTGCGCAATCGGCGCGGATCGTTTACCATTGGGGTCATCCCCAGGTTCCTGACGGCATCCTCCCCGCCGTGTCCTGGAGTGTTCCTGCCATGGTTTTTTCCCACCGTCCAAAGACGCTGGCCGGCGTGTGCGCCGGTGTGTGCATGGGTCTGTTGCTCGTGATCATGACCACGGTCGCGGCAGCGGCTCCGGTGGTGCACACGGTCCGGCGCGGTGATACGCTGTCGGAAATCGCGGCCCGATACCGGGTGTCCCAGGAACAGATCCGTCAATGGAACGGATTGCGGTCGTCGCGGATCCTGGTCGGTCAACGGCTGGAGATCTGGCCGGCAGGACGTTCGAACGACGTACATGTCGTGCGGCCCGGCGATGCGCTCTCAGTCATCGCCGTCCGTCATGGCGTCAGCGTAGCCGAACTGCGGCGGCTCAACAGATTGCCCTCTGACCGCATCTACCCGGGCCAGACCCTGCGTCTCCGGGAAGCCTCCAGCCCGAGCCATCACGTGGTGGCCCCGGGCGAAAACCTGTCGCGCATCGCCCAGCGTCACGGCACGTCCGTGCAGCGGCTCAGAGCGCTCAACGGCCTGCGCAACGACACGATCCATCCCGGACAGAGACTGACCGTCAGTGCTGTGGGTACGGTTACGGATGACTACGAAGAAACCCCACTGGAATACACGGTACGCCGCGGCGACACGTTGTCCGAAATCGCCCAACGGTTCGAAGTGGGTCTCAGGCTGTTGCGCAGCCTGAATCATCTGCAGAGCGATGTGATCTACCCCGGACAGAAGCTGCAGTTGCGTCCTTCGGAACTCGAGGAAGGGGTGCACGTGGTCCGGTACGGTGAAACGCTCTCCGGTATCGCCGGGCGCTACCGTACGGACGTGGCGACGCTGCGCCGCATCAACGGCATTTCCGGCAGCACGATCTACGTGGGCCAGAAGCTGCGCCTGCGCGAAACTCCCCGGGCCCGGCATATCGTCGAGCGCGGTGACGCGTTGTGGGAGATCGCCCGTGCCTATGGCATGTCCGTGCGGGAAATCAAGGAACTCAATGGCCTGACCTCGGACCGCATCCATCCTGGCCAGGAACTGGTGCTCAGCGGCACCCGGGCCAGGCAGTACGATGAATACGTGGTGCAGCCCGGCGACCATATGACCAAGATCGCCCGGCTCCACCAGATGAGTGTCGCCGAACTGCAGCAGATCAACCAGATCAGCGGCACGATCATCCATCCGGGAGACCGGCTGAAAGTCCGCCCGTTTCTGGGGGGCAATCTGCTGGACGAATCCGAGATCGACTGGGAGTCGCTGCACCTGAATATTCCGGGTGTAGCGCGGCTGGACACCGGCAACGGACCGTATTATTACACCCGCCCCCGGGCCGACAGACAGCCGAATCGCTCCTATTACGAGAACGCCCCGGGCTCGCCGATGACCATGTACCGCCGGGCGCGCACGCTGTGGGAGGCATTCGAGCACCAGGTGGACCAGTTGGGCCGCTTGTCCAACCGGCTGGCGGGCTGGCACATCGTGCTGGATCCGGGCCACGGCGGGCTCGATCCGGGCGCGATTGTCACTGCCGTGGACGGCAACGGCAACCAGGTGGTCGTGGTGGAACACGAATATGTGTATGATATCGCCTTGCGGGCGTACGTGCTGCTGCGGCTGCACGGGGCCCGCGTGGAGATGACCGTGCTGAGTCCCAACCACCTGATCCGCAACAGCAACCCGCCGGCCCATACCTTTGTCAACGAAAAAAACGAAGTGTACAATTCTCTTGAGCACAACAGGAGCAACCGGCAGAGCGACTGGCCGTCCGGCAACAACTTGATGACGCGGGTGCAGATTGCCCGCGGATTCCTCGCCGGGGCGCCGCGCGGACGGCGCATGTTCCTGTCCTTTCACGCCGATATCGAGCCGCGGGCGCCCGAAGCCCCGCTGGTGTTGTATTACACCAGCCGCAACGGGCGTACGCAGGATCTGACCTCGCGCGGCTTCGCGCGCTCCATGCTGCCCTACCTGGGGGCGGGGGCCCGGACTCGCGGCCAGGCACTGGGCGTTCTGCGCAACAACCCGGCCGACTACAAGGTCATCTTCGAGCTGCGGAACATGGCCTATCGCGACCATGTCTGGGCGCTGCGTTTTGCCGAGCTGCGCCAGCGCGATGCCGAGAAGGTGGTCCGCGGCGTGCTGGAGTTCACTCAGGAACGCAGTCTGAGCGCCCAGCGCTAAGCGTAAACGGCGAGGGGAAACGGCGAGGGGCACCCCGGAGCCGTTACCGGGGCGCCCCTTCGGGCCACTGAACTACTGTCACAACAGTCTAGCAGGGGCTTGCCTCGATGAGCCGCCGAGTTGCCGGCACAACAGTCTAGCAGGGGCTTGCCTCGATGAGCCGCCGAACGGCGCGCCGCACCACATCCGGCTCCAGCCCGGCGAGCTCGCACCAGGGATCGATCCGGCTGCTTTCCACGAAAGCGATCTCCGGAACATCCTCTGCACCATCCAGCAGTTCATCCATCTTGGAGATCTCACGCAACGTGCTGAGTATCATTGCGTTCGCCAGCCGGCGGTACGCCAGAGCGATGCGTTCTGACTGGGCGACTTCCTGATCGGCCCGCATGTGATGCATTCGTGCGCTGATCCGTATGGTCATAGTCATGAGCATTCGGTCGAGGTCCGCGAGGTTTGATTACATGCTGGTATAATGTAAGGGTTTCATTCGAAAAAACCGAATAAAAAAACCAGCCCAGGCCAGGGCAGGCTCATTCACCGGGCTCGCTACAGAACGACTAACTCCTTGTTTAACAGGATCTTGCCCGCTCACCAGGGGGTTTCCGTGGCGGCCACGCTGCGGGCGGCCGCGGATGCTGCGTACAATCTATAGACCCATTCCATCGTCAACAGAGCCTCCTCCCCGCTTCCCAGCATGGGCTGCCCGCCGGTCACGCCGTTGAGCATATCCTCCCACTCCAGCTCCCAGGAGCGATCTTCTCCGGGATATTCGTAGACTTGTTCTTCGGGCGCTCCTCCCTCCGGCCGTCTGCGTCCTACGGTAGCCCTTTCCACCCCGTACGACCGCCCCAGGCCTTCCGCGATCACATAGCCATCGCGGCCGAAGACCTCCAGGCTGAACAGGTTCTTCCACTGCGTCCAGCTGACATGCAGGGACGCGATCTGCCCCGCGGCGGTGCGAAACAACCCGAAGGCATTGTCCTCCACCGCGGTGTCCCAGAAACTGGTACACACATAGCCCGATACCTCGGCAAATCCACCCAGAATCCACAGCGACAGGTCGATCAGGTGCGTGCCCTGGTCCAGCAATTCCCCCCCGCCTGCCTGCTGGCGCGAGGCGCGCCATTCCCGCTCGTACCCCGGCCTGCCCCCGTGACCATACCGTCCCCGCACATGCAGCAGCGGCCCGATGCCGCCCGAGCTGCACAGCGTGTGGGCCTGACGAATGGCCGGATGATAGCGGTGGTTGTACCCGGCCTTCAGGCAGGTTCCCGACCGGTGCGCCGCCCGGACCACGGCACCGACCTCGGCCGGCGTACGGCCCATCGGCTTTTCGCAAAGCACGTGCTTCTGCGCCTCCAGCGCCGCGACACTGATCGCCGCCAGCGCATCATGGGTGGTGGCCACCACGACGATGTCGACCTCCGGATCCTGCACCACCTCCCGCCAGTGCGACCTGACGGCAGCACCCGCCTGTCCAGCCACGTGTTCGGCCCGGCAGCGGTCCATGTCATGGACGGCCACGACGCGGGTCTGCGGGCATGCCGCGGCGACCAGGGCGCGGCGCGCACCGATTCCGCCGGCACCGACGATTCCGGTTCCGAGCATGCTCAACCCCCTCCTGGCGCAGGTGTCTGTCGATCTGCGGGCGCCGGTCGATCTGCGCGCGCGGGTCGTTCTGCGCGGCCCTCGCGGTCGGCGCGACCCTCGCGCTCTGCGGCCCCCGCGCGGTCGGCGGGCTTCAGGCGCCGCACGGTATAGTCTTCACCGGCCATGACAGCGCCAATGTCCAGATCCTCCCATGGATCCCATACCGCGCTCAGCAGGCGCCCCGTCAGCGCCTCGGCGCGGCGCGAGGCGAGGAACACCGCCAGCCGGGCCGGGATCTCAGGATCCACGCCGCCGTCCCTGACCTGTTGCCGGGCCTCGGCCAGCGCCTGGTCGCCGGCCGAGGCCCCGGCGGCCAGCGTTTCGTCGAGCATGCGGGTGTTGACGGCGCCGGGCGCGATGGCATTCACGGTCACTCCCGTCCCCTCCAGCTCCGCCGCGAGCGTTTCCGTCATTCGGACTACCGCAGCCTTGGAGGCACTGTAGGCACTGTAGCGCGGCCGCGGCGACACGGCGCCGCCACCGGACAGGTTGATGATCCTGCCGTGTTCCTGCGCCAGCATGCCCGGCAACACCGCGCGCGTACACAGATAGCATCCAAACAGGTTGGTCTGCACCGCCTGCCACCAGGCCGCCGGATCGGTTTCCTGCAACGGCCCGATGGGACCCTGCACTCCGGCGTTGTTGACCAGCACGTCCAGGCGGCCCCACTCCTCCAGCAAGCCGGCTACCGCCCCGGACACCTGCTCGGGCCACCCCACATCCGTTACGGCGTGCCAGCTCCGGCGCCCCTGGGCCCGTATCTCCGCGGCTGTCTGCTGCAGCGGTTCCGGCGTCCGGCCGAACAAGGCCACATCCGCCCCGGCGCGGGCCAGCGCCACGGCGATGGCCCGGCCTATGCCGCGTCCGCCGCCCGTGACCAGGGCCAGGGTGTTCTTCAGTTCCGCAGCCGATGCGCGTGATGACATCCGGCCCCCTCGTGCATCGTCGTTTTGCGTTATCTTGCCATGGTCCAGTGGCCCGAGTACCATCCCTGGACACTGCCAGCTTGGAAGTGTGTTGAATATATAAACGCTTGTTTATACATTCAACCGATTGTAGTATACCGGATCGTAGTATACCGGAATCACCTCATCAGGATCGGCCCACATGACATCGCCGGCAACCGCCCTGGATGCCCGTCAGACCTGCCTGCAAATCAACTCCCGTTCACCCGTCGGCGGACTCTTTCAAGGAGACCGGACGCAAGTCCATCCGGACAGCCATCTGCCGTGGCGCATATCTCCCGAACCCTTCTGGCTCACCCCTCAGCAAGCTGCGTATCTGGAACGGCTGGGTCCGGCGCTGAACGAGTTCCATCGCGCCATCAACCTGCTCTACCACCAGAGTACGCGCGGTCTGCAGCCGGCGTGGGTGCACGAATACCTGGATCAGGGCAAACCCGGTGAAATCATCGAACTGGGTCGCATGAACCGGTTCCGGTCCAGGCTGCCTCTCGTCATCCGCCCCGACCTGCTGGTCACCGAGCAGGGCTTCTGTCTGGTGGAGCTGGACGCCATCCCGGGAGGCATGGGCTTCACGGCACAGGTATCGGAACGATACGCGGAACTGGGTTATTCGCTCATCGGAGGCGCCCACGGGCTGGCGGATGAGCTGTATTCGGCCATCGCCGCCACCGTCCAGATGGACAGGCCCACCGTCGCACTGCTGGTGTCGGACGAGTCGGAGTCCTACCGCGAAGAGATGACCTGGCTGTCACAGCGTCTGCTGGACCTCGGCCTGCCCATGTATTGCCGCCATCCCCGCGACGTGCATTTCGACCAAGAGGGCCTGTATCTGTGCCACGATGGCGGTACGGAGCGCATCGATGTCGTCTATCGGTTTTTCGAACTGTTCGACTTCAAGAACATCCCCAAAGCCGAACCCATCATCTACTTCGCCAAGAAGAATCAGGTCCGGATCACCCCACCTCTAAAGGCCTACCTGGAGGAGAAACTCTGGCTTGGCCTGTTCCATCATCCTCTGCTGCAGGAATTCTGGACGAAGGAACTGGACAGCGAGCACCTCAGTCTGCTGCAAGAGGTCATTCCCCGCACCTGGATCATGGATCCAAGGCCTTTGCCCCCGCACGCGGTGATACCGGGACTGCACCCCGGCGGCCGGGCCATGGGTAACTGGGAGCCCCTGAAGCACCTCACCAAGAAACAGCGCGAATATGTTCTCAAGCCTTCCGGATTCTCCCATCTGGCCTACGAAAGCCGGGGCGTCTCGGTAGGACACGATCTTCCCGAGGACGAATGGACGGCGCGCATTCAGCAGGCACTGGACAGCTTCCATGACGTGCCCTATGTCCTGCAGGAGTTTCACAAGGCCCGGCGAACGACCATGTCGTATTACGACTTCGGCGAAGACGCGATGGCCTCCATGAACGGACGCACCTTGTTGCGCCCGTATTACTATGTCCACGCCGGCACACCCCGGCTGGCGGGCATGCAGGCGGTAGTCTGCCCGCCGGACAAGAAGGTGCTCCATGGGATGGCGGATGCAATACTCGCCCCCTGTGCCATCGCCGAAGAACAAGACCGCTTTGATCGTGAACGATCGGGGTGATCGTCTGAATCCAGGAGAAGCTCATCGGAAACCAGAAACGGCTTGTCGTAATCCAGAGGCTGCTCATCTTAATCCAGAAGCGGCTTGTCCGAATCAAGATGCGGCACATCAGAATCAAGATGCAGCCCGTCTGAATCAGGAAGCAGCGCATTTGAATCCAGAAGCAGCGTATCTGCATCAAATACGTCGCCGCCCCGTGACTTGGTTCCGCTGTCGCATGCTGCATCCGACTCACCCATGGGATGATGTGTAATGGAAACGGAAGTCATCAAGTTCGGCGCCAGCATACTGCGCCAGACCTGTACTCCTGTCAGCCAGGTGGACGACGATATCCGGTCATTGATCAGCGGGCTGTTCGCTTCCATGCGCAAGGCGGAAGGGGTCGGGCTGGCTGCTCCGCAGATTGGCGTCCTCAAGCGCGTCATCGTGGTCGATGTATCGGGCCAGGAACCCGACCGTCCGCCCATGGCGCTGATCAACCCGGAAATCGTCGCGGCGGACGGCGTTCAGAATGGGGAAGAAGGCTGTCTCAGTTTTCCCGATCTATATGGCGAGGTCAGACGCGCTGCCCGGGTGGAGGTTCAGGCGCTGGACGCCGATGGCCGTCCGGTACGGATCTCGGCGGACGGTTTTCTGGCCCGCGCGCTGCAGCATGAGATCGATCACCTGGACGGTAAGCTGTTCATCGACCACGTGAGTCCGCTGAAGCGACAGCTCATGCGGGGCAGCCTCAGACGGCTGAAAAAAATGGGCCAGGCCTGGGACAGAGAGCAGCAGGCGGAAGCGGTCCTCCGCTGAAGCGCTGCACCTGCGCGGGGGGCGCCGCGGTGGCGCGCTCAACGCCGGGGCGCACATCAGCGGCACGATAGGAGCATACGAGCAGCGCTTGGCGGGCTCGGTAAACACTAGTCGCGTGCAGTCGAGGCCAGTGCAGCGAACACCGATGAACGCGCGAAAAGCGCTTTTCGGGTGCCGCAGATTGCTTGCGCGTGCGGCCTGCGCCCGAACACGCGGCCCACGCGTCGATACCGTGGCGCCGCTGTCAAAGCGCCAACCCAGCCGGCGCGCGTCACCCAGGAGTATTGACAAGAAGCTCCCGGACACCTACCTTTCTCATACTTTCGCAGTGCAACGGGATCGTAGTTCAGCTGGTTAGAACGCCGGCCTGTCACGCCGGAGGTCGCGAGTTCGAGTCTCGTCGGTCCCGCCATCCTTGAGCCCCTGCAGCCCCCACCTTCGGGTTGCAGGGGCTTCCTTGTGTACCGCGGCCTCCCGCCTCCGGAGGCAACCTCACGCGACCCGTGCGCTGACGGCATCAAACGCCCTCACGCGGCTTCCTGCATCTTGCCGCGACTTGCTGCGACGCTATGTGAGCGCGACCTCACCTGAAGCGGCGCGACCTCACGCGACATCATCGGCCTCCCGCCTCCGGAGCGCAACCTCATGCGACCCGACGCGCTCTCCAGTGGCTTCCCCTGATTGGCCAGGTCCTGCCTGGACCTGTTAGGACCTGCCGGCTCCGTGTCCGAGACGTATTCCGGACCGTCCCAGCCTGCCCTGTCCTGGAGAAGCCTGGCAGGATTCCGTATTATTCCCGCGCAGGACCGACAAGGCCGGGTTGGGGCGCAGCCATTGCCCGCAGCACCGCGACACGCGGGTTATCCTTCTCAAGCAGGACGATCATGGAAATCGCTTTTGGCGTACTGGGTGGTCTGGGCCTCTTCCTGTATGGCATGCACATCATGAGCGACGGCCTGCAGAAGACCGCCGGACAGAAACTGAAGAGCATCATCAGCGCACTGACATCCAATCGCTTCACCGGCGTACTGGTGGGAGCGCTGGTGACCGCCATCGTCCAGAGCAGCAGCGCCACCACGGTCATGGTGGTCGGCTTCGTGAACGCCGGCATGATGCAACTGGCTCAGGCTGCCAGTGTCATCATGGGCGCGAACATCGGAACTACCGTGACGGCCCAGGTCATCACCTTCAGGTTGGACCGTTTTGCCCCCCTGATCATCGGCGTGGCCGTGGGCATCTGGTTGTTTGCCCAGAACCGCCGGACCAAACAGACGGCGGAAGCGTTCATCGGCTTCGGCATGCTCTTTATCGGTATGCGATACATGGGCAGCGCCCTGAGTCCGCTGGGCCAGTACGAAGGATTCCGCCATCTGGTGCTGCGCTTTGGTGAAATACCGTTGCTGGGCATCCTGGCGGGTTTTATCGTGACCATCATGGTGCAAAGCAGCACGGCTGCCACCGGACTGATCCTGGCGCTGGCCATGGAGGGCCTGCTGCCCATCCAGTCCGGCTTGCCGGTCCTTTTCGGTATCAATATGGGTACCACCGTTACCGCCATCATCGCCAGTGTCGGCGCCAACCGGACCGCCAAACGCGCCGCGGTGTTCCACCTGCTGTTCAACCTGATCGGAACCGTCCTCTTCGTATTCTTCCTGAGGGATGTCACCTACCACATCATCACCCGGATCAACCCCGATGACATTCCCCGCCAGGTGGCCAATGCGCACACCATATTCAATGTCTGCACCACCCTGGTGATGCTCCCCTTCACGGGATCGCTCATCAAGCTGGCGTACAGGGTGCTGCCCGGTGAGGACGAGGTCGTCCTTGGGGTCAAGTATATCGACGACCGCATCCTCAGCACTCCGCCTATCGCCCTGGGCATGGCTATCAAGGAAACGCTGCACATGGGCAACATGGCCCAAACCACTCTCCGGGCCGCCATGAACGGCATCCTGAAGGGCAATACGAAAAAGATCCGTCAAGCCCTGGCTCTGGAGAAGGTCACCAACGAACTGGAGCGGGAGATCTCGTCCTACCTGGTCAAACTCTCGAACAGGAACCTGCCCGCGGATCAGCGCGAAACGGTGGACGGGCTGTTCAACACGATCAACGATATCGAACGCATCGGCGATCATGCGGAAAACCTGGCCGAACTGGCCGAGTTCAAACTGGACAACCAGCTCGTGTTCTCAGCTACCGCCACCGAGGAGATTCTGGATATCTACAAGAAGACCATGAAGGCCTACACCCAGTCATTGGCGGCAGTTCAGACCCTGGATATCAAACTCGTCGAATCCGTGTTGAAAAAAGAGAAGGCTATCGACCAGCTGGAGAAAAAGCTGCGCGCCAACCATATCGGGCGGTTGAACGCGCAGCAGTGCATACCCAGCGCCGGGGTCATCTACCTGGACATCATCAGCAATTTGGAGCGCATCTCGGACCACGCGGCCAATATCGCTCTGGGCGCCCGCGACGAAATCCGGGCAAAGCGGGTGTAGGGGTCCGGGTGACGGCCTGGCTGAGTTTTACGCGTGGCGCAAGCGCCTCGGCAGAGCCCGCGCTGCAATCCGGGCAAAGCGGATGTAGGGGTCCGGGCTGATGGTCTGGCAGAGTTTTACGCGTGGCGCAAGCGCCTCGGCAGAACCCGCGCTGCAATCCGGGCAAAGCGGATGTAGGGGTCCGGGCCGGCGACGAGCCATGGTATGCCGCGGCGGACATGCGGCACGGTGGAGCCCTGCCTTACAGGACCAGAGCTCCCTGTGCGGCCAGCCATAAGTAACCCTCCAACCCGTCTTTACCGCACGAGCCACTGAGCTGCCGCTGGACCAGGACCGACACTCACGTACCAGGCACCACAATCCACCCAACGAGCCAACCTTCGCGCCCATTCTTAAAAATTCCTTGACACAGGCAGATCAATCGCCTATACACGATACTATGGGTGCTTTTCCGGGTGCGTAACCATGGGCGCTTTTCCGGCTACAGGCCATGGTGATCTTCCGGTACGGAGCAGATGGCGCGTTGTTTGAGAAAAGAGTAAAAAGGAGGCCAACGATGAACACATGGATCAAAGTCGGAAGAGTTATTTTCGGTATACCCATGCTTGTTTTTGGGGTGAATCATTTCCTGATGATGGAGAACATGCAAGGAATTGTACCCGGTTGGCTGCCGTTTTCGGCCTTCTGGGTTGCGGTTACCGGTATACTGCTCATTGCCGCCGGTATTTGCATCATCGGAGGGCTCAAGGGAGCTTTCTCCCTCTCGGTGGGACTGGCCGTATTTCTGTGTCTGGTCATATTGACCGTGCATCTTCCAGGAGTGCTGGATGAAGCTACCAGGCAGACGTCCATGATCAACCTGTTAAAGGATTTTGCTTTGTTGGGTGCGTCGCTGAGCTATGCGGGATTGTTTCAGAATATGCTTTTATAATGCAAGCGCATTACTCGAGCCAATATTGCTTATGTCAACATTGGTGTTCGAGCTGAGGATGCGATCGGTCTAAGTAGCGGCCTGGACAAGTGACACGACCGGCGCGCATACAGCGACAGACCAGAAGCGTATGCCTGCTGAGCCAGCCCTCGAGCGTATATGGATGGCGGTGTATGTGCTGATCCGGGGGCATGGCCACGGTCACCATACCATGGAGTGGCTCATATCAGAGCGTTGAGCGCGGGCACGGTCTGCTCTATTGCCGTTCTGCCACTCGACGCGGACCGAAGGCGGACTGTAGAACCGGTAACGCTGGACCGGAAACGGGAGAAACCTGAACGGGGTACGCCTCTTCCGCGATGGGTCATGGGCTTGGCCGCTCACCACTCTGCGCCCGCCAGTTCGTTGAGCTGGCGCACCAGGCGAGTCCGGGCTCTGGTCTCGGTCTCGTGCAGGCGTGCGAATAACTGAGATGCGGCTGTCGCGGGGGCCCGGTGCGCCAGGTGCTCGTACATCTCCGCAAGCCCCTGGCTCATCTGCAGGGCCGTCTCCACCGCTTCGTCCACACTCATGTCCGTCTGCTCCATCCTGGCCAGGGGCTGCTTGATGGCTTCTTCGTCGGGGTACTGGAACCAGGTGGCTCGGACCTCCTCCGGCGCCTGACGCTCGTACTGCTCCAGGCTCTCCCGCAGGCGCTCCCGTTCGCTGGCAATGTGCTCGAGTATCACCTGCAGGCGCTTGTCGCCCTGCTGCTGGTGAGTTTCGGCAAAGGAACGCCAGCGCTCGTGGATTGTGCGCAGAAGCGTCAGCAGTTCCTGCGTTTGTTTGAAGGGCACGGGTATGCTCTCCGTTATCTAAACTGGGTTTACCGCGCGCACCAGGATGCCGGTCTGGCAGTAGTCTTCGTCTTCTCTAGCAAGGTACAGATGGGACGGACGAGTGCCAGCATCACGGCCGGCTGTAGCGAACAGGACGCGGGGCTGTTCTTTCCCAAGCTCGAAGCCCGGTCCCCGGCAGCCAGGACCTCCCTACGCCAGCGGCTCTTCGGTCCTGGAATCGCACAGCATCAGAGCCTCGGGCCGGTACGCCACGCCGAGGTTTGCCGCGGCGTCGTGCAGTGCTGTTTCCATTCCCTCTTCCAGGGTCGGGTGGTAGAACGGCATTTGCAACATCTGCGCCACCGTCGTCTGCCTCTCCACCGCCAAGGCCAGGATGTGCGCCAGGCTAGCCGCCTCCGGCGCCACCATCTCCGCGCCCAGGATACGCCCGTTCCCGGCGTGGACCCGGATGCGCATCAGTCCCGACGCGCGCCTCTCCTGCCCGGACCGTCAGTCCCGACCCCTCGGCGCCGGCCTGAACTTCGGCGCGGGCCCCGAGATGCAGCGCGAACTCGCGCCCGAACACTTCCACGGCCTTCGCGTTGACATCGGGGTCTGTGAGACCGCCCACCATCTCGAGCAGATCGAATCCGGTCACCTGGATGCCCAAACGCGACAGCGCCTGGCCGATCTCCAGGCCAATTGGCCCCATCCCGACCACGGCGATGCGGCCAGGCAGATCTTCCTGCTCGAATAGGGACTCGCCGGTGAGCACGTGATCCTGGAAGGGCTGCCACGCCTCGGGCACCAGGGGACGGGATCCCGTGGCCACGACGATGGCACCGGCTGACACGAGGTGGCCGTCGATCTCCACCCACCGGGGCGCCTGGATCCGAACCGGTCCCGGCACAAGCCGCTCACCTGCCAGGCGCCGCACGGCAGCGGCCATGTGACCTGCGAACTGGTCCCGCATTCGGCGCACGTAGCGCAGCACCACGGGCACGTCGCAGACAAGCCCGTCGCCTCCTGAAATGCCCTGCTCGGAGAGAGCTCCGCGCCGATGATAGTCCCGCGCCGCCCGGATCAGCGTCTTGGACGGCATGCAGCCCGCGCGGGCGCACTTGGTGCCCAGCGGACCGGGGCCCACCATCAGGTAATCGTCGGTCTCCTTCTGCACAGCGCGCAGCGCCGACAAGCCGGCGCTGCCCGCCCCGATGATGACAACTCGCGTCTCTTCCGGAATACGCACGTTCATTTACCTCGTAGTATGGGGGATGGCTGGATCGTCTCACTCCAAGAACCCCTCGTCGCGGGGCCGAAGGTCCAGTTCAAGCGTCCAGGAGCTGATTTTGCGGGACGCAGGCGACTACTCCGTCCGGGCAACCAGTCGGCGTCTGTTGACCCCGCACATACCTTCGCGGCTCTGAGTTGCGGCGACAATGCGCCAAGCCGTGACCGGCGCTCCCGTTACATGCACTCCGACCCGCCCAACGACCCAACCCGGTCCACACACACGACACCAAGCAACTCTGTCCGACACTCTTGACCAAACCCCTCAATAATCCTATACAGTTTATAGCCGAGGGCGCGCCGGGTAGCACCAGCAGCGGATACTCACCAGTGCCTGCACCGGCCTCTCCAGGCTGGTCATTCTGCGAGCCGAAGCTCAAGAGGCATGTCAGTGGGTCCGCTTGGAGGCCGATGCACTGTAGTATGATCGCGCAGCCTTTAAGGAAGAAACGTCGAGTGAAGCATCGCTTGCTGTTATGACCGATGTAAGCGATATCGGAAGCGAGGCGGTCGAGTATCTTTTTTTACCGATCTGAGGACGAATCGGATTGAAATATACAAGGATTCACCATGAGAGTTGAGCCAAAAGTTTTACGGGATGTCCCCTGGTACCTGCGCCCGTTCTTCTGGAATCAGCGCCGCAAATACGGTCAACCTCTGGAGCCGGCTCTAGTCTGGGCACGGCGCTCCCGGCTTTTTGTGGCAGTTGCCTTTCTCTATGGTATGATCGACTGCAGGCGTTCGCCGTTATCGCCCGCCATCCGCTCACTGGTTACAGTGCGCGTATCGCAGATCAACCACTGCCGGTTCTGCATTGATATCAACAGCGCCACGCTCGCTCGCCGTTCCGGCTCCATGGACAAGGTTCATGCTCTTGAAAACTGGCATGACAGCGAGCTTTTCACGCCGGAAGAACGGGCAATTCTTGCGTATACCGAGGCTGTCACCGTATCCGACAGCGAAGTCACCGACGAGATGGTGGAAGAGCTGAAACGGCATATGGACGACGATGGCGTGGTAGAGCTTACTGCGCTGATAGCCTTCCAGAATCTGTCAAGTAAATTCAACTCGGCTCTCGATGTCCCGCCGCAGGGCTTTTGCTATAGTCCCGGTCCGGGGGCAAAGTTAGCTGATAAGTAGATCATGAGTAAATGGATCAAACCCGTACTACTGATCACGGCCGTTGTGACTATGGCCGTTGTGTCCCGTGTGTTTGGACTCGATCAGAAGCTAGGTCAACGGCGCGACTGGATAGCCGCACAGGGGGCATGGGGGCCACTCATATTCGCGGGAGTTTATGCCCTGGCTGCGGTTGCCGCAATCCCCGGTTCCATTCTTACTATCGCGGCCGGTACTCTTTTCGGCTCGGTTGGATGATTGTACGTTTGTCACCCGGGGCTGGCTGGATCTGGATAAATCCGGTTTCGGCTCCGAGGGCTGATTGAGAGGATGCTATGAACACACCTATGAAAGTTGTGAATATCTTTGCGTTTGTCCTGCTGCTCGCCTTTGGCGGCAATGCCGGCGGCCAGGAGCGTCATTCCATCAGGCTTTCCACGCAGTATCAGGCTATCCAGGTTGTCAGGATCGTCGATGGTCTGGAGCATCCGTGGTCTCTGGCATTTCTTCCCGATGGACGCAAGCTGGTGACAGAACGTCCGGGCCGGCTGCTCGTGATCGATGGAACCGCCGTGACCCGGCTGTCGGGGCTGCCCCAGATCGAGGCCCGCGGCCAGGGCGGGTTGCTGGACGTGGCCTTGCATCCGGATTACGAAGACAACGGATGGATATATCTGTCGTATTCGAAACCGGACAACAGTGGCCAGACCGCTACCGCACTTGCCCGCGGCCGTATCGACGGCGAAGAGCTCGTGGATGTCGAAGACCTCTTCGTGCAGGACCGTTACTCCGCCCCGGGCCGACATTACGGCTCCAGGCTGGCCTGGCTGCCTGACGGCACTCTGCTGATGAGCATAGGCGACCGGGGCACCGATCCACCGCGTGCGCAGGATACCGGGGATCACGCCGGTTCGCTTGTACGCCTCGATGCCGACGGCTCCGTTCCTGCGGACAACCCGTTTGTCGACGATGACGATGTCCTGGATGAAATCTACGCTTACGGCAACAGGAATATCCAGGGTCTGGCGGTCGATCCCCTGAGGGGCGAGATATGGGCTACCGAGCACGGTCCGCGCGGCGGCGACTTGCTTCACCGCATCCAACCCGGCAAAAACTATGGCTGGCCGGTGGTGACTCAGGGGCTCGATTACCGCACACAGGAGCGGTTCCCGCATGCACAGGCGCGCCGGATGGAAGGCGTAACGCCGCATATTTACGAATTCCTGCCCGCCCATCCTCCTTCGGGGCTGACTGTCGTGACCGCCGGTCTTTTCCCTGCTTGGGAGGGCGATCTGCTGGCCGGCGGACTGGCCAGCGAGCGAATCCGCCGGCTGGTCGTGCGGGAATACGAGGGGCGCTACGAGGTGTTTCACGACGAGGAACTGCTGCTCGGCTCCGTGGGACGAATCCGTGACGTGCGTGAAGGGCCGGACGGATTCATCTATGTGCTGACGGATCACGCCAACGGCGAGCTGCTCAGGATCGAGCCCGCGGACTGACAAAGTCCGGGCGTCCCGCATTGCGGCGATATCGTTCTCGACCAAACGCGAACGAAGGGTCTCGAGGCCGCAGGAACTCCGGGTCAAACCGGGTAATCCAGGTACGCATGGGAACACGGTGGTCCGGAGGCCACCCGCAGATGCTGGTCTGCCGGCAAGCCGACCATAGACCACAGCGTATGGGACAGATGCGCCCCGCCATGTCTGCAGGGCGCCCAGGGCTCGTGGCTTTGCAGGATGTCCACCAGGTCGCGGCTGTGCCGCGGACGCTGGAAGGCGTCGCGCCACAGCAGATAGCCGTAACGGTAGATGGTCACCGGCTTCTGATCCGGAGTCCGCCTGTCGGCATCGCTCAGCGTATTGGAAGCATAGTGATTGGTGGCGTATACGAAGGCCTCTCCCCGGCTGCGCACCGATACCAGGGGCACGGCCGCCTCCAGAACGCAGGTGTCTCCTGACCGGTCCACCAGGACGACATTGAACCCTTTCCCGGTCAGCGGCACACAGTCCAGCCGGGTCAACAGATCCGCCACACCGTCGCTCTGGCGCATCAGCGCGTACATCCAGAGTCTGATGTCCACGCGCTCACCGCTTTTGTCGAACTTGGATCCCACCGAGTTGTGTCCATTGACCAGCCCGGCACTGTTCATGGCATCCAGTCCACTCACCCAGCCCGTGTAGGTCACCTGAATCATGCGATGTCCGCTTGCCGGCGTCGTCTTGCGGATGATAAAGCGACGGGCATCCGGGCTGCCGTCGTTGTTCTTGCCCAACACCGGTCCATCTTCACCCTGCGACAGGGCCATGGAGGTGCAACCGGGCGACGGCCGGGGCACGGTGAAGGTGTTGACCTGGTTGAGACGCAGCAGAGCGGACAGCGACTGGCCGGATCCTTCCGACAATCCGCGCAGTTCCTCCAGCACATCGGGTAGATGCCGCTCGAGCACCTTGATCGTTTTCTGCGCGAAAATTCTGGTTTCTTCGTCTTCGTCCTCCACCCCGAAAGCTGCCACATTGTTGCGAATGTCGTCTGCGGCCTGTTCGCCGTATTGCTGCCCCATCTGCCGCGCCGAGCCGTGGCATTCGATGTAGGGCAAATGCTCCTCGCTCATATCATTCTCCTGTCCGTTACGCGTGGCCAAATCAGGGTCCAGTGGCGCGCTTCAAGTGGTATTGGACGGTGGTGCACTGCCGTGGTACAGTCCGGCGGCGCTGCCGTGGTACCGTTTGGCGCCGCTTCAGTGGTACCGTCCGGTGGCGCGCTGCAAGTGGTATTGGACGGTGGCGCTGCTGGGATCGGCGCGCTGCTGCCGCGCTGCGGTGGTTCTGTTTGGTGACGCGCTGCGGTGGTTCTGTTTGGTGACGCGCTGCGGTGGTTCTGTTTGGTGACGCGCTGCGGTGGTTCTGCGGCCCGGTGGCGCGCTCCGATTGTCTTGTCTGGATCGCGTGTCCGCGCCGCAACCGCGGGACCCGTGCACGGCTTCAGGGATCGATCCTGCGCAGGAATTCTTCCGGTCCCATGAATCCGAGCACCCGCGTGCCGGGGCGTTCGACGCCGCTCTCATCCAGGACGATGACCGTGGGCACTCCCCGCACGTCATAGGCCCGCATGATGGCCTGGCTCTCCGGCGCATCGATGCGCGTCAGATCCACCTTCAGTTTGCGATGGTCCCGCAGGGCATGCTGGACCCTGGGATCGCTGAATGTGCGTCGCTCGAGTTCGTGACAGGGCAGGCACCAGTCGGCGTAGAAATCGATGATGACCGGTTGGCGCGCCGCCTTCGCCGCGGCCAGGATCTCCGGTTGGTAGGATTCCCAGGGCATCGGCTCACGGCGATGCTCAGAGTACAGCATGACGGCCCCACCGACCAGGGCCACCACTCCGACGGCCCATTTCAGTCGCCGGAACGTCGTTCTTTCGTTGCCCGACTTCTCGACAAAGCCCAGGTACAGGCCGCCCGCGAGCAAGGTGACTGCAGGCACCCAGGAAAGCAGCGCGGGCAGGAGAGCCAAAGCTCCATAAAAAGCGGCGACCCCAAGAAGAGCCACACCGAAAACTTTTCGCACCCAAATCATCCATCCTCCCGACCGGGGCAGCCGCTGCAGCAGCCCCGAGAAAGTGCCCAGGACGAGATACGGAGCCCCCAAACCCAGGGCCAGAACGAAAAATGAACCGAAGCCGAACCAGATGTCGCCCCGGGCTCCCACCAGAGCGAGCAGTGCGACGATAGGCGGGCCGATACAGGGAGCCGCGAAGATTCCGACCAACAGGCCGGACAGGTACACTCCCGCCCAGCCCACCGCGGTCCCACCGCCCAGGCGGTTCATCAGTGCGGCGGGCGGACGCATTTCGTACAGACCGAACATGCTCAGCGCCAGCAACACCAGCAACAGGGCGATGCTTGCCAGCAACCACGGACTCTGCATCAAACCGCCGAACAGCCCTCCCGTGAGCGCCGCCAGCGTTCCGAGGACGCTGTACATGGTGGCAATGCCCACCACATAGAGCGCGGCCTTGAAAAAGACGCGAATGGGCCGGCTGTCGTCCTGCGCACCGAAGACGGATACGGTGACCGACAGCATGGGATACACGCAAGGCGTCAGGTTGAGTGCCAGTCCCACCAGAAAGATGGCCAGCAGCGCGGGCAGCACTCCTGCCGTGCCGAAAAGCTGCTCGATGTCGCCGGGACGGTCGGCGTCCCCTATTGCCGGGACGGTCACATCGCCCGGGCGATCCACCGGGACTGCTGTCTGAGCGGGATCCGCGGCCACGACTGTAAAGGGTATGCGCACCGGGATGACCGAAGGCGCCAGACAGATCTGGTTGTCGCATGCCTGAACCGTGAGATCGCCGGCCAGTTCGAACGCACCGGGCGCGAGATCCGGCGCTGCGGCCACCGTAAAGCGCAGCTTGGCGCCATCTCCGTACACGGCGATACGCTGGCCACCGAAAAGGATGTGCTTCGGATCCGGAAATTCGACCGGCCCAATCCGAATGCCGTCGGGAGGCGCCAGGTGCAATTCCGTGGCGATGAGGAATTCCTCCGAAGGCTGGGCCGCCTGGACATGCCAGCCTTCCTCCATGTCCAGCACCAGGGCCGCGTTCACCGCCTGGCCGGCCGCCACACTGTCTGCTTCCAGTTGGGACCGAACCGACACCACGGTGGAACTACCGCGGGTGATCGCCCCTGCCGGGGTCGATACTCCGAGCAGGGTGGGTGCCCATCCGGTGCATGACAGCAGAAACAGCACGAGGAAAGCGCCGGCGCGCTGGGCCCGTTGGGTTGCCACGTATCTTGGGAACCGGCACGAATGCAGTGGTGCCGGCATCGACGCTGCCTGCTGACCGGCTTGGGGCCTGGCCTGAAGCCTGGCCTGGAGCCCGGTGGCCCCAGGCATCGCCCGTCTCCTACTCATGCGCGCTTCCTTCCTTATAGCCATGCGTATGCGGCCCGGTGATGCGGTCGGGCTGGTCGGGCTGGGGGCTGGTGTCCGGCCGGACAGGCGGCGGCTTCGGCACGCCCACCCCGGCCCCGGCTCCATGTGACTGTTCGCTCGCCTGGACACCAGGCTGCCGGAGTCCAGGCGGATGGGCCCCGGGCAGCCGAAAACACGCACCCGAAGCCAGGCCGACGTGCGAGCCGGCATCCAGAAGTGTCCGGGCGCCAACGGGCCAATGGGCCAGGTCCGTCCCCGTCGAAATGTACCCGCTGGGCATGGGTAGAAGAAACGGAAGGAGTCGCGTGAGGCAAGCGGATACGTGTGATTCGTGCGGCTCCGGGGCACGCTGGTCGCCGCACGAACCCGCATGCGGGCGTCGACCGCCAACCGCGGCAGCCGGTCCACAGGCCAGCAGAGTGGCCGTCGGGTTGGCGGCCCGAGTCTTGCGCCCCGGTCAGTTCTGCGAGACTTCCGCCAACTGGTCGCCGTGCCGGGCCCGTATCTTGTGCAGGGCGGCGTCCCGCAGCTGACGGACACGCTCCCGCGTGACGCCCACGATATCGCCGATCTGCTCCAGGGTCATGGGCGTGTACCCGTCCAGCCCGTAGTAGGAACGGAGCACCAGTCGTTCGCGTTCATCCAGCCCCGTCAGACAGGCATGGACCGCATCCCGCTGCAGCATCTGGTCCAGTTCCTGGCCAGGATCGATGTCATCGGCTGCCAGCACGGCATCCCAGCCACGCTCCTCACCGAAGAAGACCGGAGCATCCAGCGACACATCGTCCCGGGCTTCTTCCAGGGCGTTCTGTGCCCGCATGGGATTGAGCCTGGACGTCTCGACAACCTCGGTGAAGGTGGGCACCCGGCCCAGTTTCTGACAGAGGGTCTGGGCATCCCGCTCGATCTGTCGCAGATCGTTGATGCGGCTCATGGGTGAACGTCTGGCCCGGCCGACCTGCACCAGGGCCTTCAGAATGGCCTGGCGTATCCACCAGACGGCATAGGTGATGAATTTGAATCCCCGCCGTTCGTCGAAACGTTCCACGGCGGCCATCAAACCCATGTTTCCTTCCGAGATGAGTTCCATCAGGGAGAGTCCGCGGCCCGTGTAGCCGCGCGCGATCCGGACCACAAACCGAAGGTTGGCCGTTACCAGTTGCTGGCGGGCTTCGGCATCACCCTGACGAGACCGGCGAGCCAGATCGATCTCCTGGGCGTAGGTCAACAACTGGTAGTGGTCTATGTCCCTCCAATACGCCTGCACGGGAACGTCATCGTTTAGCGGCTGCGTTGACGTAGCTGCCATTTCCTCACCTCCATGGTGTCTGCAGGTGGACAGGAACGGCTATCAAGGCTGACTTACGCCGACAACCCGCACCGGCGACCCGCGCCGGAACCCAGCTTGCACAGAATAGGCACCCACGCAGCGTCAGGGTCAGAACGCAAAAACCGGCGAAGCCCCTTTCACCGGGACATCCGCCGGCCCATTCAGCATCTGACACTCACGGCGTCCTATGCTGCATCTGCCTTGGATACGGCATGCGCGGTGCACCCTGCCGAGTGTTCAACCGGGCACCCCCCAACATGCGTGTGGTACAAGGTACGAGGTCCGGCTCGACCTGTCAACGCCACCCGTAACGCCGGACCGGAGGCGTGTCACGCCCGATGGGTCAACCGCCGGTGCGATCCTCCATGGCTGTCTCTGCACCGCCAGTCGACGCGCTTCTGTTGGCCGGAAAGATGATTTCGAAGCAGGTGCCGCGTCCCACCTCGCTTTCGACCCGCAGCCGGGCATTGCACCGGTCCAGTATGGATTTCACGATGGGCAGCCCCAAACCCGTGTTCTTGCCGTGCTCCTTGGTGGTGAAAAAAGGTTCGAAGATGCGTTCCAGATCCTCGGCCGGAATGCCGCTGCCGGTATCCTGAATGCGACAATACACCTGTTCTCTCCTGTCGTCCGTCTTCAGTTCGATGCACAGCAGACGGTGATCGCGGCTTTCCATGGCCTGAACCGCGTTCATCACCAGATTGCGCAGCACCTGTTCGATCCCAGCGGCGTCACCCAGGACTTCCGGTACATCCGCGCTGATCGTGGTGTGCAGAGTGCAGTATTTCAGTAAACCCAGCTGTTGCATGGGTTCCAGCACTTTCTTCGTTTCCATGCTAAGATCGATCGACTGCACACCGCTTTGTTGGGGACGTCCCAGTTTGGCTAGCTGCTCCACGAGCTCGGTCAACTCCTCTGCCGCGGGCTGCACCGAACGCAGACTGGCCATACCCCCTTGCAGGTTATCATTCTCCAGCTGGCTCATGGCCAGCTCGGTATACCCGCATACCAGTTGTAACGGCGTCTTGATTTCATGAGCGATGCGCGGTGCCATCTGTCCCAGAACAGTCAGTTGCTCGGCATACAGGAGCTGGGCCCGCAGGGTCTCTGCCTCGCTCAGATCCTCGATCACATACAGCCTGGCGATGTGCTGACGGTTGTGGTCCAGAATCCGCCGCTGGCGCATCAGCACCGGAAACCGGCTCCCGTCCGGACGCTGGTGTGTGCAGCGCATGAAGTCCCCGATGACCTCCGTGGTATCTCTCAAAAGTATGCCGACATCATGGCCCAGCACTTCGGATTCGGAACGCTGGTACAGCCGCTGTGCCGTGCTGTTCAACGTCAGTATGCGTCCCTCCCGGTCCGTCGATATGATGGCGAACGGGGCGGCATCCAGAAGGTCGTCCAGATAGCTTTCGGTGAGTGTCAGTCTCCGATGCTGCGCCACGACAGTCTGCTGCAGATCCGCCCGGGCCCGCAGCAAATCGGCGAACAGGCTGCGACGTTCGGTCTCCTGCCTGCGTGCCTGCAAAGCTTCCTGCAGTCTGCTTCTCAGCGTATCCCGCTGTATGGGTTTACGCAGGAAGATACGAACTCCGGTTTCCAGGGCGCGGACGGCCGTCTTCTGATCGTCGTGTCCGGTCATGATGATGGGCGACATGAGCGAATCCATCTCCCGCATTCGCCGCACCATATCTATGCCGTCCATGCCCGGTAGATATACGTCGCTGAGCACCACATCGAAGGAACGTTGGCTGAACACCTCCAGACCGCGCTCGGCCGAATCCAGCCAGCGGGAACTGTGTCCCAGTTCGTCCAGCATGTCCACGAGTTGTCTTCCGGTGGTGCGAGCGTCCTCGACGACGAGGATGTTTCCGGCCAGCATGGCAAGCCTCCCTGGACCCTACCTGGACTGCTTCAAAAGGTCTGCGGTCGCAACCGCCCCGCCTGACCCGACGGCCCGACGACCTGACGGTCTGATCTGTCCGACGATCCGACGGCCGGACAGACCGAGCGACCCGCCAACCGGACGCACAGACGGCCCGAAAATCCGACGTATCGACAACCTGATGACCCGACGGACCGCTCTACCCAACAACCCGGCAGACCGTCAACCCGGACGGCCCTGCAGACCCGGAAGACCCTACAGATGGGCAAAAAGCTGCTCGGGAATCTGTTCCAGCGGTACTACATGGTGCACGGCTCCCTGTTCGATGGCTTCGCGCGGCATGCCGAAAACGACGCACGTGGCCTCGTCCTGAGCGATGTTGTACGCCCCTGCATCTCGCATCCTGCGCATGGCCACCGCACCGTCCGCACCCATTCCGGTAAGTATGATCCCCACCGCGTTGCGTCCCGCACAACGGGCGACGGAATTGAACAGCACATCCACCGAAGGACGATGCCGGCAGACCAGCGGCCCGGTCTGGACACGGGCAAGGTAGAACGCGCCGGAACGGCGCAGCATGAGATGCTTGTTGCCGGGTGCGATCAGCACCTTACCCGGGGTCACGGTGTCGCCGTCGGTGGCCTCACGGACCTCGACAGCACACAGCTGGTCCAGCCGCTCGGCGAAGCTGCGCGTGAAGTGCTCCGGCATATGCTGTACGACCAGTGTGCCGGGGGCGTTGTTGGGAAACTGCGTCAGCACCTGCCGTAAGGCCTCGGTACCGCCTGTGGAGGCACCTATGGCCACGATCTTGTTCGTGGTCCGAATCAGGGCCAGCGGTGCTGCAGGGACGGGCGGCACCCTGCCGGTGTGGCGTACTCTGGGCACACCGGCCCGGGCAGCAGCCTTGATCTTGTCTACCAGCTCGACCGACATATCGCCCACGGAGTACGCGGCGCCTGGCTTGCACATGACCTCCACCGCACCGCGATCCATGGCCTCCAGAGCCATGTCGCCGCCCGCAGGCGTCAGCGACGAGACGACGATGACAGGCAAGGGGAAGCTGGCCATCAGTTTGCGCAGAAAGGTCAGCCCGTCCATGCGCGGCATCTCGATGTCCAGGGTGATCACATCCGGCCGCAGACGGATGATTTTGTCCCGTGCCACGTACGGATCCGGAGCCGTGCCCACGACCTCCAGCTCCGGATCACGGGCCAGTTCCTGGGCGAATATCTTACGCACTACCGCGGAGTCATCCACGACCAGCACACGTACACCCATGTTCGACATCTCCGCTTCAACACTGCTCAGTAGACCAGGTCCGCACCAACGCAGGAGAGAAATCCACGTCCAGTCCGACCACATCCGCCTGCCGGCAGCAGTGTTCCCATTCCCCAGCGCCCAGGTGCTCCACCTGGGGAATGGTCAAATTGAACACCGGCGCGGTGCCGTAACGCCGAGTCAGGTACTGTCCGCAGGCGATGTTGAGCAATTCCATGAGCGCATCCGCCGCATCCGACCGATCATCGGACTCGTCCTCCTGGACCCCCAGCATGTTGGCCGCCAGCTCCGCGGCCAGAGATACGGGGAATACGAGGGCCATGCCGCCATCCGCCACACCCGAGTAACGGATGGTAGCCCGCAGGCAGGACTCACCGGGTGCCTCCATGAGGTCTATGGTCATGGGCTCGGCGACCATGAAAGCCTGGACGTTGAGCACGGCCTGCACAGCGGCAATCAGGGCCTCCAGGGTCTCCTTATGCATGGGTTCGTCCTTCCAACACGCTTTCCATTATGGTCCGAATACCTTCCGGTGTTACGGGTTTCCGCAAAAAGCCCCGAATACCGTATCGACGCAGGGTCCGGATGCGCTCGTCACTGCCTTCGGTGGAAATCACCACCACGGGCAGCGCATGGATCAACCGGCGTTCAGCCATGATCCGCACCAGTTCCATGCCGTCCATCACCGGCATGTTGATGTCGGTCATCAGCAGATCGAACTCCTGGGCTTCCAGGCATTCCAGCGCCTGCTGTCCGTTTTCGGCATAGTCGACTGCGGCTACCGGTATACCAGCCAGGCCGATCGTCTTGCCGATCATGCGACGGACGGTGCGCGAATCATCCACGACGAGTATCCTGTAGCCGCTCATAACTCCCTGGCCTGACCGTTAACGCGCACCTTGACGGTGCCCGTACCGAGCTCGAGGATCAGCGTGCGCGAGGCCTTGCCGCCCACATCTTCGGCGGCGATCAGTACGTTGTTTTTCCACAGCAGCTTGCGCAGCATGGTGTAGTTGCGTTCTCCTATTCTGAAATGGCTGTTGCCATCCAGGACCGCAGCTCCACCGGCGACCTTGATCTCCATGTTCTCCTTTTGCGCCCCCAACTGGTACGCCTGGCGAAACATTGCCGGGATGCCGGTATCCACGAACATGCATGGCTTCTGTTCCGCTTTGACCCGGTCTATTTTGGACGTCGGCAGCATGATGTGGATCAGTCCGCCCACACCGGCAACTCGATCGTGCAGCGTCACCCCCAGGCAACTGCCCAGTGCATGGGTTACCAGCGTATCAACCGCCGAGGTGGAGAGCTTCATCTGGGCTATGCCGACGACATGCTGCACACTCGACCTGCTTCCTGCTGCCGCTCTGCCCGGAGAGCACCTCTCCCCGTGCCGGACTCAGCGTAGGTATACAGCGGGCTGCACGTAGCGGAACCGATGGACGATTCCCGTGAGGCTCTCCGAATGGCCGATAAACAGATGACCGCCGGGCGCCAGCAGATCATGGAAACGGTTGATCAGCTTTCCTTGCACCTGCTTGTCGAAATAGATCATGACATTGCGGCAAAAAATAGCGTCGAATGGACCCTTCATCGGCCAGGCATCCATGAGATTCAGCCGCGCGAAACCCACCATGCGCCGTACTTCCGGATCCAGTTCCATCATGGGACCGCCGTCTTCACTGGCGTCCACCGGGCGAAAATGGCGGACCCGCAAGGCGGCCGGCACATCCTGCAGCTTGTCGGCACTGTACTGTCCCCGCCTGGCCTGCTCCAGAACCCGCGTCGAGATATCCGTGGCCAGAATGCGCACATCAAGGCGGGGAGGAATCCGGGCGTGTTCCCGCAGCACCATGGCCAGGGTATACGGCTCTTCCCCCGAGGAGCAGGCCGCACTCCACAAGCGCACGCGGCCCTGCCTTTCCCAGCACGGCAGCAGGCACTCGGTCACAAAAACGAAGTGAGCCCCCTCCCGGAAGAAACTGGTCTTGTTGGTCGTCATGGAGTCGACCAGAAACGAAAGCTCCTCGCCGCCCGAATCCCCTTCGACAAGGGCGAGATAGTCGGCGAAACCCGGCAGACCGAGTGCCCGCAGACGCTTGCTCAGGCGCGCCTTCACCAGGCCCTCCTTGCCTGGCCGAAGCACGATTCCGCAGAGCCGGTACAACAGGTCCCTGACGCGCTCGAAGTGCGCTTCGGTCAGTTCGTAGGTGCCCAGTTGCAGAGTGTCGCTCATGCCGCCCTCTTGGGGACAGAAATAATGGGGACAGACCCCTTTTTCAGGCATTCCGCACCATTGGGCGAAAAAGGGGTCTGTCTCCATTTTTCTAGTTCTGCGCCACAGCCTGCACCTGATCTACCTCCTGGGCCGACAGGATCCTGTCTATGTCGAGCAGCAATTTGACATGCCCAGCCGACTTGCCGATGCCCAGGATGAAATCCGTATCGACATTCGATCCGAACGAAGGCGCCTCCTGTATCTCCTCGGCCGCGATGTCCGTCACTTCGGAGACCCGGTCCACGATGGCGCCCATCTCCACACCGCGTGCCTGGACCACGATGATACAGGTCTCATTGGTCTGTTCGACATCCGGCATGCCGAATTTCCGGCGCAGCTCCACGACGGGAATCACCTTGCCGCGCAGGTTGATCACGCCGCGGACGAAGCCCGGAGTCCGGGGCACGGGCGTGACATCCATCATCCCGATGATCTCCCGGACCTTGAGTATCTCCAGTCCGTATTCCTCCTTGCCCAGGAAAAAGGTGAAATATTTTCCTGCGAGATCCTCCAGGCTGCGTTCCACGGCCGTGTCGCTGACCGGTGTTGTCATCGTCTCTTCCATGTCGAATCTCCTGTTGATCTGCGGGGTACTCAACTGGCGCGCTGATACGCGTCCTCGATGGACATGCGGCTGCGCTTGCGGGTACGGGCCACCAGGCCATTGGCGTCCAGTATGAGGCCGACCTTGCCGTCACCGAGGATGGCGCAACCCGACAGGCACGGATCCTGGCGCAGTTGCTCGCTCAGTCCCTTGATGACGACCTGCTGCAAGCCGAGAAGTTCGTCCACCAGCAGACAGCAACGTTCGCCTTCAGCCTCGATCAGAACGACCAGCGCCTTGCAGGGATCCTCCTGCAAGGCGCGAACACCAAAGCGCTCGTGCAACCGCACCAGGGGAAAGAGTTCGTCCTGCACCCGGATCATCTCGCCTTTGTCGAGCAGGGTCGATACCTGCTCCGGTAGCGGCCGCAGGGAGCTGACTATGGAGGTCAGAGGCAGAATGTAGCGTTCCTCGCCCACACCGATGACCATGCCGTCGATGATAGCCAGCGTGAGCGGCAGGTTGATCGAGAACACGGACCCGGATCCCGGCTCGGAGTCCACCTCCACCTTGCCGCGCAGCTTTTCGATGTTGCGCCGCACCACATCCATGCCCACACCGCGTCCGGAAATGTCGGAGACCTTGTCCGCGGTGGACAAACCGGGATGAAATATCAGGTCATGAACTTCCCGGTCGGTCAACTCCTGGTCCGGTTCCACCAGCCCCCGATCGACCGCTTTCTGCAGTACCCTGTCGCGATCTATGCCCTTGCCGTTGTCGCGCAGTTCGATGACGATGTGCCCACCCCTGTGGTAAGCCTGCAGCAGTATCTTACCCTGCTCCGGTTTTCCCGCGGCGCGGCGTTCGGCCGCGCTTTCTATGCCGTGATCCACGGCATTGCGGACCATGTGCGTGAGCGGATCCATGATTTCCTCGACCACGTTCTTGTCCAGTTCGGTGTCTTCTCCGTGCATGGCAAAGACGATCTCCTTGCCGCATTTCCGCGCCAGGTCACGGACCATGCGCGCCATGCGTTCGAAGGTGGCCCTTATGGGCACCATGCGTAAGGACATGGAGATCTCCTGCAGATCGTTGGATATTTTCATCAATTGGGAGATATCCTTGCCCAGCTTCTGACTGGACGACGCCGAAACCTCCGGATTCTGGGCGACCTGGGTCTGCGTGATCACCAGCTCACCGACGACATTCACCAGGGTATCCAGTTTCCCGGTGTCCACCCGCACATGCGACTGGTGACGAGTAGCCCGTGATCCCGCACCGCTGTCCGACGACGACTGGCCGTCACGCGCGTAGCCGGGGGTTTCCTTCTGCTCGGTCTCGGGTTCGGTTGAGTCCATGGTCCTGCCCTCGGCCGCGTCCCTGACCCGGGCGAGAAAACCGGACACGTCGCGCGACGCAACCGCACCCGTCGCGACCTGCCGTTGCGCATCCTCCAGCAGATCCTTCAGCAGATCGATGGATTCCAGGACAACGTCGGTCAGGGCGGCAGTCAACGTGATCGCCTGCTTGCGGCAACCGTCCAGAATGTCTTCGATGGAGTGCGCCACCGCGGTGATGTCGGTCAAGTTGAGGAACCCGGCCGCACCTTTGATGGTGTGGAAGGACCGGAAGATGCGGTTGAGCAGCTCGGTGTCGCTCGGATTGCTCTCGAGTTCGAGCATGGTGCTCTCGGCCAGACCGAGATGCTCGTTGGCCTCCGAGCAGAAGTCGGAGAAAATGTCAGCGTCCACGATCACGGCTTGCGCCGGACCCGGCGGCGCCCCGCCTGTGGACGCCGGGAATACGCCATCGACATTCAGCAGGTCGTCCGTGTCCGGGCCGTCACCGCCGATGGACAAAGCCAGGGCGGCTTCCGGACTGCATTCCGCCCCAAGGTCCGCCGCCGCTACCGGATTGCCCCTCTCTCCCGAGTCCGGCACCTCTCCGGGAATGTGCTTCCCTGCCGGATCCGCTGCCGTCTCCGGACTGGGCGCCGTTTCCGCAACCGGCGCCGTCGCGGTCTCAGGCGGATCTCCAGCCTCCACGGCAATACGGCGCAGCAGCGTTTCCGCATCCCCTCCGCCGGTGACGCCAGCGCCGGTCTCGGTCAGGAGATCCTCCAGCAAGGCGAGGCCCTGGACGACGATCTGCATCCCCTGAACCGCGTCCGCGCATTCCTCCAGGATGATGCGCTCCAGGATTCTCCCGAGTTGCTCCACGAGTCCGCGCCCTCGTGACGAACTGGTATCCAACAATGGCGTTATATTGTCAAGGTCCATCTGCAGTTGAGCAACCTGACTGTAATCATCCGGATTGAGGTTCGCGGCCCGGTCATGGATCTGGTTCAGCCGAATCAGTACCTGAGTGACTCTTTCATCACCTGCTGTCACGGTGGGCTTGCCGAAGACCACCGCATCCGGCGTGCCGACGATGACACCGTCGTCTTGCGGGCTGGAATCTGAACCCTCGGTTTTCCTGCGCAAAGCGCTCAACTCGTCCATCACGGGAGCCGCGACCGGGGAATCGCGCTGGGTGCGCTGAAAGTCGACATACGCACCCTGCAGAGAGGCCATGCCCCTGGCCACGGCTTCCATGGAGGCCTCATCCACTGCGATGGTCCCGGCGCTCATCGCCTCCACCGTGCCGGCCAGTACGGCAGCAAGCCGTGCACTGGCGGGCTGCTTCTCTTCCAGGGCGGAGACCAGTTGCGCCAACTTTACGGCCAGATCCGGAAGGATGTACGGATCTGCCGGATCGATCATCATCACGGCGCCGGAGACTTCCTCCAGCACTTTCTGAACCTGCATAGGTTCCAGCATGTCTGTGTCCGTCCTCGGGCTACCTTGCCGGGCGGTGTGTGACCGGGTCTGCTGACATGCCCACCGTGTGCCCGCCGTCGTCATACGGTTTACCGGGCGGTGTATTCGGTGGACAGCCATCCGGCCGGCCGGCCTGGCCCTCCAGCGTTATGGGTTCGTGCCGGTGACACGGCAGGTGCATCCAGAAACAACAGCCTTCGCCCGGAGGCGCCGAAAAGCTGATATGTCCTCCATGGACCTGAACGACGCGCTGGCACACGGTCAACCCCAGCCCCAACCCCTCACCCGCCGTGCGCGTGGTGAAAAACGGTTGGAAAACCGAGTCCGCGACGTGATCCGGAATACCGTCACCGTTGTCGGCCACGGCAATGGAACCCCAGCCGCTTTCCGGTGTATCGACCGTGATGGTGACCCGCCCGTCGTTCCTCCCCGCAACGGCCTGCGTGGCATTGCGCACCAGGTTGACCAGAGCCTGGTTCAGCTCGGATTCGAAACCGTTAACCTTCACCCGCCCACCCCGCAACTCCACGGGAGTGGTTTCTCCGGCCGCGACGAACCGGGCGATGACCTGCTCAACCAGTTCGCGCAGATCGATGTCCCGAGCCTGGGTACTAGCAGGCATGGAGGCACAGACCTGCAGTTGCCGCGCCACATGGCCGATGCGTTCAGTGGCGCACCGGGCCTCCTGCGTCAGCCGCAAAGCCGTCTCCAGCCGGTCCCGCAGCCACCGGCTGTCCAGCCCACGGTCTGCGCTTTCCTCCGGTAAGCTTTCCTCCGGTAAACTTGACAGTTCCGCGAACAGTTCATGGAGACGGTTCAGGTTGTTGCCGAGCACCGCCGCCGGCGTGTTGATGACCCGGGCCGCACCGGCCAGAAAATACGTGAGGGCATGCGTGGGTTCCGACGTTGCCGATCGCACGGCTTGCTGCAGGACGGATTGCTCCAGTTCCTTGCGCGTGCGCACGCGATCGATCAGGTCCAGCAGCTTGTCCAGCTGAATCGGTTTGCGCAGGTAGTCATAAGCCCCGTGCTGCAGAGCTGCAATGAGCACGTCCTCGTCACCGTAACCGGTGATCAGTACACGGGGTGTGGTGGGGGCCCGTACGCGCAACTTCTCGATCAGCTCCAGTCCGTCCATGACCGGCATCCGGATGTCGCTGAGGATCAGATCCGGCACCGACTTGTCCACTTCCTGTAAAGCCTCAACACCGTTCAGGGCCCCGCGGACATGGTGCCCCGAGCGCGATAGTACATTGCCCAGCGTTCGATGGATGATTTCTTCGTCATCCACCAGCAGAATATCCATGGGCGTATCCTCTGAACCTGTGGCGATCTCTGTTGTCAGCCTTGCATGTGGACTGCAAAGCAATCCACATGCCACATTTTGAACATGGTCCGATGTGCTTTATTTACTGGTGTCAGATGCAGGTGTCGGTTACGATGCCGTATTCCACGGGAGGATCACCGCGGGCGCGGTGGTGGAATCGCGATGCGCTGCTGGCGATATGGCGCCGCTATCGGGTCCGGGTAGCGCCTCGGCTGGCGGAGAAGGGCCATCCGGCCTGGTTACGCCAAGTCCGCGCGGTCAGCGCGCCGGGTAGTGCACCAGGCGGCACCGTTACTCCCGGAAGCGTCGTCCCTCCCGGAAGCGCTCCCCCTCCGGCCCGGGCAGCGCCGGAATCAGTCGATCCCGTATTTCCGGATACGGTAACGCAGGGCGTCGTGGCCGATGCCCAGAAGACGGGCGGCGTCCGTCTGGTTGTTGTCCGTCTGGCGCATCGCCGTGCGAATAGCCTGTTCTTCCAGTTCACCAAGGTTGAGCGTCATGTCGGCGCCATGGTCGTCCGTTTGCTCCGGGGTTGCACCCGGCAGGCTTCGGGCCAGGTCGGCGAATTCGGCCATGGTCAGGGTGTCGCCTTCGCACAGGATCACTGCCCGTTCGATGATATTGCGCAGCTCGCGGACGTTGCCCGGAAACGGGTACGAAGTCAGAACCCGCCGGACATCGGTGTCGATCTGCTCGATGTTTTTGCGAAACTCGGCGGCGAATTGCTGGAGGAAATGGTACGCCAGCAACAGGACATCGTCGCCGCGATCACGCAGCGGGGGAATGTCTATGGTGAACACGTTGAGGCGGAAGTAGAGGTCCTCCCGGAAGTCGCCGCGTTGCACCAGTTGGCGCAGAGGCTGGTTGGTGGCCGTGACCAGACGGATGTCCACGGGAATCTCCTGCGCGCCGCCGACACGGCGGATGCAGCGCTCCTCCAGAGAACGCAGGATCTTGGCTTGAGCGGCCGCACTCATATCCCCGATCTCGTCCAGAAAAACCACACCACCGCTGCCCAGTTCGAGCATTCCGTGACGCGTGCTGCGGGCGTCCGTGAACGCTCCTTTTTCGTGCCCGAACAACTCGCTTTCGAACAGATTCTCCGGAATGGCGGTGCAGTTGACGCTGATGAAAGGGCCTTCGGCGCGGGTACTCCGGCGATGCACGGCGCGCGCCACCAGTTCCTTACCGGTGCCGCTTTCTCCCGTGATCAGGACGGTGGTGCGTTCAGCGGCAGCCACCTTGCCGACCATGTCCAGGACTGTCCGGATGGCCGCGCTTTCGCCGATGATCTCGCCATCCGCCGCCTGACCGGCGCCTTCCGCCATGAGGACCTCGAGCCGCTTCTGAATGCGCTCTTTTTCCCGGCGCACCGCCTGATAACGTTTGGTACGCTCGAGCGAAGCGATCAGGTCCTCCATGGTCACCGGTTTGGTGAAGAAGTCGAACGCTCCTTCCCGCATGGCCTGAATGGCCGTGTCCATGTCGCCGTAGCCGGTGATCAGGATCACTTCCACATCCGCCGCGCGCTGATTGAGCTGACGGAGCAGCTGGATGCCATCCATGTCCGGCATGCTGATGTCACTGATGATGATGTCGGCTCCGTGCTCCAGGAACTGCTGCAGGCCGTCTTTGCCGTCGAAGGCACGCAGAACGCGGTAGCCCATGGTCTCCAGATACCGTCCCAGGCTCTGATGTATGACCTCTTCGTCGTCGATGAGGAGCAGACTCAGGTCCATCTGGGGCGCCACGGAGGTCATTGAACTCATACCCGGATCCCGGTTCCGGGGCCGGCTGTTGAAGATATTTCCGGACCCTGCATCATATCCTCGATGAGCGGCTGAAGGCAACGTGCCTGCGGTACCGGCCGCCGTTTGGTGTCAACGATGTCTACAGCAGCAACTGCTGTACCGCCACCCTGGGAGCATGACGGACGAAGGCCTCGGCGTAACGGCATCCTGCTTCTATGCCTCTCCAGCGATTACAGGTGGTGTACATTTCCACCAGGTGAGGTTGTGCCGCCAACGTGCGCAGGGCCTCTACCTTGTGCTCGAACACGTCTCCTATGTCGACATAGTGATCCGGCTGGAAACCCACCCTTGCCGCCGTGCCGATGTTCGGTTCGAAAAAACGAATGTCGTTCGTGCCTTTGACGTGTCTGACCGCCTTCAGGGCCGCATCCGCGGCGATCCAGTGCGTCGGGTAGGTCAGCTCGTCACGCCAGTGCGTCAGCACCACCTGCGGGGCAAACGCCTGCACTTCCGCTGCCAGGGCCTCGATGCGTGCCGGGGTCATGCGCAGCGGGTTGTCTCCGAAGCCCAGCATCCGCCCTTCCGCTCCCATGACCTGGACGCAGTCCATGGCCTCCTGAGCGCGGACGCGACGCACTTCATCCAGGGATATATCCGGGTTCTGGTCGAACAGCAGCTTGCTTTCGTCCGTTTCGCCGTGGCTCAGCCAGATCACCCGGACCTGAGCGCCGGCCCGAATGTGCTTGATCAGCGTGCCGCCGCTGCGGGAGCAGAAATCCGCCGGATGGGCACTGATGGCCATGATGCGTAACGAGTCTCCCATGCTGAACCTGCCTCTCAGAAAAAGACATAACGCGAGTTGTCACCGCGAAAGAATACGCCCAGGGGCACTTTTTCCAGATCCTCCAGCCGCTCGCAGGCGACCGGCCCGGACTCCGTGAGCAGGTAGACCGGTATACGCGCCGGATCGATGCTTCCCAGACCGCGTTCGGCGGCGACCGCAAGGAAGCCGATGTTGCGGGGATTGTGCCCCATGAGGTAAGCCGTGACCGCATCCACGTGCACCGGGTTGACGCCGCCCACGGTCAGATTGGCCAGTACATCCTTGCCTTTGTGAAAGGCGGTGCCATCCCGGCCGATGATGCCCTCCACCATGCACAGGTAACCCTGGTGCCCCAGGACCGCGTCACACGTGCGCTGGACATACCCCTCATACCGGGTGCCCTCCTGGTCCCACAACGGATAACCGGCGGCCAGATGCCGCTGGTAGGCTTCCTGTATGCGTTCCAGAACATCGTCCTGGTAATGCTCGCGCGAATCCGGCAGCGTATGCAGCTCGTCGTCGACATAACGGCAGAAATGCCGGTAGCCCATGGCGATGGTTCCCTGCAGCGCCTTGCCGCAGAGGCTGATGATGCCCAGGTTGTGGGTCTTCATGGTGGGCACGTTGATGAAGACCGTGTCCGCATCGTTCACGGGCCGCACGAATGGAATCTCCTTGAAGACCACGCCGTCAACTGGAGTCCAGTTGATCTCGTCCGGCGCGTAGGTGCCCTTCTCCTTGTTCAGATCCACCAGACGGACACCGCATTCCGCGGCCATGCGCTCGTAGCCTCGCTCGGCGAAGGTCGGGCCCATGGGCGTCGGTCCGCCGCCCTCGGCCACCAGAATGCGCCGGGCACCCAGTTCCCGCAACCGCGTGACGATACCGCCGACGAAGTCGGGATCCGTGACGATGCCCCGGTCCGAGTGGGTGTCATCCGTACTCCTTTTGTCCGAACCGGCCACCACATTGGGTTTGAGCACGAAAGTGCGTTCGTCCGGTGTCCCGTTGCTGTCGAGCAGGGCGGCCGTCAGGGCATACCCAGCCTGGCGAAAGCGCTCACGGTCATCGAAATCCGCCGCGTCAGTCCGGCGGATGAACACCGCGTCAGGATGATCCTGTACTACCGGCGCGTAGCGTATCAAGTGTTGCCTCGTTTCTAGCGGAGCGGTTCTCTTCGGGAGCGCTGCCGCGGGTGTTCAGGGGTTCGGATTGAACGGCCGGCGGGAAGCTGGAGCGGTGCGACCGTGGTCAGACGCGGTGCGGCCGAATCCGGAATGGAGCTATAAATTAACGCTCGCAGGCAACTGGGCAACTGGGCAACCGGGCGACTGGGCAGTTAGCAACCGGGCAACCGGGCGACTGCATCTCCGCACCAGATTGC
>SLHA01000075.1 GCA_007136405.1 Candidatus Latescibacterota bacterium
AGGAAGAATTTGTCGTAACAAGCCGGGAACTGGGCACGCAGGCGCTGGCTGACATGGAGCAGAACGATGCGTTGGGCATCGTCTGTATCGGCCGCCCATACAACACCACGGATGCTGGCATGGTTCTTGATATACCGCAGAAAATAGCCGCTATGGGATATCCTGTACTGTCCATGGATATGCTGAAACCCGACTTGACATCCATACTTCCGTTGTACTCCAACATGTACTGGCATTACGGCCAGCAGATCCTGGCGACCGCCGAACAGATCGCCCGATCGAAACGGTTGTTCGCCATTTTCTTTACGAACTTCATGTGCGGCCCCGACAGTTACCTGTTGACTTATTTCAAGGACATTATGGGGCGTCATCAAAAACCGTATCTGTGTCTTCAATTCGATGGACACGGCGCCGACGCGGGGTATCTGACCCGCGTGGAGGCGGCTCTTGAGACCTTTCATGCCTGGAGCCAGATACCTTTTCCGCGCCAGGCGGCGGAAACAGCTTCCAGAGCTTTCGCCAGGGACGATGCCTAGGAATGCGGCAAAACCATAGACCCAACACGGAGAAAACGACGCCCTCCTGGAGCATCGATCCGAACGAACCCGGTCTGGTTTTGTTCGTGCCGCCCATGGAACCACTGGCCTGTCAACTGGTGGCGGCCGTCTTCCGTTCGATCGGTTTCGATGCGCGCGTCATGGAAGAAAACGCCCATACCCTGTCCATCGGTCTGCAACATACCGGGGGCGGCGAATGCGTTCCATGTCCTTCGACCACGGGCGCCTTGATTCACGCCATGCAGGAATCGGGGTGCCCGCCTGAAAAAGCCGTTTTTTTTATGCCGTCTTCCTGCGGTCCCTGCCGTCTCGGCCAGTATGCACGTCTGGACAGGTTGATATTCGAACGGCTGGGATGGAGTGCCATCCGCATACTGAGTCCTGCTTCCGAGAACTCGTACTACGGCTTGAGCACCAGCGTCCGGAGCCGGATATGGCACGCCTTGCTGATCGCAGATATCCTGCGTAAAATGTCCATGCGCATCCGTCCCTACGAACGCAACGCCGGTGAAACGGACCGCGTGATCGATAGGTGGATGACACGGTTCGAGCAAGCGTTTGCGGATACAACCAGACCGCCGTTGTCCCGGCTTCTGGCGGCGGCTGTCGAGGACGTCGCTGTCATCCCGGTATCACCCACAGCCAAGCCGCTGGTGGCCGTGGTTGGCGAAATCTATGTCCGCAGCGATCCGTTTATCAATAACGGTCTTTGCCGCCGCATCGAGGAACTGGGGGGGGAGGCTGCGCTGGCGCCGATCAGTGAATGGGTGTTCTACACCAACCATCTGCGCAGTATGGAGTTGGCCGGCGAGCCCGGAAGTCTGGCCGGTGGTATGAAACGCCTGCGGCTGTACCTCGAACGGCGCCTGTTGCTAGAACGCTGGGAACACCATTACTACCGGATTGCCGCTGCCGTATTGCATGACCGCCACGAGCCCTCGATGGCCGAGGTGATGGTGGAAGGAGCCAGGCACGTACCGCGTGAGTTCGCTGGCGAAGCCATCCTCACACTCGGCCGCGCTGCGCTCTTCGTCAAACGCGACGGCGCCCGGGCCGTGGTCAACGCCAGCCCGATGTTCTGCATGCCGGGCACCATTACCACCAGTATTTTCCCGAAGCTCGAACAGGAGCTGAACGTACCGATCCTGTGTAATTTCTACGATGGTTCAGGAGACGGCAACCAATCGCTGGTTCCCGTCATGCACTACCTGTGCCAGTCATCGTCAACGGCATCAGTCCGGCGGTGAAGACGCCTCTGAAGTGAAGCCGTGGCTGAGAAAATCAGCGGCAAGGAGGGCAGCACCTGCCGCGGACGAGCGGATCCGTGCCCGGGCAGACCCAGTCAGTACATCAGCGCCGAAACCGCTTTGACGATCATGGCCAGCGCGGCGCAGAACATGCCGACCAGGGACATACCTACGCCGAATCCAACGACGAGCACCATGGCGTACCGCCGCCACTGCTGCTTCCCGTACCGTTTCCAGAAATAGAACCGGGCGATCAGTGCGCCGATGATCTGAGTGATGAGGGCGTGCGGGAATCCGGTGCCATGTCAGACGCCGGTTCATCCGCACCAGGGTACGGGCCCGAAACGAGGTATCCGCATCCGGCCGGTTGACTTGCCGCGCATGACCGATTTGCTTTTTCTGTCCGTTCCGGTCATGGACCCCTCCCGCGTTGACTGCCGGGTGCGTCATCGATGGGCGGCTGGGACGCCGCGGCAGCTGCCAGATGGCGGTAGGCCCGCTTGCTGCACCGGATCCCACTACCTGCCAGAGGCGTCATGGATCTGTTGACCGCTCCTATCGCTCATGAACTCGAACTGTTCGACCAGCGCATGGATGATGCGTTGCGGGCAGACGTGGAACTCGCGCACGAGATCGCCCGCTACATGGCAGCGCTGCAGGGTAAGCGATTGCGTCCCACGCTGGCTCTGCTGAGTGCGCGGGCCGTGGGATACGAGGATGAGCGTGCGATCGATGCGGCGGTAGCGGTGGAGATGATCCACGCGGCCACCATGATCCATGATGATGTCGTCGATGCGGCCAGCATGCGTCGCGGCAGACCATCGGTGGGGTCGGCCTGGAGTGGACAGCTGGCCGTGTTGATGGGTGATTTCCTCTTGTCACGGGCTCTTTGCATCCTGGTCGGATTGGACAGTCTGCCGGCCCTGGGGGCCGTTGCCAGAGCCACCGAGCGCCTAAGCATAGGGGAGATCCATGAGATTCAGATCGGCAGGCAGCTGGATACCAGCCAGGACTCGTATTTCCGCATGGTGAGCGACAAGACGGCGTCGCTTATCACGGCTTCCGTTCAAATGGGACCCATTCTGGCCCAGGCCGCTCCCAGGGTCATCGACGCCATGGGCGCATACGGTGAAGCATTGGGCACCGCCTTCCAGATTGCCGATGACATCCTGGATTTTACCGGCAACGCTGCCACTCTGGGTAAGCCGGTCGGGATCGATCTTCGCGAGGGCAAGATCACCTTGCCCCTGATTCTTGCTTTGGAACGTGCGCCTGCACCGGTGCGTCAGTCCATCAACCGGCTGATGAAGTGTGACCACAAGTCGAATGCGGAATGGCACCGGTTGGTGGACTTTGTCAACGAGCACGCCGGTGTCGCCGCGGCGCAGCAGCGCGCGAGCCAGCATGCCGAGACAGCGCGGCGAGCCTTGCATGAACTGGCGCCTTCACCGGCACGCGAGGCCCTCGAGTTCGCCGTGCGACGGGCCGTGGAGCGCCAGCATTGACGCAGGTGCGCTACCGGCTCGGAGTCTGAACCGGGATTGCGGCCGGTGCAGGCGACCTCTGGCGATCGGTTACGGCTTACACGCCGTGCCACGCAGGCACCTATTGTCCTGTCCGACCAATTAGCGTGAGCTCCGGGAGCGTCGAGGCTCCCGGCCCACAAGGCGCGCGAGTGAGACTTATCAAAGAGATACGGCGAGCGAGTGCAACGCCGTGGAACGGGGTGCCTCGGCGTTCGGATGTAGCGTATCCGTCGGACAGGACACTATAGTGGCATGCTGCAACCTGCCGGTGCGCGAAGGCGCAACCCACTCTGACAGGATGACGAAGGCGGTGATACCTTATCGTTGCATACCCGTGTGGCTGGCGGTCAGCCTGACTCTGCTCACAGCCTGTCGGAAGGCGGAAACTTCACCTGTGATCCAGAGACGATTCGCTATGGGTACGCTGGTGGAGGTGCGCCTGTATGCGAACCGGGACCAGTCCGCCGCGCTGATCGATACGGCATTCGCCGAGATTGCCCGTATCGAGTCGCTCATGAGTCGGCATGTCGACGCGAGCGAGATCAACCGGCTGACGGTAGCCGCCGTGGATCGGCCGGTCCGATGCTCGCCGGATCTGGCAGCCGTGTTGGACCTCAGCCTGCATTACGCGCGTCTAACACAGGGGCGCTTCGACGTGACAGTCGGTCCCTTGACGGCGCTCTGGGGATTCCCTGGTGCCATCCGACCGCCGGCGCAGTCGCAGATCGATTCGGCCCTGACCTATGTCGACTACCGCAACCTGGAGCTGGATGGAGAGAAGGTCCGTCTGCACCGTGCCGGAATGCAGCTGGACCTGGGTGCCGCAGCCAAGGGGTATGCAGTAGACCGCGCCGTCGCGCGCCTCAGGGAGATGGGGGTGGAAGCGGGGCTGGTCGAGGCCGGAGGCGATATCCGCTACTGGGGCAGGAAACCAGACGGTAGTACCTGGCGTTTCGGGGTGCAGCATCCCCGGGCTCCGGATCGATTCGCCACGGTCGAGGACATCGGACTGCCGGCGATCGCTACATCGGGGGACTACCAGCAATACTTCGAATACGAGAGCCAGCGGTACCATCATCTACTGGATGCTCTCACCGGTCATCCCGCCAGTGAGGTGATCAGCGTAACGGTCTGGGCTGAAAGCGCGCTGGAAGCCGATATATTGTCCACGGCTCTGTTCGTTGCGGGAGCCAAAGAAGGGGCGGCTATGGCAGCCCGGCTGCCGCAGGTGGAGGCCTTGATACATTACCAGACGGACACTGGAATGGAGCGCATCCTCACGGATGGTCTCCATGGGCGTGTGCGTTTCTGGAATGATTGATTATTATATCTAGTCTATCGAAGTGTCGCCTGCCACAACCGAGAAGCAGACTGGCAGCCAACTGAGCATGACATTGTACCCAACCTCCATGTACGCCGGCCGGCCAAAGGCAACCGGTCGGCGCGGCAAGCAAGAAGGGCTCTACCTATGAAACGCAACTGGAAACCGCTGCTCATTCTGGCGCTCATCGGGGCAGCCATCTACTACCTGTACCCTTCCGTGCAGTTCCACGGTATGACAGAGGCGGAGAAGCTCGCTCTCGAGCGCAACGACCCCGCGCGTCTGGCTGATCTGCAGACAAGATCCTTCAACCTCGGTCTGGATCTGCAGGGTGGTGTGCATCTGGTCATGGCAGTCAAACTGGAGGATCTGCCGCCGGATCAGGCCGAAGACGCCGTGGCCAGGGCTCAGGAAGTGATCCGCAATCGTATCGACCAGTTCGGGGTGAGTGAACCCATCATCCAGCGTGAGGGGTTCAACCGCATCATCGTCGAGCTCCCCGGTGTGCAGGATGTGCAACGGGCCAAGGATCTGATCGGACAGACCGCATTGCTCGAGTTCCGGCTGGTCGAGCCTCATACGGAGCGTAACCGGATCATCCAGCGTATCGACGATATCCTGGAGCGTGAAGCGGGCCGCCAGGATGACGCGGACGATGAGGCTGCCCGTGAGGAGACGGATCCCGTTCCTGAGGACACCGACGACCAGCCCGGACTGTTCGAGGAGGACAGGGCGAGGGAGCCGGGTCTGTTCGATGAAGACGTGGTGGATCCGCCGGAGCGGCGGCGCACGCTCACTGCGCATCTCGGAGCGGTGGGTGACGATATCGTGGTGCCGGAAAACCTGCTCCCGGCGGTACGGGCCATTCTGGACGAACCCCGGGTTCAGCAAGTGATCCCTGATGATGCGGAATTTCTATTCAGCAGCAAACCCGAAGGCACACCCGGTAACCGGTTCTATCGCATGCACCTGGTGCGCCAGCGGGCGGAGATGACCGGCGCGGTAGTGGAGAATGCTTTTGTCTCCATCGGTCAGGATATGGCTTATCTCGGCCAACCTATCGTCAATTTCATCACCACCGACGAGGGGACCCAGATATTCTCCCGGGTGACGGGTACCCACGTAGGCGAGCGTCTGGCTATCGTGCTGGATGGTGCGATCTATTCGGCCCCGCAGATTCAGACGCGGATTCGCGATGGCCGCTCCATCATCACCGGTTCCCGTACCGAAGAAGAGGCCAAGGATCTGGCTATCGTGCTGCGCGCGGGTGCGCTGCCGGCCGAGGTGGAGATCATCGAGGACCGGACAGTGGGACCGTCGCTGGGCCGGGATTCGATCGAAAAGGGGCAACGTGCGGCGCTGTACAGCATCGTGGTGGTGGCTCTGTTCATGATCGCCTATTACCGGATTGCCGGTGTCATTGCGGACGTGGCCTTACTGCTCAACATAGTCTTCATCCTGGCGGTACTGGCGGGATTCGGGGCCACGCTGACGCTTCCCGGTATCGCCGGAATCATTCTGACCATCGGCATGGCCGTGGATGCCAATGTCCTGATTTTCGATCGCATCCGCGAGGAATTGCGCGGCGGCAAGACCGCCCGGGCTGCCATCGAGAGCGGGTATGACAACGCCTTGTCAGCAATCATCGACGCCAACGTCACCACGCTGATGGTTGGAATCGTCCTCTATCAGTTCGGCACCGGGCCCATCCGTGGTTTCGCCCTGACACTGTGCATCGGTATCCTGTGCAGCCTGTTTACGGCCTTCTTCGTGACCCGGACCCTGTTCGAGGCTTTGGTTCGCCGCAGCGACGGTCGATCGTTGAGCATAGGTTCGATAGATACGCTCAGCCAGGTGAGCTTCGATTTTCTTGGCCGGCGCCTTGCCGCTTTCGCCGTGTCGGGGCTGGTTCTGGCGGCGGGTGTGGTATCGGTGTTGGCAATCAACGGCCTGACGCCTGGTATAGATTTCGCCGGCGGAACGCTGCTGCAGCTGTACTTCGATCCGCCGCTCAGCGTGGCACAGGTCCGCAATGAACTGTCGGCGATAGAGGTTAACGGCCATGTCCACGACCTGAGTGCCAGTGAAATCAAGCAATTCGGCACCCCTCACGACATCCTCATACGGGTGTCCGAGACTGGCGAAGGGACGGACGTGGCTGACGGCATCAGGGCAGCCCTGCACACGGCCTATCCGGAATCTGTCGATGAGACGGAATGGATCCGGAGACAGGAAAAGGTCGGGCCCAGGATCGGGGTTGAACTGCGAGGGGCTGCGGTTCGGGCCGTGCTGGTGTCGCTGCTGCTGATCCTGATATACATGGCCTGGCGTTTCCGAAGGTGGGTCTTCGGCCTGGCGGCGGTGGTTGCGCTGTTCCACGACGTGCTGATCACGCTGGGGGTGCTGTCGTTGCTCGATGTCGAGATCTCGCTGGTGGTGGTGGCCGGAATTCTGGCCATAGTAGGTTATTCGTTAAACGATACCATCGTCGTGTTCGACCGGATCCGTGAGAACCTGCGCGGCACCCGCCGCCGCACGCTGTTCGAGATCATCAACACGAGCATCAACGAGTGTCTCAGCCGCACCCTGGTGACCTCACTGACCACGTTGATTGCCGTCATCATTCTGATGGTCTGGGGCGGCGAGGTAAACCGGGATTTCACGATCACCCTGCTCATCGGAATCATCGTGGGCACCTATTCGTCCGTGTTTGTCGCCAGTCCGGTGCTCTATCTGGGGCAGCAGTGGGCTGACGCACGCGAATCCAGGCGGTAACCCGGCGTAGCTGCCGGCCTCTGGCGGACGCCGTGAGGCCGGCAGACCCCGCGGGCCCGTACCGGTGATTCCATGAAGCATCTCACCATTGCGGCCGTCGTGCTTTTCCCGGTGCTGGTTCTGCCGCTGCGCCAGGACTCCGGAGCGGCTGATGCCCTGTGGGCACTCGGGTTGCTACTGCTCGCTGCATACCTCCTGCAGGCACTCGCCGCGCTACTACATCTGCCGGATGCGTTGGGCTGGCTGGCTGCGGGACTGCTCCTGGGCAGTACCGGGATGGGGATTCTTGCACCGCAGTCCCTGCCTCTGCTGCGTGTGGCACAGACCACGGCCATGCTGTTGGTCGGTTTGCAGGTGGGCAGCAACCTGGGCATTCCCCGTGGCCTGGCGTGGCGGGGATGCCTGACCATGCTGCTCATCACCGTGGCGGTAGCCGCTCTGACCGCTGGGGCGCTCATGGTGTTCACCAGGCAACCGTGGTGGATGGCCTTGTTCCTCGGATCTCTCGCCAGCCTCTGGGGACCTTTTGTCATACCCCCCAGGCCGGGCCGCCGGGGAATACTCTTGCTGGGAGCAATGGGTACTGGGGTGGGGCTGCTGCTGCTCTCCTTCGTGGTCATTCTGCTGCGCGAACGTGGGGTGTTGGCCGGTGCGGCATTGCCATGGATGCTTCGCGTCTGGATCTCGTTGCTGGGTGGCGCGATCACCGGTGCGGTGTTGCGGTGGTTGCCGGCACTTCGCACGGCGGCCTTGAACACGGTTCTTGCCGGTGGGCTCGTGGCGGGGACACTGGTCATTCATCAGTTGGCCTTGTTGGCCCTGCCTTGCGGCTTTGGAGCTGGTCTCGTGCTGGCTCGTTACCATGACGGAACGGCATCGACGCGGTTCGTGCGGCGTTCGGCCTCGCCCTTCGCGTTCATGCTGGTGTTCGCTTTTCTGGGAGCATCGATCGACCTAAGTATATTGTGGCCGAGCAGTCTTGAGGTTTGGCTGGTCGTTCTCGTCCTGTTGACGACAACGACGGTGGTGCGTTGGACGGGAACCGTTGTCGGAGCGTTTCGCATCATGCCCGAATGCGGCAGGCGCTGGAGTCTGGGCTGGCTGCTGCTGCCCCATGGAATCTTCCTCTATGAGCTGGTGTTACAGCCTCAGCACAACCTGCCGGCACTGCTCGGATCGCTACATGCGGGCCTTCTGGAGCGTGTCATGCTGATCCATGTCCTGTTCGGGATCGTCGTGTTGTCTATCGTTGCGTATAGCGTTGACCTGCGTCTCCATCGCCGGATTCCGGTGCCGTCCGGGGCGGCACTAGCCGCACACGGTGAAGAACCGCAACCGTCCTGAGACGCTTCTCCCTGGTGCCCCGGTCCGGCGAAAACGCTACATCCGGACGCCGATGCACACCGGCCCACGGCATTGCAGTCGCGCGCCTGGTGGGCCGGGCACCTCGACGCTTTCGGGGCTCTCGCTTGTTTGTCGGACAGGACACTAGTCCGAACCCGAATGAGATTTCAGCCGGTGCCCGAACAACAGCAGTCGCTAACGCGATTCCCGGTACTCGTTGTGTGTCCAGCTCCGAATGGTTATGTTAACTATTCTAGCTTGCGAATTTTTGGTGCGGTATGACTACCTTGGCGCAACAGTGGGAAGCAGTGCAGGAGCGGATCTTCCGGGCGGCCTACCGCAGCGGCGGTGATCCGGAAGCCATCAGCGTGGTTGCGGTCACCAAGACGCGCACCGCCAGAGAGGTGGCCCTGGCGGTGAAAACAGGGCTGCGGCTTGTCGGTGAGAATCGCGTGCAGGAAGCCCAGGCGAAAAAACCGCTGGTCGACGGCGCTGCACAGTGGCATCTGATCGGGCACCTGCAGTCCAACAAAGCGGGTAAGGCAGTCGACCTGTTCGACATGATTCAATCGGTCGATCGCGCCGACATCGCCCGGGCCCTGGACCGGCGCGCCGGACACCGTGGCCGCCGTATGGATATACTCGTTCAGGTCAACACCTCCGGAGCACCGCATCAATCCGGCGTGGTACCGGAGGCTGCTTCTGCGCTGATCGAGACCATCACCACCTTGCCCCATCTCCGGCTTCGCGGACTGATGACCATCGGTCTGCTCAGTGAGAATGAAGCTCGGGTTCGACATGGTTTTACCCGCCTGAGGGAATTGCGAGAGTCGCTGATCCATGCCTGCCCGGAGCTAAAGCTTGAGTACCTGTCCATGGGTATGAGCGGAGATTTCGAGTGGGCCATTGACGAGGGCGCCAACATGCTGCGCCTGGGCAGCGTGCTGTTCGGACCCCGTGCCATCTGAACCTCCGGAGATGTCAACAACCTCAATCCCGCCAATGCAGGGAGAGCTACGTGTTCGACTACACTCATTTCGTGCACGGTATCATCGGTCTTCTGACTTCCTTGCTGCAGTTGTACATGTGGATCGTCATCATCCGGGTGCTGTTGTCGTGGATCAACCTGGATCCCGGCAACCCGGTGGTCGTGTTTCTGCGCGGTATCACGGATCCGGCCATAGATTCGCTGCGCCGGGTGTTACCGCCATTTTTCTGGTCCACGGGGTTGGATTTCACTCCGTTGATCCTGATCCTGTTGCTGCAGATCGTCGTACTCTTGCTGGAGAGTTTCCGGCTTGGTTAAGACCATGAAGCCCCGGCTTTGGCGGCTGCCCGGTCCTTTGCACCCACACGTGTATGGATAACCACATGAGCGACAAACAGTCCCGGGATGGGCAGCCATTCGTTCCGGTTCCAACGCAGGTGGATTTTGCCCGCCAGGAGGAAGGGGTCCTGTCGTACTGGGAGGACATCGAAGCCTTCCAGAAGTCGGTGATCCAGCGTCCGAAGGACCGGCCATTCGCATTCTACGACGGCCCTCCATTTGCCAGCGGTTTGCCGCATTACGGGCATCTGCTGGCCTCCATTGTAAAAGATGTGGTCCCACGGTATTGGACCATGCGCGGATATCGGGTGGAACGGCGGTTCGGCTGGGACTGCCACGGACTACCCGTGGAGAACGAGGCCGAACAACAGCTGGGTCTGCAGTCCAGGCGGGACATACTGGAGTACGGGGTGGACCGGTTCAACGAGGCTTGCCGCGGCCTGGTCCTGCGCTACGCGGGTGAGTGGGAACGCTTCATCAAACGGGTGGGGCGTTGGGTGGACTGGTCGCACCAGTACCGGACCATGGATGTCGAGTTCATGGAATCGGTCTGGTGGGCTTTCAAGAAGCTGTGGGAGCAGGGTCTGATCTATGAGGGGTACAAGACGCTGGCCTATTGCCCTCGTTGCGCTACTCCGTTGTCCAACTTCGAGGTCAATCAGGGTTACGCCGAGACTCAGGATCCGTCTCTGACCGTGCGCTTCCGGGTATGCGGGGAGCATGATCTGAGTATACTCGCCTGGACTACCACGCCATGGACGCTGCCGGCCAACATGGCCCTGGCCGTGGGACGGGGAATCCCCTATGTGCGCGTTACCCTGCGCAGCGGCGAGCGCCTGATACTGGCGCGTCCGGCCATGGAGCGCAGTCTGAAAAAGCATGCGGATGAGTTGGTGGGTGTGCGGGAGCAGCCAGTCGACGAACTGCTCTCCATGACCTATGAGCCGCTGTTCCCCTATTTCGACAGCCGGCGTGCTGACGGTGCATTCCGTGTGTTGGCCGCTGACTTCGTGTCCGTTGAGGATGGCACCGGCATCGTGCACATAGCCCCCGGTTTCGGCGAACTGGACTACCAGCTGGGTTTGCGAGAAGGCGTTCCCGTAGTATGCCCGCTGGACGAAGACTGTGCCTTTACCGCGGAAGTGCCGGATTACCAGGGCTGGTTCGTCAAAGACGCGGACCGGGCCATCCTTCGTCATCTGCGAGATACCGGCAGCCTTTTCTCGGAAAGCACGCTGGTCCACAGCTATCCCTTTTGCTGGCGCTGCGAGACACCGCTGATCTATCGTGCTGTATCCACCTGGTTCGTCAAGGTGGAGCATAGGAGAGAGCAACTGCTGGCAGCCAACGAGCAGATACGCTGGGTCCCGGAGCACATCAAGCACGGGCGTTTCGGGAAATGGCTGGAGGGAGCCAGGGATTGGGCCATCAGCCGGAACCGCTATTGGGGGACGCCGCTGCCGGTATGGCGCAATCCGGACACCGGAGAAACGGTGTGCGTGGGCAGCCGGGCGGAACTGGAACGACTCAGCGGCACCTCGGTAGAGGATCTGCACAAACACATCATCGACGCCATCGACATCCCCAGCCCCTCCGGCCGGGGCACCCTGCAACGTATTCCCGAGGTGCTGGACTGCTGGTTCGAGTCGGGTTCCATGCCGTATGCTCAGAACCACTATCCCTTCACGGACAAAACGCTGTTCGAAGCCAGTTTCCCGGCGGAGTTCATCTCGGAGGGTGTGGATCAGACACGTGGCTGGTTCTACACGCTAACCGTGCTCGCCAGCGCTCTTTTCGGCCTGCCTGCCTTCCGTAACTGCATCGTTACGGGCATGCTGCTGGCCGAAGACGGCCGCAAGATGAGCAAGCGGCTGAAAAACTATCCGGAACCCACCGAGATGCTGGACAAGTATGGGGCCGATGCGCTGCGGCTGTATCTGTTGAACTCCCCGGCGCTGCGGGCGGAGGAACTGCGGATCACGGAAGACGGCATCAAGGAAAGCCTGCGTTCGGTGATCATCCCGTTATGGAACGCGTATAGTTTTTTCGTCACCTATGCCAACATCGATGGCTGGACGCCGTGCCCGGAGGCCCGGATCCAGCCGGTCAGTCGTCTGGATCGCTGGATTCTGTCCGAGCTGCAGACGCTGGTTCGGAACATCAACACGGAGATGGAGTCTTACCGGTTGTACCGCACGGTTCCGGCCATGGTGCTTTTCGTCGACAAACTCACCAACTGGTACATTCGGCGCAGCCGTCGGCGTTTCTGGAAATCGGAAGATGATGCGGACAAGGCGCTCGCCTACGCCACGCTGTATGCGGTGCTGGTGACGCTGACGCGCGTGCTGGCTCCGGTATTGCCGTTCATCACAGAGGTCATGCACCAGAACCTGGTGCGAAGGCGTGATGCTGCAGCGCCGGAAAGCGTGCATCTCTGTTCCATGCCGCAGGCTGATAGTGCGCTCCAGGATGAGGATCTGGAAGAACAGATGGTCCTGGCCATGCTGGCGGTGACGCTGGGGCGCTCGCTTCGGAGCAAGCACAACCTGAAGGTGCGGCAACCCCTGGGGCGACTGTATCTGCTGCCACCGGACGAGCGTAGTCGCAAAGAGCTGCAGGAGGTAGCCTCGTTGATCGCGGATGAGCTCAATATCAAGGAAGTCGTCTTCGTAGAGGATGAGACGGAGCTCAGCCGGATCTCGTACAAACCGAATTTCCGGGCTCTTGGACCGCGTTTCGGCAAGAGGATGAAGGAGGTGGCCGGGCGCATCGCCGGGCTTACCCCGGACGAATACGCCGCCATCCGGGACGGCGTCACGCTCTCTGTGGCTGGCGGTGAGATTTCCGCGGCTGATGTCGAGGTTCAGCGGCAGGAGAAGGAGGGGGTCGTTGTGGCGGTAGAGAGCAACCTGTGCGTGGGCCTGGATGTCAACCTGGACGACCGTTTGATCATGGAGTGTACCGCACGGGAGTTTGTCAACAGGGTGCAGAATATGCGCCGGGATGCCGGGCTGGAAGTGTCGGATCGCATTCGGATCCAGGTTCGCGGCACGGAGGATCTGCATACCGCTGTCGACGCACATCGAGACTACATTGCGGCGGAGACGCTGGCTGTCGATCTGAGTATCGGTGAGCTAGCGGAGGATGCCTTGCTGCAACAACAGTGGAAAGTAAATGAACTGGATGCCACCATCGCCATCGCCCGCGCTGACTGAACATCGGGTGAAGGGTTCGGATCACTTGTCTAACGGGTTGCAGTATAAGCGGATTCCATTACGCATGCGTTATTATCGGAGCATCATGGACGCCAAGGCTGTGAACGGCAAGGGGGAGACAGGGGCAAGATGACCAAGGAAGACCTGGAGTTCTTTCGCCAGTTGATCCAGGCGAAACTAGCAGAGCTCTCGCAGGAGTTCCACGAGCAGGAGCTCAACTCGAGAAGCGAGGCCGAACAGGTTTCCTCCGAAGATCGTTCGGCGTATTCACTGCACATGGCAGACCGGGGAACGGATGCCATGGAACGGGAGAAAAACCTGCTGTTCGCCCAGAGGGCTGACGACTACATCGAATATCTGCAGGAAGCTCTGAACCGGGTGGAGGACGGCACCTTCGGAGTGTGCCGCGTGTGCGGCGGTGAAATTGGCAGGCCACGGTTGGAGGCGGTGCCCACAGCAACGCAATGTATAGGATGCAAGAGCAAGCAGGCGAAGGCTCCCCAACAAACATGAAAGCTCTGAGCGGTGCGCTCGTCGTCCTGGTGCTGGACCAGATCACCAAGGCCGTGGTGGTGCACACGATGTTCAGAGGGCAATCCATTCAGGTCATCGGTGATTTCTTCCGGCTCACGTACATCCGCAATCCTGGTGCCGCTTTCGGTCTGAATCTGGGTAGTCCGCTGGTCCATACCCTCGTCTCGCTGGTCGCTCTGGCGGCTCTCGGTTGGTTGTTCTGGTCAACACCCAGCCACCAGCGCTCGACGCGCATCGCTCTGGGGCTGATCCTGGGCGGTGCGGTGGGGAACATCCTGGACCGGGTCCGATATCGTGAGGTGGTTGATTTTCTCGACTTCGGACTGGGATCCATGCGCTGGCCGATCTTCAATGTGGCCGACATGTTCGTGACTCTGGGAGTGGCCTATATCATCCTGTTCTATTCGCGTCACGACAAGTCCGACCGCGCCTGCGCCACAGACTCCAGCCAGTCTTCCAGGGAGCCGGGCGCGCCGCACTGACCCGCCCGTTCCCAGGAGCCGTTCGCCATGCTCGTGCACGTCCCCTCCCATGCGGCCGGCGAAAGGCTGGATCGTTTCCTCCGGCATTGTTGTGCATCATTGTCCCGGACGCGCATACAACAGCTCGTTCGCGATGGTTTCGTCCAGGTGAACGGATGCTGCCAGCGCTCCAGCTACGCGGTACGTACCGGTGACCGGATCGACGTGCAGGTGCCGGAACCGCAACCGCTCGTCGTTGCACCGGAAGCCGTGGACCTAGATATCCGCTACGAAGACGACTGTCTGCTGGTGGTCAACAAACCGGCGGGCATGACCGTCCATCCGGCGCCCGGGAACTGGAACGGCACTCTGGTTAACGCGTTGCTGCATCACTGCACCGATCTTTCCGGGATCAACGGAATCCTGCGTCCGGGTATCGTCCATCGTCTGGACCGGGAGACCTCCGGATTGTTGGTAGTGGCCAAAAACGATGTCGCGCACCGGGGACTGGCGGCACAGCTGGAAAAGCGCCGGATCCGCAGGGAATACAGCGCCCTCGTCTGGGGGCATGTGGCGGAGGAAGGCATGGTGGATGCCCCGTTGGGACGGCACCCCGTGGACCGCAAGCGCATGGCTGTGGTGCACGGAGGCCGGCCGGCAGTCACCCAGTACGCGGTGCGCGAGCGTTTCGATTTCACCGATCTGCTCGATATTCGGCTGCAAACGGGGCGGACGCACCAGATACGCGCCCATCTCGAACACCTCGGTCACCCCGTATTCGGAGATCCGGTGTATAGCGGTCGCAATCGCGCTGATGGGATCCGCCCAGAGTGGCGACGGCAGGCTGAACGTATGCTGCGGCTGATTCCGCGCCAGGCACTCCACGCGCGCCTTATTGGTTTCATCCATCCTCTACGTGGCGTGGAGCTTGTCCTGGAGGCGGACTGGCCCCAGGACATGGCGGCGGTGGTCCAGGCGGCGGCGGTGCAGGCGGCGGAATGATGGCTTACCCCATGCCCGGCACGATCAGCCGGCTGTTGTGCCGGGCGGTTTGCCTGATCCGGCAACCGGGTAGCGCGTGACGCGGGTCTGGCCGCACGGATGCAGGAGGAGTGGCCATTGCGGGTCTGGCCGCACTGGCGCAGGAGGAATGGCTGTTGCGGGGCTGGCCGACAGCTCCGCATCCAATGCGCGTGAACGCCACACCGGCAGCCGCCACACAAGCAGCCTGTTAGCCCATTTCGAGACTGTGGAAATCAAGGCTAGCGCAACTCCACTTCCCGGGCACCATGGTTTGCTGCTTCCTGGATGGTGATCGCCGTGCGCATGGATTCGAGCACCGCGGCAGTGTCCAATCCACTGTCCGGTGTGACGCCGGCGATATCGTCCAGGAAGGAGCGCAGATAGCCGCCCTTCACCGCCGGAGGTAGAGGCTCATACCGGACCTCGTCGTCCGCCGCGCCGACCACCATCAGCTTGTCCATCGCCGTCGACAGTTCGATCAGGCCCTCCGTGCCCCAGAATGTGGTCCGCCAGTACTGCGGCAGACGATACCCAAGGCGGTCGGGCGCAAAGTAGGAGACATCGCCCAGCACACCGCAGCCGTTATTCATGGTCAGCATCATCTGCGCGGCGTCGTGGAAATGGGGATAGGGCCTGGCAAAGGCATTCCAGCAACGCGCCGCGTTGATCGTGTGAAATTCCAGCCCCGTGATCCAGGGAATCGCGTCGATGGCATGGATGCCGATATCGGTGATGGTGCCGCCGTGCTTGCCTGCCTCGAAATACCAGCCGGGGCGCGAGTCCAGCATCAACGGGTGCTGACCTCCGAAACCGATGGCCTGCACTTCGCCGATGCGCCCTGCCCGGATCATCGCGCGCGCTCCGCGCATTGGCGCCGAGTCCCGCATGGTGAGCATGCATCCGACCTTGAGACTGCCGGACCGGGTGATGCGCGCCATCTCCGCTACTTCGCTGAGGCGGGTGCACAGCGGTTTGTCGGCGATGGCGTGCTTGCCGCGAGAGAGGGCCTCCAGCACCAGGCTGCCGCGGCGCGCGAAGTAGTCACCCACAGCCAGGGCATCGAATTCGACCTCGTCCAGCATACGCTGAACATCGGTGTGGGTGAGCTGTATACGGCCGACGGCATGGAGCCCGTTGCGCGTGTCCGGATCCTCCTCGCAGGCCGCAACGACCTCGACTTCATCGCTGCTGCGGGCCAGTTCGTACAGACTGTTGATGTGTCCGTGCCGGAATCCGGCGAATGCCATCTTTGTCTTCATGCATTCCTGCTGTCGAGAGGGTCATGATCGGTTCAATGAAGGATGGAGCAACCCACGCACCAGGCGTAGAGTCCCCGGGGGTCGTCCAGTAATACCAGCGGCGTCAGCTGGGCGACCGCCTGCCTCACTCCATGCAGCCACGCGTCATCCTGGGGCGCCAGAAAACCGGAAGCCAGACCGGTTAGCCAGCGCATGATCCGTTCCCGTGTGTCAGGTACCGGCCTGAGCCGGATCACGCGAAAATGCTCCAGACCGGCGAACTCGGCGGCGGCGGCGATGGCTTCATCCAGTTCGCCCAGGTGGTCCACGAGTCCGAGTTCCTTGGCTTTCTTGGCGTCCCATACCCGTCCCTGACCGATGGCATCGATCTCTTCCGGAGGCATATTGCGGCCGGCTCCCACCACCTCGAGAAAGCGGGTGTATCCGTGTTCCACCGTCTGCTGCATGATACGGGCCGTAGCCGGGTCGATCTCCTGTCGGGGGGCGAAGGCGGCGGCCATTCTCGTGGTGCCGACGCCGTCGACATGGATGCCGAGGGCATCCAGCGTCTGCTCAAAAGTAGGAACGGCGCCGAAAATGCCGATGGAGCCGGTAAGCGTGGTGGGCGCCGCCCAGATCGCATCCGCTGCCGAAGCAATCCAGTAGGCCCCCGATGCGGCCACCGAGCTCAGGGACGCGACTACCGGCTTGCCAGCCTCCCGGGTCAGCAGCACCTCGCGGCGCAGCGTTTCGGCGGCCAGCGCGCTGCCGCCGCCCGAATCCAGGCGCAGCACCACCGCCCGGATGGTGGCATCCTCGCGGGCCTGGCGCAGCAGCCTGCCAGCCGTCTCCGCGCCGATGCGGCCGGGAGGCTGGTCTCCGCCCAGAATGACGCCGCGACCGGTGATCAGGCCGACACGGGCGTCACGCGGTCCGGATGACCATTGCGTGCGGTCCCGGTTGGCCTGCAGGTAGGCACGGAAGCCGATCTGGCGAAAACTGCCGTTCTGTTCACCCACCAGTTCGATCAGGCGTTGCTCCACCTGGCGCCGGTCAGCCAGCGAATCAACCAGACCGCGTTGCAACGCCAGCCGGGCCAGGTCGCCCTTTGTTGCGTCAACATGAGCCGCCAACGAATCCGCGAAGCCGTGGACGGCGTCCGCCGGCATATGGCGCTGCTCGGCCACACCGTCGCAGTAGGCCTTCCACAGTGCATCCAGCCACGCCATGGTGGCCTGGCGGTCCGCCTGGGACATGTCGTCACGCAGATAGGGCTCCAGTGCGGACTTGTAGGTGCCGACCTGAAAGGCATGGACCCGGATGCGCAGCCGCTCCAGCGCCGAGCGATAATAGGTGCGGTATACCCCGAAACCCTGCAGGATCACCGCGCCCATGGGATCCAGATACACTTCGTCGGCGTGCGCTGCCAGGTAGTACTGGGATTGGGTGTAGTGCTCTGCATGCACGATGACCGTCTTCCCGGACTCACGCACCCGGCTCAGCGCCTGACCCACGGCCTGAAGCTTGCTCAGACCGCTGGGACGCAGGCCCTCGAGCTTGAGCACGGCGACCTGGATACGCGGATCCGATGCGGCGATGTCCAGGGCGTGCAGAATATCCTGCAGCACGATCTCGTCCCGCCGAGAGTCATCGACTCCTCTGCGTAAGAGCAGCATGGCAGGAGGTTCGTAGGCAAGCTGTTCGACAATCCGGCCATTCAGTTCAAGCACGAGAGCCGCGTCGGCCGGGACGCGAGGGGTGCGATCCGCCAGCAATGCCGCCACGAAAAAGAGGATCAGGACCAGGAACAACCCGTTGACGACAACAAGGCGGGACCAGTTGAGTGCATGCCACAGCATGGCGATGCTGCGCCGCAGCAACCCGGGCTGTCTTGACAGGGGGTTTCTCATCATCGTCCAACCTTGCTGGATGGTGGTACGCCGTACATCCACGCGTACCTGTCAGATGCCAACGCCATGCACTCGCTGCCGCCGATCAAGCGACCCGCCACCCGGGCAATCGCGCCGGTCAGTCCACGCGATACCGTTCGATGGCTGCCTCGTTCAGTTCGATTCCCAGTCCGGGGCTTTGCGGCACATCGATGTACCCGTCCCGTACGGTGTACAGTGTACCGTTTTTCACCAGCGCGCCAAGGGGCGCCCAGGCCTCCTCCGGCAGCATCGGCGGTGTGGTGAAGACGAGTTCCTGCCGGTCACAGGATGCTATGGTGGCACCAACCTGGAGCGAACCGATCAGGTCCATGCCGTGCGAGCCATGGAAGACGCACCGGGTGCCGAACGCCTCCGCCATGTCGCCGATGGTTTTCAGGTGCCGCAGCACGTTGGCGCAGTGTGGCTGGATGATGTCGAACGCTTCACCGCGCAGGTAGCCGGGATACACCGGATAAGGCTGGTGTTCTCCTCCGGTGATGTCGATACCGGTGGATGAACGCAGGCGGGCGGACAGCTCCACGTCGCCGCGGGCGAAAGGCTCCTCGAGCCAGGTGGCATCCACCTCTTCCAGCGCCCGTGCCACGCGCAGCGCGGTCTCGTAGTCCCAGGTTTCCGGCGCGTAATCTCCGGTGCGGTCCAGCATGACCTCCATTCGATCGCGACCGCCAACCAGCTGGCGGATCAGGCGCACGGTTTCCACGTCCTCCATGGGGTCCGGCCGCCAAACGCGAATCTTCACAGCGCGGTATCCGGTTTCTGCGTAACGGCGCACATCCTCCGCCTGTTGCCGCGGAGTTACATCCGTCTGGTCCGCAGCTCCGGGCCAGACGCAGGTGAGGTACAACAGAAGACGTTGTCGACAGGCGCCCCACATTGCGTTCAATGGCATCCCGGCCGCCTTGCCGGCGATGTCCCACAAGGCGTTCTCGGCGCCGAAATGCTGGTCCAGCCCGGCAGCCAGGTGGCGGCCGATCTGGAGCGGATCCTGGCCCAGCAGCATGGCGGCAACAGTTGCCTCGTCACTGACAGTAAAACCGTAACCGCGGATGCCGGTATCCGTGGTGATCCGTGTGATGCCGGTCCGGTGGTAGATGCCCTTCGTCTGTTTCTGGGATTCGTTCAGCGGAACCTCGACCTGAAAGCTCTCAACAGCGGTGATATGCATGGATGGCCTCGATGGATTGCTGACGTCCGACTCAGAGCCCGGGCGGGGGGAGCCGAAGACGGTACGGTGCGAACGATGGCTGGAAGATCAGGGCTGCATTCCGGTGTCCGCAGAGAACCTAGCGGTCGGGCGCCAGGACGGCAAGCAAAGACGAACACGAGAAGCCTGCAAGGGGGCGATGGGTACCGGCCTGCTGGTTTGCTGCCAGCACCGAATACGCCTATTATCCTGATGCTGTGCAGGTTGGCCCCTCGCTGCGGGTGCTCGCAGGGCTGCGCCGGGATGCAATTCACCACCGGCGAGTGATACGCCGCCGGGCCTGCCGGAAGTTCACGGGTAAGGCGGTGCCGCATGACCGCATGAACAGTACCAGGGAGGTGTCGGTTGGAGCGCGACAGAATACGCGTGGCCGTTCTCTTCGGTGGTCGCTCTTGTGAGCACGAAGTTTCGGTGATCTCCGCGCGGTCGGTGGTAGCGGCCATACCGCGGGACAAGTACGAAGTGGTGCTGATCGGTATCTCCAAAGATGGCCGGTGGTACCTGGCGGATGACGAATCCAGCATGCTCGCGGGCAGCACCGTCACGGGTGACGCGGGCACCGCGGTGACGCTGGATTGCTGCGATGTCCACGGTATGTTGTGCAGCAGGGAGTCGGGACATGGTGCGGGCCGTCAGGTGGACGTGTTCTTTCCGCTACTCCATGGCCCCTACGGTGAAGATGGCACGGTGCAGGGCCTGTTGGAACTGGCCAACGTGGCTTACGTCGGCGCTGGCGTGACCGGGTCCGCCGTGGGCATGGACAAGCAGTTGGCACGGCGCGTGTTCCAGGCCGCCAACCTGCCGCAGCTAAAGCATGTCGTCATCCGGCGCAGCCGCTGGGAAGACCAGCGCGCGGCCGTGCTCGACATGGTGGAAAATCGTTTGACGTTTCCGGTGTTCGTCAAACCGGCCTGCATGGGTTCCAGCATCGGAGTGGGCAAGGCGCGGACGCGCCTGGAGCTCGAGCCTGCCATGGACGATGCGGCACAATACGACGTCAAGATCATGGTTGAAGAGGCGGCCGAGAACTGCCGTGAGGTGGAAGTATCCATCCTGGGGAATGAGGCACCGCAAGCCTCAGTCCCCGGCGAAATCGTCCCCGGCCACGAATTTTACGACTACCAGGCCAAGTACGTGGATGATTCGTCGCAATTGGTTGTCCCGGCACGTATAACACCGGAGACGGCGACACGGATTCAGAAACTGGCGATAGCGGCCTTCCATGCTGTGGACGCTGCCGGTCTTTCACGGGTTGATTTTTTCGTCAGGAAAACCGACGAGTTCGTCTATCTGAACGAGATCAACACCATGCCGGGCTTCACACCCATCAGCATGTATCCCAAACTGTGGCAGGCCAGTGGCATCGGTTATGCCGATCTGGTCGACCGGCTCATCGGTCTGGCCATGGAGCGGTGGCGTGAGACGCAGCGGAAGCGGATCGTCCTGTAGGCTATCCTGAGAACACCCATGGTGCGAGCAAGATTGGATAAAGGCAGTATCAGCAGTCTGATTTCCCTCGGCCTGCTGATCGCGGGCTGGTTCGGTGCACGGTACGCGGTGACCGGCAGCGGTTGGCTGCTGGCTGCCGGGTTGTTCGGTTTCGCCGGTGGTATGACCAACTGGCTGGCGGTGAAGATGCTGTTCGATCCCGTGCCGTTGTTGTACGGTTCGGGGGTGATACCCGCCCGTTTCCGCGAGATTCGCGCCCAGATACGGGATCTCATCCTGCGACACTTCTTCTCTGATGATCAACTGTCACGCCACATGCACTGGCACTGCGGCAACGGCGATCCGGATCCTGAGATGGAAAGGCTCGTTCAGGCCCTGATGCAATCCAGCGAGGTGGACGCGGCCATCGATCGAAAGCTGGCCGAACTGGTGCAGTCACCTCTGGGCATGGTGCTACAGATTGCCGGAGCGCGGCGCGTGAAGCCACTGGTGCGCGAGTTTCTGGGCGAGGCCGGGCAGGCCCTGGCACCACGTCTGCAACGGGAGCTCAACGCCAAAGTCCTGGATCCGGCCTTACTGCGGGAACGGGTGGACCAGCTGCTTGCCGCAAGGTTGGAGGAGCTGAGTCCGGACATGGTCAAGAAGATGATGGAGGAAGTGATACGCGAGCACCTGGGCTGGCTGGTCGTGTGGGGCAATGTCCTGGGTGGTGTGGTCGGCGTGCTGTCCCGAGCGCTGGGTTATGCCTCCTGACAGCAGGGCCGCCGGGCCGGCCCGCTGGCCCGGGGAGATCAACCGGCCAACCACCGGACGTAGAACCAGGGGTGCAACAGTTGCGTCCTGGATTCCGTGCCGGCCATCATCGCGCCGATGAGATCCCGCAGTTCCCGGCTGTGGGCGGCCCGACGGACCACCCAGTTGAACAAAGGTCTGCAGCGGCTCAACCGGTGCAGCCTGGCGCTGGTCCGCAATTCACTACCCAGCTGGTCCCAGAGACGTTGGTCATACAACCGCAGAAACTCCGCGCTCGCATCATCGGCCACGATGGCCTCCGCAGCGGTGTCCACGGCCAGATGGGCCGAGATCAGGGCATTGCCGATACCCTCCCCCGTAAAGGGATCGACCAGTCCTGCCGCGTCTCCGAGCAGCAGGACCCCCTGACCACTGCAGGGCCGCCGGATACTGCCCACCGGGAGGTGGCCGCCAGTCGCTCGGCCCACGGCGCGGGCCTGCCGGAAACGATGCCGGAAACGCGGCGCGCCGATGATCTCCTGGAGCGTCTGTAGCGGGTTCATGGCACGTTTTTTCCTGTCGACGCAATCCAGCCCCAGTCCGATATTGGCCAGGCCCTCTCCTGCCGGAAAGATCCACAGATATCCGGGAACCACTTCATGGGTGAAGTGCAACTCGATCTGGTCCGTCAGACCGTCGACGTCCCGCATATACTGACGGGCCGCGATGCGGCAGTGGCGGTGCCCGCGCTGATGCAGTCCCGACTGCCTGGCCACCAGGGAGGTGACACCGTCGCACCCCAGGACCAGGCGGCTGTGGAATTCAAACGGCGAGCCATCGGCGCGGGTGCCGCGAACACCGGCGATGCGCGCCGATCTCATGGCGCCGGATCCGCCGGTAGCACCGGCAGCGCCGGAAGGGCCGCAAGCGCCTGAAGTGGGGGCCGCGCCAGAAGGACCGCACGCGCCGGCAGCGACGGCAGCGCCGGAAGGGCCGCAAGCGCCTGAAGTGGGGGCCGCGCTGCCGGCGCCGGAAATCTTGGATCCGCCGCAGGTGCGGCGCGCCTGCGTGCCGGCAAAGACCAGTTCCTGCACGGTGCAACCCTCGTGAATGACGGCTCCCGCGGCCTGAGCCTGGCGGAGCAGGAACTCATCCAGCGTTCTGCGCGGCACGACCTTCCCCTCCATGCGGTGGGTCCCGCCGCCAGATGGCGGATGCAGCTCTGCGTGCCGTCGCAGATCGATCTCCAGAACGGATTCATCCGGACTGGAGAACACCACGCGGTGGATCACCGTGCCGGGTAACTGCAGCACCGGATCCAGGAACCCGAGTTCATCCAGCAGGCGCATACTCTTGCCGGACAGCGCATCGCCACAGACTTTGTCGCGCGGGAAGCTGGCCTTGTCCAGCAGGGCGCAACGCATTCCCCGCCGTGCCGCTAGCATCGCGGCGGCTGAACCCGCCGGACCGGCACCCACGATGATCAGATCGTATTCCTGCATGACACGCCAGCAAAGCCCCTGAGCGGAAGGCGAGCCGCCAACGGTACGCGCTGTGGTGCGCGAGCGCCGTACCGGACACGTTGGGCCACCGGACCCGGTCGGTGCGGCGACCTGCGGGTCTTGCCTCCTGTGAATACTAAGTTAGATTAACAAGATTGATCTGAACATCCATCAAGATACTGGATCGGTTTGTACATCGTCAACAGCAGCAAGGAGTTTAGCAGTCATGACTGAGCATGCTACACAGACGGGCGGCGTGGAGGAACGCGCATTTCAGACTGAAGTTCAGCAGGTGCTGAACCTGCTCGTACATTCGCTCTACACGCATTCGGAGATCTTTCTGCGGGAGTTGATTTCCAACGCTTCGGACGCTCTGGACAAAATCCATCATCGCGCGCTTACGGACAAGTCCGTGGTGGATCCGGGAGCGGCCCTGGAGATCGACCTCCAGATCAGCAAGAGCAGCAAGACGCTGACCATCCGTGACACCGGGATCGGTATGACCCGGGAGGAAGTCAATCGGAATATCGGTACCATCGCTCACTCCGGGTCCATGGAGTTCATCCGGCAACTGGCCCAGAGCAAGGACAAGGACAAGGAAGAGCAACTGAAGCTCATCGGCCAGTTCGGAGTCGGTTTCTACTCGGTGTTCATGGTGGCTGACCGCGTCGTCCTCACCACCCGCAGTGCGGATCCGGAAGCCGAGGCGGTGATGTGGGAATCCACCGGTGACGGCAAGTATACCATCGCGCCGGCGGACAAGAAAGAACGGGGTACGGAAGTCAAGCTCTATCTGCGCAGCGACAGCGAGGAATACCTGGATGCTCACCGCCTGGAGAGCATCATCCGGCGTCATTCGGATTTTGTCGCCTATCCCATCAAGGTGGCTGGCAAGCAGGTCAACAATACCTCGGCGCTGTGGACACGTCCCCGGAATCAGGTGACGGATGAGCAATACAACGAGTTCTACACGCATCTGACCGGAGACCCGGAGGCGCCGCTGGCCCGTGAGCATATCATCGTCGACGTGCCCATACAATTTTACGCCATTCTGTTCATCCCCAGGCAGGCGCCGCTGCAGTGGCTGTTTACGCCGGAACCCAGGATCGCCGTCCATCTGCATGTGCGCCGTGTGTTCATCCAGGATGACTGTAAGGAGTTACTGCCCGTATACCTGCGTTTTGTCCGCGGTGTCGTGGATTGCGATGACCTGCCGCTGAATGTCTCGCGCGAGACCCTGCAGCACAATCCGGTCATGAACAAGGTACGCGCAACCTTGGTGCGGCGAGTGTTGGGCATGCTGGAAGACATGGCCAAGCGCAGTGAGGAAGACTACCTGAAATTCTGGCGCGCGTACGGCATGGTCCTGAAGGAGGGCATCGCCACTGATTTCGACAATAAGGACAAGCTGGCGGACCTGTTGCGTTTCCACTCCTCGCTGGAAGATGACCGCAACGCCTGGGTGTCTCTGCAGACGTATGTCGACCGGATGCAGAGCGAGCAGGAAAAGATCTACTACCTTACCGGCGAAAGCGTGGACGCCATCGCACAGAGCCCGTTGCTGGAGCCTTTCCGGAAGCGCAACCTGGAAGTGCTACTCCTGGATGAACCGGTGGACGAATGGGTGGTCAACTCCCTGCAGAAATACGGAGAGAAGGAATTCCAGGCCATCGATGCGGCTGATCTGGATCTGGGCACTGACGACGTCAGACTGGAAGGTGTGGAAGACAACAAGGAACAGACCATCGAACTGGTCAGTTTCCTCAAGAGGCAGCTGGAGGATCGGGTATCGGATGTCAAGGAGTCCAATCGGCTCACGGAAAGCCCGTGCGTGCTGGTGACCCCACAGGGGGGCATGAGCCAGAACATGGAACGTCTTCTGCGCATGAGCGACCGTGAATTCACGCCCACCAAGCGTGTGTTGGAGATCAACCCGCGCCATCCGATCATCAGGAATCTCGGGGGCATGCTTAGGCGCGAACGGGATTCGGAACGCATCAGGGATTGGGCCAACATGCTCGTGGACTATGTTCTGCTGGGTGAAGGCACGGTGGACGACCCGCAACGGGTTACCCGGGCGCTCCACTCCATGATGCAGGCGGCTACTCAGCACGTGGCGGAAGAAGAGAAGTCATGACGCAATCTGTGCAGGACATGGCCACGGCGGCTCGCCATGCCGCGCGTCGCCTGGCCGTCACGAGTACGGCGCAACGCAACGCCGCACTGGAGGCCATGGCCATGGCCCTGGAGGCGCGTCAGGAGGAGATCCTGGGCGCCAACACGCTGGATGTGGCAGAGGCGCAACAGGCAGTAAGTCAGGGGCGTATGGGACAACCGCTGTTGAAACGCCTGAGCCTTGCCGGCGACAAATGCGCCGAAATGGGCCGGATGGTAACCAGCGTGGCGGCGCAGCCTGATCCGCTCAACGTGACCCAGTCGGCCACCGAACTGAGTACCGCACTGGAGCTATACCGGGTTACCGTCCCCATCGGTGTCATCGGCGTCATCTTCGAGTCCCGTCCGGATGCGCTGGTGCAGATCGCCGCACTGGGGTTGAAATCAGGGAACGCGGTCCTGCTCAAGGGGGGACGGGAAGCAGCGCGAACCAACCAAGTGTTGGGCCAGGTGATCGTCGATGCGACCACAGGGTCAGACGGAATCCCGTCCGGGTGGCTGGGTCTGCTGGCCAGCCGGGAGGATGTCGGGGTGCTGCTGGGTATGGATCAGGATGTGGACCTGATCATACCGCGGGGGTCCAACGAGTTCGTCCGCCACATCCTGGACAACACGCGGATACCGGTGATGGGTCACGCGGATGGGATCTGTCATGTATACGTGGATCGTTCCGCTCAGATAGGCATGGCAACGCATATCATCGTGGATGCCAAGACGCAGTATGTGGCCGTGTGCAACGCGGCCGAAACGCTGCTGGTGCATCAGGATGTCGCGCCTGCATTGCTGGCGCGGGTCGTTCCCGAGCTACGCTCCCGAGGTGTGGTGTTGCGGGGTGATGCACGGGCGCGCAGTCTGGCGCCGGCAGCCATGGATGCGGCCACCGAGGCAGACTGGCACACGGAATACCTGGACCTCATCCTGGCAGTAAAGGTGGTCGATGATCTGGATCAGGCCATCAACCATATCAACGAATACGGCAGCCATCATACGGACACCATCGTGACCGAAGACAGGCAGGCGGCAGAGGCGTTCCTGCGAGGCGTGGACTCGGCATCGGTGATGCACAATGCCTCCACGCGTTTTGCCGACGGCTTCCGATACGGTCTGGGTGCAGAAGTCGGCATCAGCACCAGCCGGCTTCACAGTCGCGGACCCGTAGGCCTGGAAGGGCTGACCAGCTACAAATACGTGCTCCGGGGAAGCGGCCAGTGCGTGGGCGACTTCGAGGGAGAGCAATACCGGCCCTATACGCACCGTCCGCTGCGGAAGACATGGACCGCTTGACAAACACCACAGCCCGCAGCGTCGTTCAAGGGCGCCTGCGGTTGCCCGTATCGGACGCTGCATGCGGGCGGTGTACGTCGCCCTGGAACCACGCGGTACGATAAGCCCCCCGCCAGCAGCTGGAGGGGGGCTTCGTTCGTCTTGTGTGAGGAACTCGCCCGGATGAATACCTGCCTTTCGAGCCTGGTAGCCGACGGTGCGCTCAGCGCTCCCGCACGCCAGGTTCACATCTCTGTCAGGCGAACGCCTTGGCGTTGATCTGGATGAATTTCTGCCACTGCTCGGGAACCTCCTCTTCGGGGAAGATGGCTTCCCAGGGACATTCATCCACGCAGGCACCGCAGTCTACGCACTCGTCCGGGTTGATGTACGACATGTTCCGGCGTTCATCTTCGGGCAGGTTGGTGTCCTCTGCCGGATGGATGGCTTCGGACGGGCAGATTTCGATGCATGCCTTCTCTACTCTGTCGATACAGGGCTGGGTGATCACGTGGGGCATGGTGTGCGTTCCTCCTTATGGTGGGCTTCGTTAGATAGCCACGTCAAGCCGACCTTCCGGGGCACAGGTCGGCATTAGGAAATCGATCCCGGTCCTTTTCCGAGGTGAGGCAGGATGGACCAGATCCTGGCGCTATCGACGATCCGGGCCGCTGTACACTGGCCCGGATCGTGCGCCTGCCTGACGCAACGACCCGGGTCCATCCTCGTTACCATGCGAGAGACCGGTGACGGCGATGAAAAATAGGTCCGGTTCGGCTGAGCGCAATACCTGTGACGCTCTACCGGGTTCCGGGCCACGGTGTTAGGGAGTGTTCCATGGAGCATCCTGTTGTATTGTTCGACGGTGTCTGCAATCTGTGCAACGCCGTCGTCAGTTTCATCATAGGGCGGGATCGAGCCGGCCGGTACAGGTTCGCGAGCCTTCAGGGCCGGGCAGGAGCGCGTTTGCTGCGCGCGCACGGCATGTGTGCCGATGACGTGGATAGCGTACTGCTGGTGGACGGTGGACAGGTATATGCGCGTTCCACTGCGGCGCTGCGTATCGCCCGAGGTCTGGGATGGCCATGGGCGCTGCTGGGCGTTTTTTGCCTGGTTCCCCCCTTTCTGCGGGACCGGGTGTATGACTTGGTGGCACGCCGGCGCTATGCGTGGTTTGGCCGGAGCGACAGTTGCCGGGTGCCTCTGCCACATGAGCGCGAACGTTTCCTGGATTGACCCTTCTCACGGGGCGACGGCGCATCCGACCATGGTTCCGCCTCATGGGTCAACAGGCGCAACAGATCGTGGTTCCGTACTCGACGGCATGTCACGCCGCTGACGGGAAACAGGCGCACCGCATGCCGGCTGCCGTTTTCATCGCGATGCAGTCGAGTTGGCAGAACGGGAAATATATGGCAGAATACCAGCTGAACAGCGTCAGAAGATATGCCGTCACCGTGCTGATACTCCTGGCCGGATGCGGGCTCATGCGTGATCCCACCGGTCCCCGTCATCCTTTGCGCACGACGCAGGTCATACTGGAACCCGAGGCCGGATGGGAAGGTACCGTCCGGGTGGACAGTGTGCAATGGCTCCCCATCATATCGGACCGTGGTACGGATGGGTATACAGACGAAACAGAAGGCACGTTCATCGTATGGTTCGCGAACCTGTCGGAACGCCAGGTGCAGGTCCGTTATGAACTGCGCTTCTATGATGACGACGATTTTTTCCTGGACCATTTCTTTCCGTTCGAGCAGCCTCTACGGCTCGACCCGGGCGAACGACGGCGCGTCAATGGCATGTTCCGCCTGGGGATTTCCCTACACGATGCCATCCGCCTGGCCACAATGCGGCTCGTCGTCCGGCCGGGTGCGCCGGCGTCCTCGGCTCGGTTGAACCGCGCATCCGGGAGAGAGACGGCTGACGGCGCGACGCCGGTTCAGGCATGGCAGGAAGCGTCACCCGTACGATCCGGACAAGGTTGACGGGCAGGCATGCCGGGCAGTCGCGCGACAAGGACAGAACGGCGCTTTACCGTATGGTGCTTCGTGCAGCAGTGCCCGGTGCCGGAGCGCCCGGTGCCGCAATGCCCCGCGTGCAGTATTGCCCCGTGCCGCAGAGCCGCGCGCCGAAGCCCTGTGCAGCAGTGCCCCGTGACGCGGGATCAGAGCTCGAAGAATGGGGTCGCATCCATGGCGCGCCGGCGCAGTTCCTCCACTTCGTCATCCGTGATGGGGGTGTACCGGGCGGCGATGTCCACGGCCATCTCGAAGAGAGACTCTTCGCCCGGCGGTATGGCTGCGGTGATCGATTGGGACAAGGTGAATCGAAGTGCCAGGGCGGCCAGCTCCGGATCATCGATCGGCTGATACCAGCACTTGCTGTATTTCTTGGGGCTACCTTCCGGGAGTTTGCCATAGGCCAGCGACTTGAGCGCCAACCGTGCGGCCCCCTTTTCCCGGGCTCGCGCCACGACCTGCGGGCCGAATCCGGCACGCAGATACTGCGTCCAGTTGATCGGGAAGAGCACGGACTCGAAATGGAAGCACTCCAGCAGTTGTAGTGCTACAGGTACCGAGTGGCTGGAAAAACCGATATGCCGGATCTGGCCCCGGTGACGCGCCGCGACAAAGGCCTCCAGGGCACCGGATGGAGCGGCGATGCGGGCCAGGTCTTCCGGCGTGTTCACCGAGTGCAGTTGGTATAGATCCAGATGATCCGTCCTCAGTCGACGGAGCGACTGGACCAGCTCTGCTTCGACACCTTCGCGGTCGCGTTGAGTGGTTTTGCAGGCGAGGAATACGTTTTTACGGTACGGTTCCAGGGCGGGCCCTAGCCGCTCCTCGGCGATACCGTAGGTGGGTGCCACATCGAAATAGTTGATTCCACGATCGACGGCCGCGGCCACCCGGCGCCCTGCATCCTGCGGATCGGTCTGGTCTACGACGATGCCGCCGAACCCGATGATGGACAGATGGTCTCCGGTGTCACCGTATGGTCTTTGTTCCATGATCCCCTCCGATATCTTTCTGACTACCTGGCATATCTCATGGCAGAATCGCCTGGGCGACTTGCTCGAGAACCCGGCGTATGGTCTCCGGATTCACGGCATAGTAGCAGTACCGCTGGTCCTTCTGACAGGAGATGAACCCCGCGTTCTTCAGTACACGGAGGTGGTGCGACACATTGGGCTGGGATATACCCAACCGCCTTGCCAGCGCGCAGACACTGCGTTCGGTTTCATCCGCTCTGGACAATGTGCTGAGAATCTGCAATCGCGCCGGATCACCCAGAACACGTATTTCTTCAGCCATGTCCTGCATACCGTAGCTCCGGAAACATGGTCACTCCCCCTGGCGGTATAGTACCGCACCATGGGCCCAATCGCAAGAGACGGCTGTTGAGAGGCGAGATTCTCCTTGGATATTTGACATACGTGCACTTATTATATAAGACAGCTTACAGGGCACCTATTCATAAAACAGGTAGCAGTGCATGGCTGTGGACCAGAAACGCCTGACGGAGGCGTGTCGTGTCGGTCCTGATGAATCCGCCAGCCCACTTGCCCAATTGAGCGTTGTAAGAAAAACAGGAGGCTCTTTTCATGAACACGATAATGATCGTCCTGTTCGTGCTGACCATTCTGCTGATGCTGGTGAGTATCTATCAGCATCTGGTGATGCGCTCGGCATTGCGTATCGCCGAGATCCTGTACGTCATGAGCAGAAACGTGCGAGCCAAGGCGTCGGAGGTGCGCAAATCCAAGAAGGATGTAGAGATCATCGAAGCCCATCTTTTCGACATTGCCACGTCGGCGCGCTGTCTGTTGAAAGCTCTGGGCCGAAGCGAAAAGGCCATAGATCCGGATCCAGCGTTGTCTGTTGCCACCAACGGTCACCGAATGTCATCGGACAGTCTGATCCGTCTGGCGGACAACATCCTGTTTTCCGTGCGCGAAGAGACGCCGGATATGAGTTGGGAAGACGCGGTCAGTGTCGCACTCGAGCGTTTCCAGCGCAAGGTCCCGGAGTTGGATCAAGAAGCCGCAAGGCGGATCATCGGAGTGGTGGTTGCCGAGCATCGTGGCAAAGCCACGCAACAGATGCTCACCGAGCACGACTTGGAGGAAGCCCTGTTCTCCGGCACCGCAAAAAGCTAATAAGCAGCCTCCTCTGAACTGGAACTCGGGGGCTGTCCATAGAAAACGGATCCAGCTACACCGGGTAGTGAATGCTCATGCAGCAGGTGTCGGCGCATCACGGTTGTTTCTGCGCGACTACACGGCTGCAGAGTGCGATCCGGAGTGAGCTCGTTGCACTTTGCCTGCCTGCGTCACTGCCCCACACGGCTACGGCGGAAGGGCTGATGGAACCAGGCCCCCACAACCCGCTGCGTTGCCGGCATACTGCGGCTACGCGCACGATGGCCATCTGCCTGTCCAGGTTGCCGTCCTCATGGTGACCGATGGCCTTTGGTGTATGCCTCCCTGATACATTCCCTGCCCGCGCCTTGTCCATTTGCCAGCACTGGTCGTGCACCTTAACTTTGCATGGCAATAGTGTGAAAAATAACCACTTATGTGGTTTTTAAGCTTTTCGTGGGCGACGATATCCGGTCGATCGCCGTGGTCGTGGTGACAAGATAGGAGATACCGCAGTGGATCTGGTGGAGGCAATCCCAGAGGAGCTTGCACCTCATATCCGTGAAGTGCTCAAGCCGGGCGAACTGCTGATGGTGCTGCTGGCCGCTGATATCATGCCGGACGGCAACTATGGTGATTCCTGGTTCGTGCTGACGGACGAGCGCGTGTTGGTCTTCGTGCCGAACGGCAAGAAGGAACCTGAGGTCACGAGCATCCCGCTGAGTGCAATTGCGCGGATTCAGACGCGCAGCTACGTCGGCGCCGGGGCGCTGATTGTAGAAGTGGAAGACGAAACGATCGAGCTGGTGCGGTTTTCGCAGAGCGCGTATTTCAAATTCTCCAGCGTGCCTCAGGTGGTGGAAGCGGCGGGGGTGCAGGTAGCGGAGGAGGAGCCGGAGGAGGTAGACCAGCTAGCGCCGGTCAAGGTGGTCGAGCATTGTCCCACCTGCAACCGGGCGCTGCGTAAGGGAACCCGGGTTTGCCCCCACTGCGTCCGCAAGACCGAGACCTTCTGGCGCCTTTTTTACTATATCAAGGCCTACAGATATATCGCGTTGTTAGGGTTCGTGCTGACGGTGACGGTGGCCACCATTCCACTGATTCAGCCGCAACTCAACCGATACCTGATCGATGATGTGATCATCCCGGGAACGGCCCAATTCGTGGAGATGAGAGACGGCGCCCGGGAGCAAGTGCTGACGCCGGATGATCCCAAGACACCGGATCCGGTCATCCTCAACCGGCTTGTTTTCGTGGTGCTGGGATTACTGATCCTGTTCATCATGCGTTCGCTGCTGAACGGAGCACGAATGCACCTTCTAGGCTGGCTGGGCAACCGCATCCTGTACGACCTGCAGATGGAGATATTCGGGCATCTGCAGAAACTCTCCCTGAGCTTCTACAGCACCTTGAGTACCGGGCGCATCCTGACCCGCGTCACCAATGACACGGAGCGCATGCGGGGTTTCATCACCACGGGCTTTCAGGAAATGGTGATCGACATCCTGCGCCTGGTGGGGATCTGCACCATCCTCTTCATCATGAACTGGCGGTTGGCGGTGATCGCACTGATACCCATCCCGTTCATGCTCGGGGGCACGTTGCTTTACCGGGCCCGGATTCACTGGGTCTTCCACCGGATATTCCGGCGGATTTCCATGGTGAACAACATGCTGGCGGACACCATTCCCGGGGTAAAGGTGGTCAAATCGTTCGCCCAGGAACAGCGTGAATATGGTCGTTTCGACCAGCGCAATACCGACTTGCGCGAATCGCGCATGGCATCGGTCAAGATGCGGTCTATCTTCATGCCGGGTATCCAGTTCATCACCTCGGTCGGCGCGGTTCTGCTATGGTGGTTCGGAGGTCAGCGCGTCCTGAGCAACACGCTGACATTGGGCCAGCTGCAGGCCTTCATCTCGTATATGATGATGTTCTACGCCCCAGTCACCAATCTGTGCCGTCTGTCGGAACAGCTGGAAAGCGCCACCACCACGGCTGAACGGGTCTTCGAGATACTGGATACCGAACCCGAGGTCGCGGACGCGCCGGACGCCGTGGATCCGGGGCGGTTGCAGGGTAAGGTGGAATTTCGCGACGTCAGCTTTACCTATGACGGATTCGCGCGCATCCTGGACCGGATCAACTTCACGGCCCGGCCCGGAGAGATGATCGGCATCGTGGGACCCAGTGGCGCCGGCAAATCCACCCTGGTAAACCTCATATCCCGGTTTTATGACGCCACGGATGGTGAGGTGCTGTTGGACGATCGGGACATCACGGAGCTGCAGCAACAGAAAGTTCGTTCCCAGATCGGCGTGGTGCTTCAGGATCCGCTGCTGTTTCAGGGGAGCATCGCAGAGAACATCGCTTACGGACACCCAAAGGCCACACGTCAGGAGGTCATCGAGGCTGCTCGTATCTCCAACGCGCACAAGTTCATCATGTCGTTCCCGGACGGCTACGATACCGAAGTCGGCGAACGCGGTGGCCGGCTTTCAGGCGGAGAACGCCAGCGGATCAGCATAGCCCGGGCGCTTATCGGCAATCCGCGCATCCTCATACTGGATGAAGCCACGAGCTCGGTAGATACCGAGACCGAGCACGAAATTCAGGAGGCCTTGGAGCGGCTGGTTTCGGGTCGAACCACCTTCGCTATCGCGCACCGCCTGTCCACGCTCAAAAACGCGGACTGGCTGTTGGTTCTGGACAAGGGTCGGGTAGCGGAAATCGGCACCCATGATGAGCTGCTGCAGAAGGAAGACGGTGTGTACCGGCGGCTGGTGGACATGCAGACGGAAATGGCAAAGATGAGGGTTGTGTAGATGAATGACGGTACCGAGGAACCCAGGTCGAATTACTCCAGCTACAGTGACCATGTGCTGGATCCTGAGCAGGTGAGTTTCTACCGCAACGAGCGGGGCAGGCTGGTGCTGCGGATCGGCACTGATGAATACACCGCCGTGAATCTGCGGCTGGCGTTTCCGCTGGAGGCAGAGGAGGAGTTTATCGATCTGTCACTTCCGGATGGAACAGAGCTTGGCATGCTGGAGCGGCTGAGCGATCTGGATCCGGAGAGCCAGCAGGCGCTTCGGGATGAACTCAAGAAAATATATTTCCGTCCCAAGGTGGTTACCGTGGGTAAGCTCGTAGAGGAACACGGGGTGTTGAACGGACAGATCCACACCACCAGCGGAAGCCGTTCGCTGGAGATTCGTGGTTGGCGCGAGAATGTGCGCCTCCTATCCAACAACCGTGCCATCATAGAGGATGTGGACGGAAACCGCTACCTGATCGAAGACTGGCGTACGTTGCCCAAGGTCACCAAGGAGATTTTGGGCCTGTAGCCGCCGCTGGTACAGTAACCGTCGCCACGGCATGG